>UQIS01000021.1 GCA_900541245.1 uncultured Collinsella sp.
ATTCGTCGTAGAACTCATAGAACGGGTTCTCGTTACCGGTGACCTCCATCCAGCCAAACAGCAGTGAGCCGCCGCGGCTCACGATGTTCATCAGGCGGCCGGCCTCCTTAAAGGTCTTGGTGACCGACTTGTTGATGCCGCAGTGAATGGTCATAAAGTCCACGCCGTCCTCGGCATGCGCGCGCACGACTTCGAACAGGTCGTCCTTGGTGAGCTTGACCAACGGCTTTTCCATGTAGCCGATGGCGTCGTACATGGGGACGGTGCCTACCATGAGCGGCGTCTCGTCGATGAGCTGCTGGCGGAACTGGCGCGTCTTGCCCGAGTTGGAGAGGTCCATGATGGCGTCGGCGCCAAAGTTCTCGGCGATCTTGACCTTCTTCCATTCCTCGGCGGCATCGGCCTTGTCGCCCGAGATGCCCAAGTTCACGTTGACCTTGGTGGACAGGCCTTCACCGACGCCAAAGGCGCGCATGCCCTTTTTGATGTGCACAATATTGGCGGGAATGGCGATGCGGCCGTCGGCCACGCGCTCGCGGATGTACTCGGGGTCGCGATGCTCGCGCTCGGCGACTTCCTTCATCTGCGGCGTGATCTGCCCGGCACGGGCGAAGTCGATTTGCGTGACGAGCTTGGGCTCGATCTGTGTGCTCATTGGCACGGCTCCCTTCGTTGGCATTACCCATATCAGGTTTGCGGGTCAGGGCGGGCGCGCCCAGTCTCAGCCTGCCGTCTTGTCCTGCAAGCTCCCCGTTATGTCATGGGCTCAAGTATAGCCTGAATGGGTACGATTGGGCCAACGAGCGTGCCTGTGGGGAGGCGAACATGGAAGACAAGCATCTATATCGAGAGACGCAATGGGACGTATCGGCCGAGGAGGGCCGTGCGCACCATGGCCTTGTCGCGATTGGTTTTGCGGTGCTTGCCGTGCTGGTGATTGCCTTTTGCATCTGGACGTTTGGCGGTCGCGGCGGAGCCGCATGGGAGTTCGAGGCTGATGATAGCCTGCCGATCATGACGGTGAAGGTCGCTGGCGGTAACACGGTGGCAGCTCCCGGCGACTACTGGTATCCGCGCGACGAGTTTGTGCAATTGCAGCTGAGCGGCGGGTCTATTCCGGGTGAAGAAATCGAACGCGTGACGTTTGATGAGGCGCTCAAAACACTGACGGTGGAGCTCAAAGATCAGGGCGATGTGCCCACGACCATGGATATCGCGCTGACGGAATGGCGCCTGGAACCTCCGTCGGGCGTTACGGTATCCGACGTAGAGCACGTTAAGGTTACCTACCAAGATGGCTCGACGAGCGAGATTGCAAAGGCCGATGACTTGGCGGAGTAACGGGGTGTTTGGAAACGGCGGGCCTATTGTGCCTGCGCGTTCATGAAAACCAGGGTGTTTTTGTCTGAAAGCTCGGGGATGTGCCGATAGCCGATGTTGAATGTGGTAAGTTCGCTTGCATCTTCGAGCTTGTTTTCTGCCATCCAGCGCACCATGGAGCCGCGCGCCTTTTTGCTGGCGGTCGAGCGCTGGATGGGCTTGCCGTTGCGGACACCTTCGCCAAAGAGACAAGTGACGGTTGTGGCGTCGCCCGCGAGGTGGGGCAGAACGGCTTTGGCATACTCTACGCTGGCGAGGTTGACGATCGTGGTGTTTGAGCCTGCCGGGGCGGTAGCCCGCGCGAGCTTGTCGCTCCAAAACGCGTAGAGGTCTCGGGCATCGTCAACGGCGAGCTTCGCGCCCATCTCCAACCGATACGGTTCGACGGCATGAAAGGGACGAACGCACCCGTAGAGGCCGGAGAGGATCCACAGGTGGCTTTGCAGCCAGGCGAGCTGTTCGGCATCCATTACCTCGGGTGCCATGCTCTGGTACTGAATGCCGTGATAGGACATGATGGCAGGGGAGATGCGGCGCGCGATACCGGAATCGGCAAGATCGCCGTTTCCCAAGATGGGCTCGAACTCATGCAAAATGTCGAGACAAGGGGCCAGTAGCTTGTCGCTGACGTTCCACAGAGCTTGTAGACCGCTGTCGCCTTCGGTTCGTTCGATGTCCAAGAGCGCAAGGTGCAGCTGGGCGGTCTCGCGCGCAAAGGGCGGAATCCCCTGAACTTCAAAAGCATCTTGTGCCGCGCGCATTTGCTTGGCGGGTGAAACGATGACCTGGAGCATGAACTCTCCTCTGCCAAAAAGAAGTTGCGGTGGAATGCGGTCTGCGCGGGCCGGTTGAAGGCCAGGTTAGTCCGTATTCCACCGCAAGTTATAAAGGGCTGGTTTGGTGAGCCTTACGAGGGTTTGCTAGGCGCGCTCGAGGAAGGCTTTGTAGCCGCGGTAGGCCTCGTAGATATCGGCCTTGTTAGCGACCTCCCACAGGGCGTGCATGGACAGGACGGCAACGCCGGAGTCGATGACGTTCATGCCGTACTTGGCCATGATGTAGGCGATGGTGCCGCCGCCGCCCGCGTTGACGCGGCCGAGCTCGCAGGTCTGGAAGTCCACGCCGGCCTCGTCCATGATGTCGCGGACGAGGGCCACGTACTCGGCGTCGGCGTCGTTTGAACCGCCCTTGCCGCGGCTGCCCGTGTACTTGTTGAAGCACAGGCCACGACCCATAAAGGCGGCGTTCTTGGTTTCGAACTTGCCGGCATAGCCCGGGTCGAAGCCGGCAGACACGTCGGAGGAGAGCATGCGGCTGCGGGCGAGTGCGCGGCGTAGGGTCAGCGGGCTATCCTCGCCGGCGAGCGTCATGATCTCGGCGACGGTGTTCTCGAAGAAACGGCTCGTCATGCCGGTGGCACCTACGGAGCCGATCTCCTCCTTATCGACGATGAGTGTGATGCTCGTGCGCTCGACATTGGCCACATTGATCTGGGCGAGCATGGAGGGGTAGGCGCAGACGCGGTCGTCGTGGCCATAGCCCAAAATCATGGAGCGGTCGAGGCCCATGTCGCGGGCGGGGCCGGCGGGCACGACCTCGATCTCGGCGGAGAGGAAGTCCTCCTCCTCGACGTCGTACTGCTCCTTGAGGATGTCCAGGAACATCTGCTTGACGGGCTCCTTGGGGGCGTCCTTGTCGTCCTCGTCAAACTTGACGGGACGGCCGCCCACGATCACGTCGAGAATCTCGGCGTCGACGGCGTCCTTGGCGGGCTTGGACATCTGCTCGCTCGAGAGGTGGATCAGCAGGTCGGAGATGGTAAAGACCGGGTCGTCCGCCTTGTCGCCGATGTTGATGTCGACGGTGGTGCCGTCCTTTTTGCAGATGACGCCCACGAGTGCGAGCGGGGAGGCCACCCAGTGGTAGCTCTTGACGCCACCGTAGTAGTGCGTGTCGAGGTAGGCCATGCCGCCGGCCTCGAAGGCGGGATTCTGCTTAAGGTCCAGGCGCGGCGAGTCCACGTGGGCGCCCAGGATGTTAAAGCCCTGCTCGAGCGGGGCGGTGCCAAGGTTGACGAGCATAAGGTCCTTGCCGTGGTTGGCGGCGTACACCTTGTCGCCTGCCTTGAGCTCGCGGCCCTCGGCAATCACGGTCTCCAGATTGACGTAGCCCGCCTCCTCGGCCATCTTGATGCCGGTTTTGACGCACAGGCGCTCGGTCTTGTTCTCGCTCAAAAACTGCTTATAGCCGCGGCAAAGCTCCTCGAGCTCCTCGACTTGCTGTGGCGTGTACTTTTTCCATGCGCAGGGACGCTCCATGACGCAGGCTCCTTTCGGATCGATCGTGCTGGTTGATGTACCGTGAGCCATCGTATCACGCGCGGGCTCACGGTGGCAGGGGAGCTTGATGTGCTGTGGCCGCGGGGCAGGGAGCGTGTAAACTGGTGTGAGCAAACCGTGCCCAGCCCAAAGTGAGGTATTCAATATGTCTGACAAGCGCCGCACCTTTGCCGTTATTGACGGCAACTCGCTCATGCACCGCGCCTTCCACGCCGTGCCGCCGACCATGAACGCGCCGGACGGTCGCCCCACCAACGCGATCTTTGGCTTTCTGAACATGTTTCTTAAGATGATCGATGCCTTTAACCCCGACGGTGTGGTCGTGGCGTTTGATAAAGGCAAGCCGCGCGTGCGCATGGAGATGCTGCCGCAGTATAAGGCGCAGCGCCCGCCCATGGACCCCGATCTGCATGCGCAGTTTCCGATGATTAAGGAGCTGCTCGGTGCGCTCAACGTGCCGATTCTGCAGTCCGAGGGATGGGAAGGCGACGATATCCTGGGTACCATGGCGCGCCTGGGTGAGGAGGCCGGCTGCGACATGTTGCTGGTGACCGGTGACCGTGACATGTATCAGCTTGTGACCGAGCACGTCAACGTGGTCTCGACCCGCAAGGGCCTGTCCGACGTAGCGATTATGACGCCCGAGAGCGTGGATGACCTGTATCACGGCATTACGCCGGCACTCGTGCCCGATTTTTACGGTCTGAAAGGCGATACGTCGGACAACATTCCCGGCGTACCGGGTATCGGCCCCAAAAAGGCGAGCGCGCTCATTGCACAGTACGGTAGCCTGGACGAGGTCATCGCGCATGCCGATGAAGTCAAGGGCAAGATGGGTGAGAGCCTGCGTGCGCACATCGATGATGCGCTGCTGAGCCGCAAGGTTGCGACCATTCGTACCGATGCACCTGTCGAGCTCGACTTTGACGAAACGTCCTTCCCGGCGTTTTCTGCTGACGAAGTGTCCGCGGCACTGGGCGCACTCGGCATTACGGCCATGCAGAACCGTTTCTTGTCACTGATTGGTGGCGAGGGCGGGGCTGCGGCCACCGCCAGCACGTTTGAAATTCCCCCCGTTATGCGCGCCGCCGCCGGCGATGCCGAGGCGCTCGCTGCCGCTGCCGCCGAGGTCGCTCGCGCGATCGAGGCAGGCGAGTGGATTGCCGCCGTGGTGGACGATGACAAGGAGGAGGGCGCGCTTTTTGGCCTGACGCGCACGCTGTGGCTGGCGACGTCCAAGGGGCTGCTTGCGCTAGAGGAGGGCGACGGCAGTACCACTGCCGTAGTCGATGGCTTCAACTTCGCCCACGGCGTGATCACCGGCGTGCTTGCGCGCCTGTTTATGGAGGGCCGCGTGGCGAGCCCGGATACGAAGGCGCTGCTGCATGAGCTTTCGCCCATCGATTCTTCGGAGCCCGAGCTCATGGATCCGCTGGCAGTCGACTCCACGCGCATCTTCGACACCGTGGTCGCCGCCTACCTGTTAGATTCCGACCGCTCCGAGTTTGACGAGGCGTATCTGGCCGATACCTATCTGCAGATGGCGCTGCCCGCGGCGCGCGGTGCAGAGGGTGCCGGCGAGGACGCTCCTGCGCCCGCCGCCCGCACGGCGGCCTTGACGCGGGCGCTGGTCGCACCACTGCGCGACCGCATGGCCCGTGAGAACGCCGCCAACGTGTTCGATGGCATTGAGATGCCGCTCGTGCCGGTGCTTGCCAAGATGGAGCGTGCGGGCATGCTCGTGGATCCCGACCGCCTGCGTAATCTGTCCGAGGGCCTGGCGACCCAGATCACCGAGGTCGAGCGCAGCATTCGTGACCTGGCGGGTGATGAGACGTTTAACATCGGCAGTCCCATGCAGCTCTCGCATGTGCTATTTGACGTTATGGGGCTTCCGACCAAGGGCCTCAAAAAGACTAAGCGCGGCTACTATTCGACCAACGCCAAGGTGCTGAGCGACCTTGCCCGCGACCACGAAATCGTGCGTCTGATCTTGGATTGGCGTGAGAAGTCCAAGATCAAGTCCACCTATCTGGACACGCTGGGCCCGCTGCGCCGCGGTGACGGTCGCGTGCATACCACGTACAACCAGACCATCACGGCAACGGGTCGCCTGTCCTCGAGCGACCCGAACCTGCAGAACATCCCGACGCGCTCGGAGCTGGGCCGTACCGTCAAGACGGCGTTTTCGGCAGGCGAGGGAAGCGTCTTTTTGGCGGTGGACTACTCGCAGATCGAGTTGCGTCTGCTGGCGCATCTCTCGGGTGATGAGCACCTGGTGCGCGCCTTTAACGAGGGCGAGGACTTCCACGCCGAGACGGCGGCGCGCGTGTTTGGCGTGCCGGTGTCCGAGGTAACGCCCGACCTACGCAGCCGCGCCAAGGCCGTGAACTTCGGCATCGTGTATGGTCAGCAGGCTTATGGCCTGTCGCAGTCGCTGCATATCTCGATGGCCGAGGCGCGCGACATGATCGACCGCTACTACGAGGCCTACCCGGGCGTGCGCACGTTCCTCGACAACGTGGTGGCACGTGCCAAGCAGACGGGCTATGCCGAGACCATGTATGGCCGCAGACGCCATATTCCCGAGCTCAAGGCCAAAAACCCACAGCTCCGTGGCTTTGGTGAGCGCACGGCCATGAACCACCCCATGCAGGGCACCGCCGCCGACATCATCAAGATTGCGATGGCCCGCGTAAGCCGACGTCTGGAAGAAGAAGGCTTTGCCGCCCACATGATCCTGCAGGTACACGACGAACTGGACTTTGAGTGCCCCATCGACGAAGTCGAGCGCCTCACCGCTATGGTCCGCGACGTCATGGAGCACGTCGTAGACCTACGCGTACCCCTAATCGCCGAAGCCAGCACCGGCATAACCTGGGCCGACGCTAAATAGGGAAGCACCCACAGTTCCAAAGTAACCAAACCAGAAGGGAGTCCCTTTCAGCAAGGAACTCCCTTCATCCATAATTATTCAGCTAAGTATCTAGACGCCAAGACGCCATCTAGGCAAGCAAGCTAACGTAGCCATGCCCGGGGCCGGCCGTTTGATTTTTGTAGGATACGAAAGAGAAGAAGGGCACATATTGTTGTTTTTTGGTGTGTTTTTGTGTTGTTTGTGTTTTTTTTTTTTTCCCCCCCTTTCTTTTAAAAAATTATTGTGCCCTCCGCGCTTGCCCTGTACCTTCCCTACCAAAAATCAAACGGCCGGCCCCGGGCATGGCGACGAGATAGATTACCGAGCCGCCAAGATGGCGTCGATGAGCGTCAGTACGCCCCCGTCGTTGTTGCTCGGAATGCGCCACTTGGCGTGTGCATCCATGTGCTCCTCGGCATTGTCCACGATAAAGCTGTGTCCGACGCGCTCGAGCATGGGGATGTCGTTGTAGGTGTCGCCCACGGCGGCGGCGTCGGCGATATCGATCCCGAGCTGCTCGCACAGGTGCGCGACGCCAGCGCCCTTGTCGACGCCCAAGTTCATGAAGTCGATCCACTCGCGCCCGGCGTTGGTGACGTAGAGCTTGTCCGAGAACGCCGGGCTGTAGTCCTCGCGAAACGCTGGCTCGGCATCGTAGGCGGGGAAGAAGATCGAAATCTTGTTGGATTCGACGTCAAGGCCCTCAAAGCTATCGACGTAGTTGATCGTGTTGTAGTAGACGCTGATCTCGTTGTGGTATTGATGGTCGCGGGCAAGTACGTAGAACTCGTCGAAGCAGCACAGGACGGGGACAGCGCGCGGATCCTCCGAGGCACGGCTCAAGACCTGCTGATACAGCGCCACATCGATAGCGCTCTTATAGATGTAGTTGCCGCGATATATCACGCATGCGCCGTTATCGGGGCAAAAGGCGAGGCGGTTCTTGATGCCCTCGAACATCTCTTCGAGCTTGGGGGCGGGACGTCCGCTGGCGGGGCAGAATACGATGCCGGCTTCGGCGAGCTTGTCCAGGCGTTCGTCAAGGCCTTGCGGCAGCACGCGCTCGTCGGTCAGCAGCGTCTTGTCCATGTCGACGGCAATGAGCTTAATGTTTCCGATATTGGCGTCCGATTCGTAAGTTTGCATAAAATCGAGCCTTTCGTTTCGAGATTGTTTCAGACGTTATAACCATTAACTCGTAGTCGGGCGTATTTTCGCAGGATTGGCGCGCGTTTGCATCACCATTCACAAAGTAATGAAAAAACTTTTCAGAAATTTGAAGTTGTCGCTTGTGCCGCGGGCACTTTAGCGTAATATAGCGACCATCGAAAACGGAGACGGAAAAACAACCGCTTACCGAGGAAAAGGTACCGTTTACGATATTAGAATTGCGCCCGGCGATAGGTGAAAGGAGAGGCAGATGCAGTTCGTAAAGATCATCACTACTGCAGACAATGCCATCCGACGCCAGCGCGCAATTTCCCGACGACGATAACAATCGTCTCTGTCCGCATGGGGCGAATTGCCTCAACAGAGTCATTTTGAGGTCGTTGGGTTTTAGCACGACATTGCTGCATGTTTCCAGGGCATGTATGTGCTGATTATTGCTATTTAACCTGATATCGCACGGTTTTTGACCTCGAAATGACTTGCAACTGACCGATGTTCTAACTAGCTACCAAGGGCGAAAGGAAACAGCCATGAGCAAGGAAAAAGTCGTTCTCGCATATTCCGGTGGTCTTGATACATCCGTATGTGTCAAGTGGCTCCAAGACGAGAAGAATCTCGATGTCGTTTGCGTCTGCGGCAACGTGGGCCAGGAGGAGACCGGCCTGGATGCCAAGAAGCAGAAGGCGCTCGACCTGGGCGTTCTTGATTGCCAGGTGCTCGACCTGCGCGACGAGTTCTCCGATGAGTTCCTGACTAAGGCCATCGCCGCAAATTCCATGTACGAGAACAAGTATCCGCTGCTCTCCGCCCTGTCTCGCCCGCTGCTCGCCAAGAAGCTTGTCGAGGTCGCTCACGAGTTTGGCGCGACCTACGTCGCCCACGGCTGCACCGGCAAGGGTAACGACCAGGTCCGCTTCGAGGCTGCCGTCAAGGCCCTCGACCCCGAGCTTAAGGTTATCGCTCCGGTTCGCGAGTGGGATCTGAAGTGCCGTCCCGACGAGGTCGCCTACGCTCACGCCCATAACGTGCCGGTTCCCGAGGGTGCCAACGACAACCCCTATTCCATCGACGACAACCTGTGGGGTCGTGCCATTGAGTGCGGCCACCTGGAGGACCCCTGGAATGAGCCGCTCGACGACGCCTGGGTTATGACCAAGAATCCCGAGGACACGCCCGACACCCCGACGTATACCGAGATTGAGTTTGAGGTCGGCAAGCCCGTCGCCGTCGACGGCAAGAAGATGAAGCTCTCCGAGATCGTCATCGCGCTCAATAAGATTGCGGGCGACAACGGCTTTGGCCGTCTCGACCTGGTCGAGGATCGTCTGGTGGGCCTCAAGAGCCGCGAGTGCTATGAGGTTCCCGGCGCCCTGACGCTCATTACCGCCCATAAGGCACTCGAGGACATTTGCGTTGAGGGCGACCTGCTCAAGACTAAGATTAAGCTCGAGCAGGATTGGGCCACCGCCGTGTACAACGGCCAGTGGTACAGCCCACTCAAAAACGCGCTCGACGCCTTTATGGCCGACACCCAGAAGTTCGTGACCGGCACCGTCCGTCTGAAGTTCTTTAAGGGCAACTGCCATGTCGTCGGCCGCAAGAGCCCCTTCAGCCTCTACGACTACGGTCTGGCCACCTACGACCGCGACACCACGTTTGACGAGAAGGCTAGCGCTGGCTTTATCGAGATCGATACGTTGTCGCTCAAGACGTGGGCTAAGGTCCAGGGTCCCAGCTCTGCTGCCGCCCAGGCTTAAGCCTCCCTTTCCTTGGTATTCGCGCGGCCCATCCGCGTGATACATAACGGGCGCACGGGGTCCCTACCTTTCGTTATGCTTGCTGACACTTCTTAACATTGGTGGCCCCTACGTTCCGCCCGCGTATTTGATGCCGCGTCTGCGGCTGAGTCCGAGCCCCGCCGGGGTTATCCGGCGGGGCTCCTTCTATCAATTTGGCGGCTCTGCGCCTATATATATGAGGAGTATCCATTATGTTCCATGCTATCGCGCATGCTTTACTTGCCCTCGTGCCCGAGTTCGATGCTGCAAAGGTCGAGGACGTCCCTATGAGCCTGAAGGCCTGGATCGATGATTCGCAGGGCAACATCCGGAGGGAGACGTTGGGCGCCAAGTGCATGGTGCGTCACTTCTTTGCAAATTAGCTACATGGCCCAGCGCACGGCAGGGAGTGTGTAAAACTAGCGGTTGAAAAATCGCTTTAGCGACAGGGCGCATTGCTTTGGGCGCTTGTTTTGGTATTTGATGAAAGGGGACGGTTCCATGGCTCTTTGGGGCGGTCGTTTTGAGGCGGGCGTGGCCGAGGTCACGCAGGAGTTTGGCGCGTCGCTGCCGGTCGACAAACATCTCTATAAGCAGGATATCGCCGGATCTAAGGCACATGCCAAGATGCTGGCGGCCCAGGGCATTATCAGCGCCGAGGACGAGCAGGCGATTGCCGAGGGTCTGACCGCAATCGAACAGGATATCGATGCCGGCAACTTCACCTTCGATATCAACGACGAGGACATTCATATGTCCATCGAGAGCGAGCTGACGCGTCGCATCGGCGAGGCTGGTAAGCGCCTGCATACCGGGCGTTCGCGCAACGACCAGGTGGCGACCGATACGCGCCTGGGCGTCAAGGCGCTGGCCAAGGAGCTCATGGAGGCCAATCTTGAACTGCGCCATGTGCTGGTGGATGCGGCCAAAAAGTATGACAAGGTGATTCTGCCGGGCTACACGCACATGCAGCATGCTCAGCCCGTGCTGCTGTCGCATCATCTGCTGGCGTATTCCTGGATGTTCGCGCGCGACTTTACACGCCTGCGGGCCGCCTTTGATGCTGCCGACAACTGCCCGCTGGGCGCTGCCGCGCTTGCCGGTACGAGCTATCCGCTCGATCGTCAGATGACGGCCGCCGAACTTGGCTTTGCGGGCGTGATCCCCAACTCGCTCGATGCGGTTTCCGACCGTGATTTCCTCCTCGACCTGCATTACGCCGGCTCCGTCATGGCGATGCACTTGTCGCGTCTTTCCGAGGAGATCGTGCTGTGGTCGAGCTCCGAATTTGGCTTTATCACGCTTTCCGACTCCTACTCCACTGGCTCGTCCATCATGCCGCAGAAGAAGAACCCCGATTTTGCCGAGCTTATCCGCGGCAAGAGCGGCCGAGTCTATGGCAACCTGGTGCAGCTGCTCGTGACCATGAAGGGCCTGCCGCTCGCTTATAACAAGGACTTGCAGGAAGACAAGGAGGGCGCTCTCGATACTGCCCATACGCTCATGCAGTGCCTGTCCGTTATGGCCGGTATGATTTCGACCTGGACCGTCAACGAGGATGCCATGGCGCGCGAGTGTGGTGTGGGGCACCTTGCCGCCACCGATGTTGCCGATTACCTGGCCAAGCGTGGCCTGCCGTTCCGTGAGGCGCATGCCGTGGTGGGCCATCTGGTCCTGATGTGTGAGAAGCGCGGCTGCAATCTTGAGGACCTGCCGTTTGAGGTGTTCCAGGAGGCAAGCCCGCTCTTTGAGCGTGATATTACCGAGGCGCTCGACATCCCGTCGATTGTCGCCGCCCGCACGACCGAGGGCGGTACCGCCCCTGCCGCCGTTGCCGTGCAGCTGCAGCGTGCCGAGGCACAGCTCGTGGCCGACGAGGGCGTGTTTGGATCGCTGACCAAGGTCGTCGAGATGGGCCACGGGGCAAAGTAAGGTTTTAGTTGAAGCGGTTTTGGCCATTTATTGATAAATCGTTTTTGCTTTTACGGGCGTCTGCTGTTGCGGGCGCCCGTATTTTGTTGCTATGGGTGAGGGGCTTGTCGAGAACTTCTGTAGGACCTTTGGGCAGGTTGTGAAGGGGGTACGTTCACGGGCGGCAACCGACCGTCCGCTCGGTTCGATGCGGTTGATGTGCGGTCGGATGGTACTCTAATCGGGCTTCAAAACAGAAGTGACACAAATGGAACGTTTTAATAAATTGTAACGTTTCAAAAAACAGCTTTCTGTTTAACTGCAGCTAAAACTCTGTTACGATGCAGTCCAGGCGGGTGCCGGAATGGGACTTGGGCACGCGCGAACCTACTTGAAAGGCTACCTTATGGCTATCGAGAAGACCTTCATCATGATTAAGCCCGACGCCGTGCGTGACCGTAAGATCGGCGAGATCGTTGCTCGCATCGAGCGCAGCGGCCTTGTCATCGAGCGCATGGAGATGACCACGCTCGAGCGCGCTACCGTCGAGGAGCACTACGCCCATCTGGCCGACAAGCCCTTCTTTGGCGGTCTCTGCGACTTTATGACGAGCGGTCCGGTTGTCAAGATGGTCGTTTCCGGTCTCTCCGCTGTCTCCAAGATGCGCACCCTTATGGGCGCTACCAACCCGCTTGATGCTGCTCCCGGCACCATTCGCGGCGACTTCGCTGTCGATGTCAACGCTAACGTGATCCACGGCTCCGACTGCCTGGAGAACGCCGAGATCGAGATCAAGCGCTTCTTTGGCTAAACCGGCTTTGACTCCTTAAAGCTGTTAGCGTGTGGCTTGGGCGCCGCGGAATTCCATCCGCGGCGCCCTTTATATTCCAGTAGATTTCTGGTTAACGCCTAGAAATCTACTAACGCCAGCCCCCGTCCGGATGTGTGTTCCGGGCGGGGGCTGGCGTTAGCGTATGGCTTTGCAGATCTTTAGGCCTCGTCGACGACCTTGAGACCGCGCGTGTGGTCGATCTCGTTGAGGAGATTGACGCGACGCTCGTGGCGGCCGCCCTCAAACTCGGCGTCGAGCCACTCGTCGACGATCATCTTGGCGAGCTCAGAGCCCACGACGCGGGCGCCAAAGGCGAGCACGTTGGTATTGTTGTGCATGCGCGAGAGCTTGGCGCTGAAGGGTTCGGAGCACACGACGGCGCGTACACCCTCGACCTTGTTGGCAGCCAGGCTAATTCCGACACCGGTGCCACAGATGAGGATGCCCAGGTCGACGTCGCCGTTGGCAACGGCCTTACCCACCTTGTAGCCGGCGATGGGGTAGTCAAAGCTCTCGGAGGTGTCGGTGCCAAAGTTCACGACCTCGCAGCCGCGCTCCTTTAGGTGCTCGGAGATGATGTTCTTGAGCTCGACGGCGGCGTGGTCGTTGCCGATACCGATCTTCATGGATGGTTCCTCTCTGGTCTGTGCGGCGAGATTGCTAAAGGTTTTACCGCGTTCGACTGCATGATAGCGCGACTTTTGCGTAAACGCTCGGGCGTTTTTTGGTCAAACGCTTTAGTTTGCAGCAAGACTATCTTTTCATGAATGAATGCTGTCAGATTGCGCTTGAACGCCGTCCGCCGGAACCATGGTTGCGGTTTTTGATGCATTGTTATCAAATAAAAGAGCTAACTCTTTTTGAGAGCCCAGTCCGTTATACAAGTAGGAGATACCTATGCCTGCCGATTCCCTTCGTGATACCGCGTTTTGCGATGTTTTGAACCGCGAGCTTGTCTGTGCGCTCGGCTGCACCGAGCCTATTGCCGTTGCCTATGCAGCGGCGCTGGCGAGCCAGACGCTCGGTTGCGAACCCGATCATATGGATGTCGCCTGCTCGGGCAACATCATCAAGAACGTTAAGAGCGTGACCGTGCCCAATTCGGGCGGTATGCACGGTATTGAGGCGGCGGCCGTGCTGGGTGCCGTGGGCGGCGACGCCAAGAGCGCGCTTGAGGTGCTCGAGAGCGTTGACGATAAAGACCGTGCTCGTGTGGCCGAGCTCCTCGCCGATGCCGGTTACTGCGATGTGTCGCTTGTCGAGGGTGTGCCCAACCTCTACATCAAGGTGACTGCCACGGCCGGAGGCCATACCGCGGTCGTCGAGATTACCGATCACCACACCAACGTCACGTGCCATACGCTCGACGGTATTCCGGTTTGCGGCAAGTCGGCGGGGGAGTGTGCCGCCTGCGCCGAGCGCGTCGTGGCCGAGCGTGCGGCAGATAACGCCGACACGCCCATGTCGATTGAGTCCATCATCGACTTTATCGAGGACGGCGACATTGAGGACGCCCGCGCTGCCGTCGAGCGTCAGATTGAGCTGAATGGCGCAATCAGTGCCGAGGGCCTTGCGCACGCTTGGGGCGCCGAGGTGGGCCGTACGCTGCTGGGTGCTCGTGCCGATGACGTCGCCTGCCGTGCCCGTGCCCGTGCGGCCGCCGGGTCCGACGCCCGCATGAACGGCTGCGCGCTGCCAGTCGCCATTGTGTGCGGCTCAGGCAATCAGGGCATTACCTGCGCATTGCCCGTCATGGAGTATGCCGAGTACCTGCGCTGCGACCACGAGCGCCTGGTGCGCGCCGTGATGCTGTCAGATCTTATCGCCGTGCATATCAAGAGCTATATTGGTGCGCTCTCGGCGTTTTGCGGCGCTATTTGCGCCGCGTGCGGCGCCGGTGCTGCGATTACCTGGCTGTGCGGTGGCACGCGCGAGCAGATTGGCGCGACGGTCTCGAATACGCTTGGCAACGTGGGCGGCATCGTGTGCGACGGCGCCAAGGCGAGCTGTGCCGCCAAGATTTCGGCTGGCGTCGATGCGGCGATTCTGGGCCACGATATGGCCATGCAAGGCCGCGGCTTCCGCGCCGGCGAGGGCCTGATCCAAGATACCGTTGAGCAGACGATCGCCAGTATGGGCTACGTAGGCCGCGTGGGCATGAAGGACACCGACGTCGAGATCCTCAACATCATGATCGGCAAAACCCAGGTTTGTTAGTTACGCGGTTTTACCAAACCGCGTAACGGCTCGACGCTGCAAACGCCCCTAAGCGGCAATCTGCCTTTCAATTGTCGGGCATGGCCAGAAGGCCTATGCCCTCCTCTTTCAAGGCACATTGCTCGCTTAGGGGCATTTTCGCTGACTTATGCTCAACCTGCGGCGTTATTTTGTTTGGAGCGAGGGGTCCTATGACAGTTCGTCGGCTATTTGGTGCTCGTAGAAGGCCTCGATTACGGCGTTGAAGTTGCGGGCGAAGTCTTCCATGGTTCCGCACCAGGTGGCTCGGCTGGGCTTGCCTTGGCCCACAAAGGCGGTTTGGATGCCGCAATCGGGGGACGGGAAGTCGCGTTTGGGATCGTTGCCCACCATAAGGACCTCGTGCGGTTCGAGCCCCATCACCTGAAGCTGCTCTAGATAGTAGGTGGCATCGGGCTTGCAGCGGGTGGTGTTTCCCATGTGCGTGACGAGCTCAAAGGGAGCGTCGGCCAGGTCGCCCCAACCCATGCGGCACTCGATGGCCCCCTGGGGAAAGCTGGGGTTGGTAAAGAGCGCGCAACGCAGCCCTGCGTCCTGTACGGCCTGGAGCGCGGCGTGTGCGCCCGGCATGGCGTGGGCGTTAATGACATCGTCGTTCTTGTACGGAAGAACTTCGCGGTCATAGTAGGTAAACGCCTCGTAGATGAGGGGATCGGAGAGGCGGATTCCGCATCGGCGCTCGACCTCTTCTTGGTAAAACTCAAGATTGGTTCGGTTGTCCGTGCCGCTTCGGCGATTGGCGTTGAGGTCGACCAGGATGGTGCCGAGGCGTGCCATCGTGCCACCGCGGCTGCGGCGCCCGATATCCGCGAGCATCGAAGAGACATCCTTAAAATAGCGAAGGATGAACGCGTTGAGGTTGATGCTAAGAAGCGTCTCGTCCATATCGAAAACGACTGCTTTGAGCACGCGGGCACCTTTCTCGTAAATTTAATCTAGAGTCGTTGGCTCCGGATACTTTACCCCAAAGCCGAATGCCTGGCTGGTTATCGTCAAGTTGTGGAGACGTGTGTTCATAAGATTACGAAAAAGTCTCCACACGAGTAAAAAATCGCAGTTCACGCTTGAAATCGAACTCATTTCCCCGTAACCTATACGAACGTGATTGCATAAGCGTCACATTAGTATCTGTCGGCTCCCGAGTGTTCCTAAACGTTGTGTGCTTGTCGCACCCTTCTGTAGGTCCTAGCAATCGGGGCCCCGTAGTTCGAAAGGGGTCCACCTTTGAGTGAGATTCAGAACTCGTCCATTTTCTCTCTTGACGATGTCAACGAGGAGGAGATGAACAACCTCATCGACGGTACGATTACCGACTTTGATGAGGGCGATCTCGTTAACGGCACTGTCGTTAAGATCGAGCATGACGAGGTGCTCGTTGACATCGGATTCAAGTCCGAGGGCGTTATCCCGGTCCGCGAGCTGTCCATCCGCAAGGACGCTAACCCTGCAGACATCGTTGCACTCGGTGATCCCATCGAGGCTCTGGTTCTCCAGAAGGAGGACAAGGACGGTCGTCTGGTCCTGTCCAAGAAGCGCGCCGAGTACGAGCGTGCTTGGAACCGCATCGAGGAGAAGTTCAACTCCGGCGAGAACGTCGAGGGCGAGGTTATCGAGGTTGTCAAGGGCGGCCTGATCCTCGACATCGGCCTGCGTGGCTTCCTGCCCGCTTCCCTCGTCGACCTCCGTCGTGTCAAGGACCTCACCTCCTACATGGGCACCCGCATCGAGGCTCGCGTCATCGAGATGGACCGCAACCGCAACAACGTCGTCCTCTCCCGTCGCGTCGTGCTCGAGGAGTCCCGTAAGGCCGAGCGCTCCGAGATCCTGTCCAAGCTCAAGTCTGGCATGCGTCTCCAGGGCACCGTTTCTTCCATCGTCGACTTCGGCGCCTTCGTCGACCTCGGCGGTATCGACGGCCTCATCCACATTTCCGAGCTCTCCTGGAACCACGTCAACCATCCTTCCGAGGTTGTCAAGATCGGCCAGGAGGTCGAGGTCGAGGTTCTCGACGTCGATCTCAACCGCGAGCGCATCTCCCTGGGTCTCAAGCAGACCACCGAGGATCCGTGGCGTGCACTGGTCAAGAAGTACCCCGTCGGCGCTATCGTCGAGGGCACTGTGACCAAGCTTGTCCCGTTCGGCGCTTTCGTCGACCTGGGCGAGGGCATCGAGGGCCTGGTGCACATTTCCGAGATGGCCAACAAGCACGTCGATCAGCCTTCTCAGGTCACCCACGTGGGCGACAAGGTTCAGGTCAAGGTCATGGAGATCGACCTCGACCGTCGTCGTATCTCCCTGTCCATGAAGTCCGCTGCTGAGACTCTGGGCGTCGAGATCGAGGTTACCCCGCTTCCTTCCGAGAAGAAGGACGAGGAGACCGACGCCGAGTAAATCGGTTTGACGATCACTTGTTTTAAGGGATCCGTCCGTAATGGACGGGTCCCTTTTTGCTTTTGCTGCCGAGATGTGCGATGCTGCCCGTGCGTAATGCTGCCCGGGCTGTCCATAGGCTATTGGGTTGTCGGTGCGTGAAAAATGCCGACATCCCGCCTCGGGGAGGAGGCGGGAACACACCGAGTAGACGGAGGGGTGCGGAGCGCGGTCGCGTCTCGACTGACGACGTTGCCCATCGACAGGACCATTGTAACGCATGGCGGTTCTTGGTTTATCGTGTCGAGCGTTTGCGTTGTGCCATTGCCTGCGGCAACGGTGTGTTACACTCTTACACTGCTGAGTGGGCTAGACGGTCGCGCGATGTGCTGCTTGCAGCACGAGTGAGGAAAGTCCGGGCTCCAGAGGGCGGGATGCCGGCTAACGGCCGGGCGGAGTGATCCGACGGAAAGCGCCGCAGAAAAGAAGACTCCCACCTGCGCCGCAAGGCGTAAAGGGAAAAGCTGAAACGGTGGTGTAAGAGACCACCAGCGTCGTGGCAACACGGCGGCTTGGCAAGCCCCATCCGGAGCAAGCGCGAATAGGAACGCTATGGGCCGGCCCGGTCCGCGTTCGGGTAGCGTGCGTGGAGCTGCACGGTAACGTGCAGACAAGATAAATGACCGTTCACGACAGAACCCGGCTTATCGGCCCACTCAGCACTTTGTTGACGCTGCGAACCCGTCAGCGCGGCAATCTGCCTTTCAAGCCTTCGGGCATGACCATAAGGTCAATGCCCTCGTCTTTCAAGGCACCTTGCTCGCGCTGACGGGTTCTCGCTGTTGGTGACGGCATCATTGGCGTTTCCGCTCTTGTTGGCGAGGGCAACGGTGCTGTCTTTGCCGTATTATTGAGGCTGTTTATTGCTTTGCTTGTGTTTGAGGGGCTTTGTTGGACAGCTATTTTACTCTGCAATCGAATATTGAGGCTTCGGGCGAGTTTGTGGACCGCAAGAGCCGGTTTATTGCCCAGCTGGTCCATATTGAGTCCGAGGATGAGGCGAATGCCTTTATCGAGATGGTTCGCAAGCGTCATTACGACGCTCGACACAATGTTCCCGCGTGGATTTTGGTAGATGGACGCGAGCGCCAGAGCGATGATGGTGAGCCGAGCCGTACGAGTGGGATGCCGACGCTCGAGGTGCTGCGCGGTGCGGGGCTCAAAAATGTTTGCTGCGTGGTGACGCGCTATTTCGGCGGTACGCTGTTGGGTCCTGGTGGCTTGGTGCGCGCCTATACCGCGGCGACGCAGGCGGCGGTGGCCTCGGCTCGGGAGGCCGGGCAGATTGTCGAGATGACGAGTGTCGTGCCTGTTGACGTGCATGTGGCCTATCCGCAGTATGAGCAGGTGCTTCGTTTGGCGCAGGATTCGGGTGCCAAGGTTTCGGATACCGATTACGCGGATGCCGTGACACTTCACCTGGTATTCAAAGCGGGGGAGCAGGAGCAATTTTGCGCCAAGATGCGCGAGCTTATGGCGGGGCGCGAAGAGATCGAGGTCGGCGCTCCCAAATTTGCCGAGTTCTAACGGCGACGGCCGGCGTTCTTTTGGATGGATCCCAAACGCGCCGGCCGTCGTTTTATGCTGCTGCCGTTTACTCGGCGAGCTGCTTTAGCACATCGCAGGCGATCTCGACGGCATCGTCGATGCAGCCGGGGCAGCTGCGGAGCGGACCTTTATCCGATCCGATGCCCTTGAGCGTGCCGCAGACGGTCGCCGTGTTCTTCTCGCCAAATCGCTTGGCAATCTCGCGCGACAGCTTGTAGGTCTTGCCTTTGGTCTTGGGGTTCTCCATGCCGTCGCTCATTACAAAGCCCATGATGGCAACAGCGCCCGAGATGGCGCCGCAGGTCTCGGTCATGCCACCCATGCCGGCGCCAAAGCCCTCGGTGAGGGTAAAGGCGGTCTGGGGGTCGAGCCCGACGGCAGGTGCGAGCGTGCAGGCAACGGCCTGTGCGCAGTTAAAGCCGCGGGCGTGGTATTCGGCAGCCTGAGCCTGGCAGGCGGCGGTGTCGAGCTGGGTGGTATCGATCTGCTTCATCGTTGTCTCCTTGGTCACGGTGTACCCGCCTATGGTACCCGTGACGGGGCATGTAATCATCGAGAGCTTCATGTATGCCTCGTTTTTTATCTATCGAGCAAATGCCCAAGGCTTGAGATAAACACCCTTGATTCATTTGTCTCTCAACCCACCTTGGTGATGGGTTGAGAGGGGTGTGCGGTAGCGGTATTGTGAACCGAATAAAACAAAACCCAAGTAAGGGAGTTGGATATGAGCGAGCAGACCATCGGTACTACATGTGTTCAGGGCGGCTATCACCCGGGAGATGCGGAGCCGCGCCAGGTGCCCATCTACCAGTCCACCACGTGGAAGTACGACACGTCGGAGCACATGGGCAAGCTGTTTGACCTGGAGGAGTCTGGCTACTTCTACAGCCGTCTGCAGAACCCCACGTGCGATTTGGTTGCCGCCAAGATCTGCGAGATGGAGGGCGGCACCGCAGCGATGCTCACGAGTTCGGGCATGGCTGCGAACTTCCTCGCGATCTTTAACGTTGCCGGTGCCGGCGATCACGTGGTCGCAAGCTCTGCCATTTACGGCGGTACGTATAACCTGCTCGCCCACACCATGGGCCGCATGGGCGTGACCTGCACGTTCGTCGCCCCCGACTGCACCGATGAGGAGCTGGAGGCAGCCTTTGAGCCCAACACCAAGCTCGTCTTTGGCGAGACGATCGCAAACCCCGCCCTTGCCGTGCTCGATATTGAGCGCTTTGCCAAGGCCGCACATGACCACGGCGTGCCGCTGATGGTCGACAACACCTTCCCGACGCCCGTGATGTGCCGTCCCTTTGAGTGGGGCGCCGACATCGTTACGCACTCCACCACCAAGTACATGGATGGACATGCTGCCTACCTGGGCGGCGTGATCGTCGACCACGGCCAGTTTGACTGGATGGCCCATGCGGACAAGTTCCCGGGTCTCACCACGCCCGACGAGAGCTATCACGGCGTGACCTATGCCGAGAAGTTCGGTCGTGAGGGTGCCTTCATTACCAAGGCCACCGCGCAGCTCATGCGCGATCTTGGCCCCATGCAGAACCCGCAGGCGGCGTTTTTCTTGAACAGCTCGCTCGAGAGCCTGCATGTGCGCATGCCGCGTCATTGCGAGAACGGCCTGGCCGTTGCCAAGTTCCTGCAGAGCCACCCCAAGGTGCGCTTCGTGAGCTATCCGGGCCTGGAGGGCGATAAGTACTATGACCTCGCTCAGAAGTACATGCCCAACGGTACCTGCGGCGTTGTGAGCTTTGGCTTTAACGGTGGTCGCGCGGCGGCCGAGACCTTTATGAAGAGCCTCAAGCTCGCCCAGATCGCCACGCACGTGGCCGACGCCCGCACTTGCTGCCTGCATCCCGCTAATGCCACGCATCGCCAGATGAACGATGAGGAGCTCATCGCCTGTGGCATCTCCGCCGACATGGTGCGCCTGTCGTGCGGCCTCGAGGACACGGCCGATTTGATTGCCGACCTTGAGCAGGCGCTCGAGCAGTGCTAGGCTAGCGTTCGTGCGAGGCGCCGATGCTGGCAGAAAGCTTCGGCGACCTTTCGTTCCGATTCCGTAGGCGGGACCCCAATTGCGGCTGTTTGCATGCGATTGGGGCCCCGTTTTTTTGCGTTGGGCCACTCGAAAGGATGGATATGGAGAAAACTGCAGAGCAGCTGCGCCGCGAGCACATTGCCCTAGAGGGCGACACCCATGGCAAGAACAAGTGGGCGATTCTGTTTACCGTGCTCATCATGACGTTTATGGTGTGTCTGGATTCGACCGTCGTGACCGTGGCGCTGCCCGTGATGCAAAAGGAGCTGGGCGTGGGCCTCGATCGCATTCAGCTGGTAAGCTCGGTGTATCTGCTTGCGACATGCGTGGCTATGTTGCCGTTTGGCCGTCTGGGCGACGTGCGCGGCAAGGTGAATGTGTTCCAGCTGGGCGTCATCGTCTTTTCGGTCGGTTCGCTGCTGTGCGGCCTTTCGTCCTCGCTCGAGGTTCTTATCCTGGCACGCATTGTTCAGGGTGTCGGTTGCGCGGCGGCCATGGCCAACAACATGGGTATCATCACCGAGTCGTTTCCGGCGCGCGAACGAGGCCGTGCCATGGGTATTCTCGCGACCTTCGTGGCCCTCGGCATGATGTGTGGCCCCGTGCTCGGTGGCATGCTGGTGGCAAGCTTTCCCTGGGAGAGCATCTTCCTCATCAACCTGCCCATTGGCGTCATCTCGTTTATCGTGGGGCTCTACACGTTGCCGCATGTTAAGCCGGAGGCCGGCGACCGTCCCATGTCCCTTGCCGAGGCCGCTCGTCGCTGCTTTGCAAATTCGGCCTTTACCATCAACCTTGCCTGCATGCTCATCGTGTTCGTTGGTATTGGCGCATCCGAGTTTATCCTGCCGTTCTATTTTCAGGACGCCCACGGCTTTGGTTCCGACATTTCCGGATTGCTGTTTTTGGCGCTGCCGATGGTGAATGCCTTTATCGGCCCGCTTTCGGGTGCGGTTTCGGACCGTGTTGGCTGCGAGGGTCCCACGGCGGTCGGCCTGGGCGTGTACGTGTGCGGGCTCTTTGCGGTAAGTACGCTCGACGAGCACTCTTCCATCCCTGTGATTGTGTGCTGTGCCGCGTTTATGTCGTGCGGTACGTCGATTTTCCAGAGCCCCAACAACTCGCTGTATATGGGCTCGGCTCCGCGCGAAGCGCTCGGCTTTGCGGGCAGCCTGGGTAGTTTGGCACGCTACGCCGGCATGGCGCTCGGCATTACGGCGGCGTCGCATATCCTGTATGGGCAGATGAGCGTGGCAATGGGCGAGGCCGTGACCAGTTTTGTTACAGGTCGTCCGGACGTATTCCTATTCGGCTTTCGCTCGGTGTTCTACGTACTCATGGCTGTGGCCGCCGTGGGCTTTGCGCTTGCCATGGTGCGTTTGGTGAAGATGCGCGCCCGCCATTAGCATGTTGGGAGGCTGTCTGCCACGATTCGCGCCGTCCCAAAAAGACTGGTTTGTGGTGCGATGTGGCTTGTGGGGCGGGCGGGGGTCGGTCCGTGGTAGACTATCGAACAACGTTTATTAATCGCGCGGTATCGTTGCCGCGAGAAGGGGTTGCGCCATGCAGGAGCTTGAGGATCGTATTCGCCATGACGGCATCGTAAAGGCCGGTAACGTCCTTAAGGTTGATGCCTTCCTCAACCACCAGTGCGACGTTGAGCTGTTCGACCACATGGGCGCCGAATGGGCCCGTCTGTTCGAGGGTGTCGAGATCAACAAGATCCTGACGATTGAGGCTTCGGGTATTGGTATGGCCTGCATCGCAGCTCAGCATTTTGGCGGCGTGCCGGTGGTCTTTGCAAAGAAGGCCCAGTCCATCAACCTTGACGGCGAGCAGTATGCCACGACCATCTATTCCTTTACCAAGCAGAAGGAGTACCCGGTCATTGTCGGCAAGCGCTTTCTGTCCGAGGGCGATAAGGTCCTGATTATCGACGACTTCCTGGCCAACGGCTGCGCGCTTGAGGGCCTTATTAAGATCTGCGAAGCTGCGGGCGCCGAAGTTGCCGGCATTGGCATCGCCGTTGAGAAGGGCTTCCAGGGCGGCGGCGATAAGCTCCGTAAGCGCGGCTTCCGCGTTGAGAGCTTGGCCCGTATCGCCGATATGGACTGCGAGAACGGCGAGATCACCTTCGCCTAAGCGCGCAACACAAGCGATTGGTATGCGATGTGACAAAGGGACTGTCCCTTTGTCACATTTTTTGTATGAGGGGAGGTGCTGATATGGATGAGAACAAGATGGAATGGTGCGAGTATGCGCGCTATGCCGAGATGTCGGTCGAGGAGTTGGCGCGCGATTGCGAGGTGCAGGTGTTTCGCGCGACGGGTCCGGGCGGACAGGGCGTGAACACGACGGACTCGGCGGTACGCATGAAACATATCCCTTCGGGGATTGTCGTGACGGCGCGTGAGAGCCGCAGCCAGTTTCAGAATCGCGCGAGCTGTCTGCGTAAGCTGCGCGCTGAGCTTGAGCGTCGCGGGCGTCCACCGCGCCGACGCGTAAAGACCAAGGTGCCTCAGCGCTCTCGCCAGCGCAGGCTCAATGACAAGCACTTCAACGCGATTAAAAAAGCCAACCGACGCAAGCCGGGCAGCGACGAATAGCCTCCTCGTAAGTTGCGGTGAAATAGGGACTGTTTATGCAGCTAAAGCCGTAAGATAGTCCCTATTTCACCGCAACTTAGGTGGGGTTAGCGGGTGGGGTGCCAGACCTCGAGGGCGCCGGCGAGGATGTCGACCTCGATCCGTGAGGCGACAACGGGCTCGCCGTCGGCCTGGATGGGGTAGTCGGGCTCCTCAAAGGTAAGCTCGGCATGGCGGCAGCGGCGCATGCGAACCGGCGGCAACTTGGTATGGTGGCCGTCCTTGGCCGAAAGGAACATAGGCAGGGCAACCGCGCGAGGGACGGGGCCGCAGGCGTAGCAGACGTCGAGTGTGCCGTCACAGGGGTCGGCGTCGGGACAGATGCGATAGCCCGAGCCATAGGTAGGACCCAGCTGAATCGCCATGATGATCGCCCTCACGCGCTCGGCGGGCGCCTCGTCAAAGCTGACTGTCATGGGGTAGTTGCGATAGCGTAGGCCAAACTGCTCAAGTCCCGAGAGGGTGTAGAGTGGCGCGCCCGTCAAGCCGGTCTTTTTGCGCAGCTCGGTGGTGCCAAGGCCGATGGCGGCATCGATGCCGACCGAAAGCGTTTGGTCGTAGTACTCGACGATCGCCTCGCCGCAGCCGCTTGCGGGGTTCCATGAGCGAATGCGCCCGATGTCCTGACGCTGCAGCTCACAGGTGAGCAGTGCGCCAAAATCCTTGCCGGAGAAATCGTCGATGCCGAGCGTTTGGGCAAAATCGTTGCCGGAGCCAACGGGCAGGACGGCAAGAGCAGGGCGGGCGTCCTCCTTTTGCGTCATAAGCCCATTGACGACCTCGTGGATCACGCCGTCGCCGCCGAGTGCGATAACGGTGCGATAATCCGTTGCCCGGGCGGCCAGCTCCTTGGCGTGTCCCATGTGCTCGGTTAGCACCAGGTCATACTGGGATGCGCGTGCAGCCATGTCCAAAAAGCGTTGCAGGCGCTCGGCAACTTCGTGCGCCGCACCCGACTGGGCGGCTGGGTTGGCGATGATGAGCGTGCGGCCAAAATCAGTTGCGTGCATGGGGCGACTCCCGGCGTATTACGTGACGATGCGGTCGCGCTCAGGTCGAATTGTCCCCGATTGTGGCTGCACGTCGAATACTTACGTCTACTCTATCAGGTCGTTGTGGCGCTCGATAGCATCCGCTACCGTACCGCCCTCATCCACAATAAGCGAACGGCGCTTGGGTGAGATGATGCGCTGGGCGGGGTACACGCCACGGTGTCCGGCGGTTAGGTAGCTGATAAAGGCCACGATGACAAAGAACCCGGCGGCCGTGCCGTGGAACAGGTCGATGGCCATCATACAGGTAGTGATGGGCACGTTAAGGCCGGCGCAGAACACGCCGAGCATGCCGAGAGCCGCCAGGAAACTGGGGTCGAGCCCGGTAAGGCAACCGATCCAGCCGCCGAGCGCCGCACCGATACCAAACAGGGGCGTGACCTCGCCGCCTTGGAAGCCGGCGCCCAGGGTGAGCGCTGTGACGACCAGCTTGATGGCTGCGTCCGCCAAGGTGGTGTTGCCGGCAAATCCGGCGCCCGAGAGCCAGGTGGCAAGGCCGGCATACTTCCAGGCGTCGAGCATCGCGTAGGCCGCGAGCACCACGAGTGCGCCTATGAGTGCGCGAACGAGGTAATTGGTGATAAAGCGACCGTAGAGGCTCTTGACGGTTCGAACCGACCAGGCAAAGAGGCGTGCCGTCAGACCGAAGATAATTGCGCTGATAACAACGATGACGACCGTTTTGGGCGTCATAGCGGGAACGCTGGCGATGACATTCGCTTCGTACTCGGTACCCAGGGCGAGTGATGTAAAGTAGCCGGTAAACGAGGCGACCAGGCAGTAGATGCCCGCGGTGTAGTCGATCTTGCCGATAAAGCACATCTCCATGCCAAAGAAAGCCCCGGCAAGGGGCGAGCCGAATACGGCGCCAAAGGCCGACGAGATGCCGGCGAGCATGAGGTCGTGGTGGTCATGCTTTTTGAGGTGGGCGAGGCTCGAGATGTTGCTGGCGATGGTGCCGCCAATCTGCACCGCAGCTCCCTCGCGACCGGTCGATCCGCCCGTTAGGTGCGTGAGCGTGGAGCAGACGAAGGTGAGGACGGCCATGCGCATATGGATGAGGCGTGTGCCCAGAGCGGAGTCGATGACCAGGTTGTTACCGCGTTTGGCGGCAAGACCGTGGTTTTTGTACACCCATGCGGTGGCAACGCCCACAACGGGAAGCAGTGCGTAAATCCACGCATGGTGCTCGCGATAGTCGGTGGCGATATTCAGCGAGGCCAAAAACGCCCAAGCGGCAACGCCCATGGCGAGCGAGACAATGACGACGAGCGCGAGCAACTTGGCGCTCGCGAGTAGGTTGCGGGCGTTGCGGCGCGTGTCGGCAGCCAAGAGATGCTCGGAGCGGGTAAGTTGATGCCTGCCTGCCGTGATGACGTCGTTCAGGGAGAAAAAGCCGCCATCGTCGAGCGGCTGGGAATGATCCTGCGTTTCGTTTGCGCTTTCGGTTTTGTCGTTATGAGCCATACGTTCCTCTTTTAGGTTGCAACGCAAGCATTATAAAACGCGGTAAACGCGACGAGCCGGTGGGTTGGTTTCCATTCTGTTTCGCGGCCTACAACCGACAGGTGTATTTGCGGGTACAGGCCGAGTCGCGGTCGTGCGTCGGAGGATTATACTGAGACAAGCATAAAGAATCGGCGCCCCTGTTGTGCGCCGTGACATTAAGAGGTGCATATGGCAGAGAAACTCATTCCGCTGGATGACGCACAGTCGATTGTCCTGTCGCACGTTGCTCCGACCGATCTCGTCGAGATTCCCGTGTGGCAGGCCGCCGGTCTTCCCTTGGCCGAGGACGCGGTGGCCGATATCGACATCTCGCCGTTTGCCAACAGCGCTATGGACGGATATGCCGTGCGCTCGGCGGACTTGGCGCAGGCATCTGGCGAGGCGCCGGTGACGCTCGACGTTATCGGACACGAGGCCGCGGGCCATGTGTTTGAGGGCGCTATCGGCGCGGGCGAGGCGGTCCGCATTATGACAGGCGCGCCGGTGCCCGAAGGTGCCGACGCCGTGGTGAAATACGAGATCGTCGATGTGCTCGACGGCGATGGCAACGAGGGCTCGCACGTTCGCTTCTCGGCGCCGGCCAAGGTGGGGGAGAACGTTCGCTCGGCTGCTGAGGAAGCCCATGCCGGCGACGTCGTGATGCGCGCTGGCGAGGTTGTGGCTCCGGCCGGCGCCGGCCTGCTGGCGAGCGCCGGGTATGCGAACGTGAAGGTGCATGCCGCTCCGCGCGTGGGCATTATCTCGCTGGGCACGGAGCTGGTCGCGCCGGGTGAGCTGCCGGCGCGCGGGCAGATTCGCGATTCCAACTCGTCGGCGTTGATGGCCGAGGCACTCGATGCCGGCGCCGAGCCCGTATTCTACGGCATAGCGCCCGATGATGAGCAAGCGATCGCCGAGCTGGTGCATCGTGCCGTGCAGGAGTGCGACTTTGTCATTACGAGCGGTGGCGCCTCGGCGGGCGATTACGATTTCGTGACGGCGCTCGTCCGGCGCGAGGGCGAGGTACTGTTTGACCGCATCTCGATGCGTCCGGGCAAGGCCATCACGTTTGGCCTGCTTGGAGGCAAGCCGTATTTGGGGCTTTCGGGCAATCCCGCGGCGGCGTATGTGGGCTTTGAGATGCTCGCGCGCCCGGCGATTCGCAAGATGCGCGGCTTTGCCGAGGGCGTGCGCCCCGTGCAGCAGGCGACGCTCACACATGGCGTGAAAAAGCGACAGCATCGCCGCTTCTTCGATCGCGCCACGGTTTTGCGCGACCCCGAGACCGGTGAGCTGTTGGTGACCGAGGCCAAGACGCAGAATTCGGCGCTGCTCGGCACGATGCAGCGGGCCAATTGCCTGCTGCGCATTGACGAAGGACCGTGCGACCTTGCGGCGGGCGACGTCGTGGATGTCGTGCGTGTCGACCTGCCTGAGGGCACGGTGCTATAGGAGGAATGCTATGGAGCTGAAGATTTCGATTGTGACGTGCTCGGATACGCGTGATCTTGCTCAGGACGAGGCCGGAGCCGCACTCGAGGAACTTATCGAGGCGCAGGGCTGGACGGTCGCCTCACATGTGGTCGTGCGCGACGACGTCAGCGAGATCGGTGATGCCATTGTGGAAGCCGCCGATGAGTGCCACGCCAATGTCGTGCTCACCTGCGGCGGCACGGGGCTTTCGATGCGCGATGTAACGCCCGAGGCGACGCGTTCCGTCTGCGACCGCGATGTGCCGGGTATTGCAGAGGCAATCCGCGCGTATTCGATGACCAAGACGCGCCGCGCCATGCTCTCGCGTGCTATTTGCATGCAACGAGGTCATACACTTGTCGTAAACTTTCCCGGTTCTACGAAGGCCGCCCGCGAAAGCTGGGAGGCCATAGCAGACCAGTTGGAGCATGCGGCTCAGATGACAGCGGGCGGCGGACATACCAACTAAGCGGTTTACCTGCGGCGGGGCGACCTTATCGGTCGCTCCGCTTTTGTTTTCCGCCGAAGCGACACCGAGGTGCACGGTAACTTGAAACTATATCCTCTGGAGAGAATAATTTCTCATAATCATTATTCGCGCAGAAGTATAATCTGATTGCAGATTAAAGCCCGCGGTGGGGTACCCGGGCACAAGATCCGAAAGGGTTGAATATGTTCGATATGGTTTCACGCCGCGGTTTTGTCTCGCTTTCTGCTGCCGCCGGCCTTGGCCTTGCCGGCTGCTCGGGCAACAAGACGTCCGAGCCGGCCGGATTCGATGCCAAGGCATCTTCCAAGAATGCTGTCGAGCTGCAGGTCTTTGCCGCCAATTCGCTCGAGAAGGCTCTGCCCGAGGTTCAGGAGCTCTACACCGAGCAGACCGGTACCACGTTTGCCGACACGCAGTTCAAGGCGTCCGGCGACCTTGTCGAGCAGATGCGCGCCGGTGCCGCCGTCGACGTGCTCATCACGGCCTCCAAGGGCACCATGGACGACGCCGAGGTCGCCGAACTCGTCGACGCCGACACGCGTGAGGACATGTTCGTCAACGACCTCGTGATCATTCGCGCCGAGGGCTCCGACACCAAGGTCGAGGCCATCGCCGACGTCGCGAATCTGGACGGCAAGATCGCCATCGGCGACGCCAAGACCGTTCCCGCTGGCAAGTACGCCAACCAGGCCCTGGCCTCCGTGGGCCTCTACACCGGCACCGAGGGCGACGACGGCGATTATGCTCCCGAGATCGCCGACAAGGTCGCGCTGGCCGACAAAGTTGGTACCGCCGCCGCCTATGTGTCCACAGGCGACTGCGTGGCAGGTTTTGTCTACAGCTCCGATATCTTCCGCTACGACGGCATCGAGGAGGCCTTTGTGTGTCCCGAGGATTCGCACAAGCCCATCGTGTACCCGGGTGCCGTTGCCGAGAGCTCCGAGCACGCCGACGAGGCCAAGTCGTTTATCGACTTCTGCCTGTCTAACAAGAAGGCTCAGAAGATTTGGGCTAAGTACGGCTTTGAGCTTTCCGCGTAGTGCGGCTTGGCGCGATAATTCCATCGTTTTGTGTCTCACTCCGTCCTTATATTCGCTTGGAGCTTTTCGTGCTTAATAGATTCCGCATCCTTGTCGCCTGTGCTTTGACCTTCGCGCTTTGCTGGGTGCCGGGATTTGCGTTTGCTGGGGACGCTGAGGACGGGGCCCAGGTTGCTGCGACTGCTCATGGGCTTTCCTATGGGATCGAGGATTTTGAGCGGTTGGCCAAGGGGACCGCTCGTGCCATGGAGGGCCAGCCTGAGGGCTACCGGTTTCCCGTTGACGAGGACGTGGACCTTGTAGTGGCGCCTGCTGCCGATCGCGTTGTGGTGTGGATATCGCCCAAGGCGATCGAGAGGTATGGATTGGATCCGCAGGACAACGAGTGCGTATCGGGTCTCAAGGCCCTCGTCTGTGAGCTCGACAGCGCAAACTGCATGGGAGGTGCGCAGCTGGGGGACGTGGACCTTCCTTGGTATGTCACGGCGGATACAAGGTTTGATGCCGGCGGGTATACCTATGGCTTCGACGAGCACGGTGCGGATGGGGACCGCTATGTGGTGATTGCATCAGCCTCGGGTGATGCCAAGGGCGGCGCGCGTTGGCTTGATAGCGCTCAAATGGTAGAAGCGTCGTCTGTCGTGTTGCGGGATGAGCAGGGGCCCTTGACCTCTCTGGCCTCCTTATTGGGCGGCATCGACTACCGACCGTTTTGGGTGTCCATTAAAACGAGCGGCCTTGCCCTGCTGATCTCCTTTGCGCTGGGCCTGTTCGCCGCGTGGAAGACTATGGGTACCTCGAGTCGCATCAAGGGCCTGCTCGACTCGGTCTTTACCATCCCTATGGTGCTGCCGCCCACGGTCTGCGGCTTTCTGCTCCTCATGCTGTTTGGCCGCTCGACCGGGGTCGGTCGGTGGCTCATCGCGCGCGGCATCTCGATCGTCTTTACCTGGCCCGCGGCGGTGATCTCTGCCGTGGTGGTGTCGTTCCCGCTCGTCTATCGTACGGCACTCGGAGCCTTCGAGAGCCTCGACACGCAGATGCTCGATGCGGCGCGCACGCTGGGCTGGTCCGAGCGTCGCATCTTTGCCAAGATTATGATGCCGCTTGGCTGGCCCTCGATTGCCGCCGGCACGGTGCTCGCCTTTGCCCGCGCCATGGGCGAGTTTGGCTGCACGCTGTTCTTTGCGGGCAACTACGCCGGCATTACGCAGACCATCCCCATCGCCATCTACTTTGAGTGGATGGGCGGCAATACGTCGGTCGCGCTCTTCTGGGTCGTCGTTGTGATTGTCTTTAGCTTTTTGGTCATCCTGTTCATCAACATGTATACGGCACATTCGCAAAAGTACCGCGAGCGTGGTCTTTCCCGTGCGGAGCGCAAGCAGGCCAAAGAGCTCGCCGGTCAGGGCGATTCGCTCGACCCGGCGGGCGGCGATGCCCTGCGTATCGATCGCGAGGCATTGGCTGAGCTCATGCGCGATGATGCGGCGCAGCAGGGAGGTCGATAAGCTATGTCGCTCGTTTTGGATATTAAGAAACGTTATCCCGGGTTTGTGCTCGACATGCAGCTTGAGGCCGATGAGGAGCGCGTGGCACTGCTGGGCGCCTCGGGTTGCGGCAAGAGCTGCACCTTGCGTTGCATTGCCGGCGTGGAGACGCCCGACGAGGGCAAGATCGTCGTCAACGGCGTGACCTTTTTTGACTCGGCGGCTGGCATCAACCTGTCGCCACAGGCGCGCAAATGCGCCCTGCTGTTCCAAAACTATCAGCTGTTTCCTAACATGACGGTGGCCGATAACGTGTGCGCTGGCGTAAAGGATGCGGGCGACGCCGCCGCGCGTAGACAACTTGCCGAGCGCTACCTGGGTATCTTCGGTCTGGCCGATTTTGCCGACCGCTATCCCGCGCGACTCTCGGGCGGGCAGCAGCAACGCGTGGCGCTTGCTCGCATGGTGGCGGCGCATCCGGGCATTTTTATGTTCGACGAGCCCATGAGCGCGCTCGATTCCTATCTTAAGAGCGCCCTCGAGCAGAACATGCTCGACCTGTTCGATGTATGCAACCGCACCGTGCTCTACGTGAGCCACGACATCGACGAGGCGTGCCGCCTGTGCGGGCGCATCTGCGTGGTGCACGACGGGCATGTTGAGGAGACCGGCTCCGTCGAGGACGTGGTCCGTCGCCCACAGACGCTGGCAGCACTGCGTCTGACGGGCTGCAAGAACACAAGCCGGGCGCGAAAGATCGGCGACGAAGAAGTTGAGGCCCTCGACTGGGGCATGACCTTTAACGTGGGTCGCGAGGTTCCCGATAATCTGGCGTACCTGGGCATTCGCGCAAGCTACTTCCATGTTGACAACCGTGCCGAGCGCGGCCGCAACAGCTATGATTTGCACGTGGCCCGAGTGAGCGATTCACGTTTTGAGCGCCTGGTGCTGTTGGACGCGCCGCGGGCCGATGCGCCCACGCGTCTGCAGTGGAAGGTCAACAAGGTGGGCCTACCAGCGGATGGACTACCGCAAGCAGGCGAGACCCTGCGTATGCACTTCGATGCGAGTAAGATCCATTTGGTTTGTCGATAGCGCCGGGTAATGCCGTCGGGGATATAAGCCTCGGCGGCTTTGTCTTGTCGTTCGCCGAATGATGGATGACAAACTCTTATCAATCAAAATTATAATTTATTAAACGACGGCACACGACGCTGTCGTACGAATGTCAACGGTGTTCGCATAGTCGATGACCGTTGATATAGTTGACCTCAACTTGTAAAGGAGGGTGCGCATATGCCGCAGACGACATACATTCGCCGCGTTGCCGCGCGCGCCCTATATATGGCTAGGAGCCGCATATGAGCAGGTATGTTCACGGCTCCGGGAGAGACGACGCACAGCTAAATAATCGACCGCAAAGCAGGTTCCCCAAAATTCCGGGTTTAGGCGCGGCTGGGTTTTCGCCACCCACCGTGCAGCAATACCGTAGCTATTCATTTTTGGTTCGAGAGGGGAACCGTTATGGCTGAAGAATTCGATTTCCATCCGATGTGGGAGACCCTCGGCATGAATCTTGCCGATCACGACATGCTGCTGGGCGCCGTGGGCCAGATGTACGGCGACATGTTCCTGACGCAGAACAATCGCCCCAAGTCCACGTCCTACCTGGACTTTGTGGCCACCAACATCCATAGCGGCCGTATTAAGGAGATGCTCGACAAGAAGGAGGCCGGCGAGGCCACCAAGATCGTCGGTTCGTTCTGCGTGTACGTGCCCGAGGAGATCGTACTTGCCTGTGACGGTATTCCCGTGGGCCTGTGCTCGGGTGCCGATTGGGCAACCGATAAGGTCGAGGAGCACCTGCCGCGCAACACCTGCCCGCTCATCAAGAGCTTTGCCGGCTTTAAGCTGGGCGAGGTCTGCCCCTACATTGAGTCGAGTGACCTGGTGGTAGGCGAGAACACCTGCGATGGCAAGAAGAAGGCCTACGAGTTTTTTGCAACACAAAAGAACATGTACGTCATGGATATTCCCAACGTGCACGACGAGTCGACGCTCGTGACCTGGAAGGCCGAGGTCAAGAAACTCGCCGCCAAGATCGAGGAAGAGTGCGGCGTCACGATCACGCCTGAGCGTCTGAAGGCCGCCATCCACGCCGTCAATGAGAAGCGACGTGCCCTGCAGCGCCTCGCTGCCACGCGCTCTGCCGACCCTGCGCCCATCAGCGGTCTCGACAGCCTGCTGACCGTCCAGGCCGCCTTTATGGACGACACGCCGCGTCTGACCGGAGCCATTAACGATATGGCGGCTGAGTGCGAGCAGCGTGTCGAGGCCGGCGAGGGCGTGGCGCCCAAGGGGACCAAGCGCATCCTGTACACCGGCACGCCCATGGCCGTGCCCAACTGGAAGCTGTTCAACCTCATCGAGAAGGCCGGCGGCGTTGTGGTCGGCGAGGAGTCCTGCACGGGCTCGCGCTACTACAAGGATCTGGTTGACGAGTCCGGTGAGACGGTTGACGAGATGCTCGACGCCATCGCCGAACGCTACTTTAAGATCAACTGCGCCGTCTTTACGCCCAACGACCAGCGTATGAAGGATATTGTCCAGATGGCCAAGGACCTGCATGCCGACGGCATCGTCGACGTGGCCCTGCAGTTCTGCACGCTTTACGAGATGGAGTCGTTTGTCGTGGAGAAGGCCGCCGAGGAAGCCGGCATTCCGTTTATGCACATCACGACCGACTACGCCGGCGAGGATGCAGGCCAACTGCAAACCAGGATCGAGGCTTTCTTGGAAACCATTTAGGGGTATCCGTTCCGGCGGCTTCCCCAGGCACCCGATCTTGCCGTTCAAACCGTCGCTTACGTACCAAAATACGCGGCGCTTCTCTTTCACGGCAACCTTGGGCTCCTGGGAAAGCCGTTTCCTCGGTTGGTCAAAAGGTTTGTTAAGGAGTTATATGTCGGAAAATATGGAGCAGCCGTTGCCGCGCACGTTTGAGGAGTTCAACGAGCAACGCAAGGCGGCGTTTATTCGCGTCAAGGATTACAAGCAGGCGGGTAATCGCCTGGTCGGCTTTTTGTGCAGCTATACGCCGCTCGAGATTATCGATGCCGCGGGCGCTGCAAGTGTGGCCTTGTGCGGTACGTCCGATGAGGTGATTCCCGAGGCCGAGAAGGTGCTGCCGGCAAACCTCTGCCCGCTCATCAAGTCGACGTACGGTTTTGCCTACTCGCAAAAGTGCCCGTTTACGTACTTTAGCGATATGATCATCGGCGAGACCACCTGCGACGGCAAGAAGAAGATGTACGAGCTACTCAACGAGCTCAAGCGCACGCACATTCTGCATCTTCCGCAGGGTCGCGATCGTGCCTACGAGCGTGAAGGCTGGTACGAGGAGTGCCGCCTGCTCAAGGAGGAGCTCGAGGGCTTCTACGGCATCACGATTACCGACGATGATCTGCGCGCTGCCGTCCGACGTCGCAACCGTCTGCGTGCGGCGCAGCTCGAGATGTTTGCGCTTCAGGCCAACCAGCCTGCGGCCATGAGCGGTGTCGACCTGATGAGCACCATGTTTGCCGGTACGTTTAGCTTTGATATCGAGGCCTATACGCAGCAGCTGGAGCAAAAGGTCGTCAAGTTGCGAGAGGCCTACGACGCGGGCGAGCGCCCGGTCGCGGCGGATGCCAAGCGCATTCTGATCACCGGTTGCCCGGTGGGCGGTGTGATCAACAAGATCGGCCGTACTATCGAGTCCAACGGCGGTGTGGTCGTGTGCATGGACGACTGCTCGGGCGAGCGCACGGCGGCCATGATGATCGATCCGGAGGCTCCCGACATCCTGCGCGCCATCGCCGACCGCTGCCTCGACATCAACTGCTCGGTCATGACGCCCAACGACGGTCGTATGGAAAACACGCTGGCCATGTGCGAGAAGTATCACGTCGATGGCGTGGTCGAAAACGTGCTCCAGGCCTGCCACACCTTCAACGTTGAGAGCACGCGTATGCAGGAGGCTGTCGAGGGTGCGGGTATTCCGTATATGAAGATCGAGACCGACTACAGCAACGGCGACATGGGCCAGATCGAGACGCGCATCGCCGCCTTCATCGAAACCCTCTAGCTTCCTCAGGCACCGGATCTTGCTCCTCAAACCGTCGCTTGCGTACCCAAAGTACGCTGCGCTCCTCTTTCGGGGCAATCTCCGGCACCTGAGAAACCTAGAGCTAAGGCGCCTGAACGCGCCGCTACCTTTGATGTTTAGATTGGGAGAGAGCCATGATAGGGATCGGGATCGATATTGGGTCTACGGCGGCTAAGGCCGCTGTGGTCGATGAGGAGGGTACGGTGGCGTGGACGTGCGTGCAGCCAACCGGGTTCTCCTCGGTCGATGCTTCCGAGCGTCTGCGCGAGGCACTGGCAGCGGCTGGCTATGACGTGGCTGCCGACGACGTGCGCGTGATCGCGACCGGCTACGGTCGTGTCGCCGTGCCCTATGCGCACAAGGTCGTGACCGAGATCACCTGCCACGGCACCGGTGCCGTGCGCCTGTTTGGCGACCACGGCACCGTGATCGACGTGGGCGGTCAAGACTCCAAGGTCATCCAGCTTAAGGGCGGCCGCGGGGCCAAATTTGCCATGAACGACAAGTGCGCTGCCGGCACGGGGCGCTTTTTGGAGATCATGGCCGACCGTCTAGGCATTTCCCAGCAGCAGATGGCCGACCTGGCGCGTTCCGGCGAGCCCACCAAGATCAGCAGCATGTGCACGGTGTTTGCCGAAAGCGAGGTTATCAGCCTGATCGGTCGCGGTGAGCCGCGCGAGAACATAGCTCGCGGTGTGATCGACAGCGTGGTCTCGCGCGTGGCGACCATGGCCGGGCAGGCTGCGGGCGCCCCGTACTACCTGACCGGTGGCCTGTGCGAGAACGCCTACGTTGTGGAGCGGTTGGGCGAGCTACTGGGGTCGCCAGTGACCACCTCGCCCCAGGCTCGCTTTGCCGGAGCGATCGGCGCGGCTGTCCGCGCCGCCGCCTTGGCCTAGGGGTGTACCGCGACATGCGCATCCTCAATATCTCGGCACAAAAACCAGATAGCACGGGCAGCGGCACCTACCTTGCCGCGCTCGTGCGTGAGCAGATCGAGACGGGGCATCGCGCCGCCGTGCTTTGCGGCGCGGCACCGGGTGATACCCAGGGCGAGCTGGACCGGCGTGCTGCCGTGTTTGCCATACCGTTCGAGTCGCCCGAGCTGCCGTTTCCCATCTGCGGTATGTCCGATGTTATGCCCTATCCCTCCACACGCTATCGTGACCTGACGCCTTCGATGCTCAAGGCATTTGAGCGGGCATTTGCTGCTGCAATCGATCGGGCGGTGGCTGAGTTTCGGCCCGATCTGGTGCTCTGCCATCACCTGTATCTGGTGACCGCATTGGCGCGCGAGTTCGTCCGGGGCGTGCCGGTTGTTGCCGTGTGCCATTCGACCGACCTGCGCCAGCTGCGTTCGCATGCGCTCGAGCGCGATCGCATCGTACGTGCGGTTCGTCGGCTCGATGCCATCTTTGCTCTCCATGATGAGCAGGCTGAGCAGATTGGCCTGGTGTGCGGCGTCGATGCCGATCGCATCCACGTGATTGGGACGGGCTACGACCATCGCGTCTTCTGCCGCGACGCAAGCGTGGCGAGGCAGCCGGGATCGCTTGTGTACGTGGGCAAGATTTGCTTTAAAAAGGGCGTCGAGTCGCTGGTTCGAGCCGTGTCATTGCCGATTGACGATGACGTCCGCCCATCTGGCTTGGTGCTTGTGGGCGGTCGCGGGGACGATGCCGAGTACGCGCGTGTCGAGCGCTTGGCCGCGGCCTCGGATGTGCCGGTGACGCTGGCGGGGCGCCTGGATAGCGATGGGCTCGTGCGCGCCTACCGCAGTTCCGACGTCTTTGTGCTGCCTTCGTTTTACGAGGGTCTGCCGCTCGTGACGATCGAGGCCCTCGCGTGCGGCTGCAAAGTTGTGGCGACCGATTTGCCCGGCGTTCGTCCCTGGATGGAGGCGATGCTTCCCGGTGCTCCCGTGACGTGGGTGGCGCCGCCGCGTATGACGGATGTCGACACGCCTGTGGCGGCCGACCTTCCGTTGTTTGAGCGCGCACTGGCAGATGCTATCGCGCTGGCGCTTGCGGCTCCGCCTTCGACGTTCGAGCCGTCGGCGGTCTCTTGGGAAGCGTGCCTGGGGCGTATACTTAAAGTCGTTGATTTGTTGGAAGGGGGTTCGTATGGCTGACGATCAGATTAAGCTCACGTCTATGACTGCCGCGAGCGGTTGAGCCGCTAAGTTGGCCCCCGGAGCCCTCGCCCAGGTCCTGGGCGATTTACCCAATGTGCATAACGACAACTTGCTTGTGGGGTTCGATACCTCCGACGATGCGAGCGTCTTCCGCGTAGGGGAGAACCTGGGCCTCGTGCAGTCCGTCGACTTCTTCCCGCCGATGGTCGACGACCCCTTCCTCTTTGGCCAGATCGCCGCCGCCAACTCGCTGTCGGATATCTATGCCATGGGCGGGCGACCGAGCCATGCCATGAACTTGCTGTGCATCCCAAGCTGTCTGGGCGTTGAGGTTGCCGGTCAGATTCTGGCGGGCGGAGCCGACAAGTGCGTCGAGGCGGGTTGCTCCATCGCGGGCGGCCACACCATCAACGACGACGAGCCCAAGTACGGCCTGTCCGTGAGCGGTTTTGTGCCACTCGACCACATGCTCGCCAACAGCGGCGCGCGCGTGGGCGATGTTCTGCTGCTGACCAAGGCGATCGGCTCGGGCATCATCACCACGGCCATTAAGGGTGAGCTTATCGAGCAGGACGAGGCCGCAGCCATGTTTGACTCGATGCGCACCCTCAACGAGGCGCCGATTCGTCTGGCCGAGGGACTTGAGCTTCACGGCTGCACCGACATTACGGGCTTTGGCCTGATCGGGCACGCGTGTGAGATGGCCGAGGGCTCGGGCGTGCAGATTGAGCTTGCGTCTGGGGCGGTGCCGCTCTTTGACCAGGTACTCGACATGGCGCGTCTGGGCATTATCCCCGCGGGCTCCTACCGCAATCAGGACTTCTTTGGCCCGCGTGTGGCTGCCGACGAGGACCTGGAGCCGGGCATGTTGGATGCGCTGTATGATCCGCAGACATCTGGTGGCTTGCTCATCGCGGCGCCTGCTGCCGATGTGGATGAGCTTGCGCGTCGCCTGGATGCCGAAGGACGTATCGCCGTCGTCGTCGGTCGCGTGTGCGAGCCGGTGCCAGGCGGTCCTGCCGTCCGCGTTGTCCGTTAACGACACGTATATTGAGCTATGTACCGTTCTAAAACGATTTATTCGAAAGGAAAAACTATGTCTACCAAAATTGAAGTCAATGCCATGGGCGATGCCTGCCCGCTGCCCGTTGTCAAGACGCTTAAGGCGCTCAAACAGCTCGATGGCGAGGGTGCCGTGGTGACCTCGGTCGATAACGAGACCGCCGTCAAGAACATCTCCAAGATGGCGCAGGAGAAGGGCTGCACGGCCTCGGTCGAGAAGATCTCGGACGCCGAGTGGCACGTGACTGTCGCGACCGCCGGTTCCGTGGCCGTTGCGGACCCCGAGCAGGACGGTGCCGCCTTCTGTGACGCCAGTGCCGGCAAGGGCAAACTCGTCATTTCCGTCTATACCGACTGCATGGGCCGCGGCGACGACGAGCTGGGCCACAAGCTCATGAAGGCCTTCATCTTTGCCGTGACGCAGCAGGAGGAACTGCCCGCGACCATGCTGTTCTACAACGGCGGCGCCAAGCTCACCGTCGAGGGCTCGCCGGTGCTCGATGACCTGAAGGGCCTGGCGGAGCAGGGTGTCGAGATCCTTACCTGCGGTACCTGCCTCGACCACTATGGCATTAAAGATCAGCTCGCGGTGGGCGAGGTCACCAACATGTACGTGATCGTGGAGAAGATGGAGCAGGCCGTGCGCGTCGTGCGCCCGTAGCGTATTGGTTGGAGTTGCCATGAGGGAGAAGCGCCCGGCGCTTGTCATCACGTTTCCCACCACGGCGGCCGCCATGGGCTGCGAGTCCCTGTGCATCGAGCGCGGCCTTCCCGGGCGAACGATTCCCGTGCCCGGGGAGGTCGCTGCCGGCTGCGGTCTGGCGTGGAAGGCGCTGCCCGCAGATGAGGAGCTGCTACGCGGCGAACTCGCCGCGGCGGGCGTTCCCACCGAGGGCTTTACGGTGATTGACATGTGGGAGGTCGTGCGATGATCTACCTGGATAACGCGGCGACGACCATGAACAAGCCGCAGACGGTCATCGATGCCGTGGTGCAGGCGATGTGCTCGCTCGGCAATGCCGGACGCGGTGCGACGTCGGGCGCGCTCGACGCGGCACGCACCATCCACGGCTGTCGCGCCAAGCTTGCGCGCTTGCTGGGCTGCCCGCGTGCTGACCATGTGTGTTTTACGCCCAACTCCACCGCGGCGCTCAACACCGTCATCAATGGCGTGGTGCGCCCCGGTGACCGCGTGGTCACGACGGTGCTCGAGCACAACTCGGTGCTGCGTCCGCTCAATCGCTTGGCGACGGAGCAGGGTGTGACGGTTGAGCATGCGGGCTGCGACGCAAACGGCGTGCTCGACTACGACGAGCTCGAGCGGCTAGTCACGCCCGGTACGCGCGCCGTGGTGGTGACACACGCCTCCAATGTGACCGGCAACGCGGTCGACATTGCGCGCGTGGCCGCCATGGCCCATGCGGCCGGTGCACTTGTGATTGTCGATGCCTCGCAGTCTGCCGGCGCGGCGCATATCGATATGCAGGCCATGGGGCTCGACGTCGTGTGCTTTACCGGTCACAAGGGGCTCATGGGTCCGCAAGGCACCGGCGGCCTTGCCGTTGCGGAGGGCATTGACGTGGCTCCGTGGGCCATGGGTGGCACGGGTGTGCACAGCTTCGATGCACTGCAGCCGCTTGAGTGGCCCACGCGCCTTGAGGCGGGCACGCTCAACGGTCACGGCATCGCGGGCCTTTCCGCCGGTCTCGACTTTATCGAGGCGCAAGGCGGGGTCGAGGCGATCGCGGCGCATGAGCGAGCGCTGGCTGATCGCTTTCTCGCTGGCGTGCGCGAGATTCCGGGGATTAAGCTCTACGGTGCCTTTGACCAGCCGACGCGCTCGTCGATTGTGTCGCTCAATGTGGTCGATATCGACTCTGCCGAGATCTCGGACGCGCTCATGCAAGGGTGGGGGATTGCGACGCGCCCCGGTGCCCATTGCGCTCCGCTCATGCACCGCGCGCTGGGGACCGAGCGCCAAGGTGTCGTTCGCTTCTCGTTTGGCTATTTCAACACGGACGAGGAAGTCGACACCGCGATTGACGCTTTGCGCGATTTAGCCTGCTAAAGCTGCTAGACCGTTTATACTTGCGGGACGGGTGTTTTTGCCCGTCCCATTTTTTTGTTTCGACCCGAAAGGTGTGTCTATGGCCTCATCCGCCCCGCGCGGTCTGCGCTCCGACCATGTCGTTACCGTCGGCATTGCGCTATTCTCGATGCTCTTTGGCGCCGGTAACCTCATCATTCCGCCGTTGCTGGCACTTCAGGCCGGCACGGCTACGCCGTTTGCCATGATCGGCTTTTTGATTGCCGCTATCGGTCTGCCCGTCATGGGATTTATCGCCGTCGCGCTTGCCGGAACGGCGCGCGAGCTTGCCGGCCGCGTACATCCCAAGTTTGGCGAATTCTTCGTTGCGGCGGTCTATCTGGCCATCGGTCCGTGCCTGGCCATTCCTCGCACAAGCTCTACGGCCTTCGAAATGCTGGTACCGCTGCTATCCGAGGGCGTTTCGCTCGGCACGGCACGTCTGGTGTTTGCCATCGGGTTCTTCGTCGTCGCGTTTGTGCTCACGCTGCGCCCGGGTGTCATCACGCGCGTGCTCGGCCGCATTACGGGCCCCGCGCTCATTGCGCTCATTGTGCTGGTCGTGGGTGCTGCCGTGATCTCGCCGCTGGGACCGGCTGCCGCGCCTCAGACTCCCTACGATGCAGGCGCCGCCGTGCAGGGCTTTTTGACTGGCTATCAGACCATGGACCTGCTCGCGTCGCTCGCCTTCGGCATCATCATCGCCGAGACCATTCACGAGTTGGGTGTTACCGACGATAAGCGCGTGGCCTTCGAGATCTCACGCGCCGGAGGGATCGCCGGTGTGCTCATGGCCATCATCTACTGCGGCCTGGCGCTTGCAGGCATGCAGCTCGGCACGGTTATGCCCGATGTCACCAACGGCGCCGCGATCCTTGCGCGTTCGGCCTCTATGCACTTTGGTCTTGCCGGCACGGTCGTGGTCTTTGCGATTTTCTTCCTAGCCTGCATGAACGTGTGCATCGGTCTTATTAGCTGCTGCTCTCGTTACTTCTGCGAGACGTATGTGGTTAAAGGGGGAGCGGAGGCTTCCGATGAGGCCATGCGCCGCCCCTTCGCGATTCTCGCCTTTGTGTTCGCGGCGTTTTCGTGCGTGCTCTCCAACGTGGGCCTCGACGTGATCCTCATGTTCTCGGTGCCCATGCTCAACGCTTTGTATCCCGTCGCCATTGTGCTGGTGCTTATGGGCCTGGTGCACGGTTTTTGCGACGCGCATCCGCAAGTGTGGGTTTGGGTCGGCGGCGTTGTCGCGGTGCAGAGCGTGATCACCTCGGTTCGCGACGCGTTCTTTGCGGGCGCGTGGCTGCCGTTTGATGCGCTGCCGCTGGCGGACATTGGAGCCGCGTGGGCGCCGGTCGCTGTGGTTGCCTTTGTGATCGGTCTGCTCCATAGTCGTTTTGTTGCACATTCGAGGAGCTAGGGTTTCTGCGCTTGCACAGGCGGGGAGTCTCCCCTATAATTTCCTTCGCTTTGGGACACGCAAGGTTTAGACCTTAGCTGCTCAACACCTTCGGGACGTGGCGCAGTTTGGTAGCGCGCCTGCTTTGGGAGCAGGATGTCGCAGGTTCAAATCCTGTCGTCCCGACCATATCTTGCGGGCGTAGTTCAATGGTAGAACCCCAGCCTTCCAAGCTGATGACGCGGGTTCGATTCCCGTCGCCCGCTCCATAAGATAGTTTTAACGGCTTTGGCTCCATTTGGTGTCAGAGCCGTTTTCATTAGCGTGCCGGGCGACGGGAATCGAACTCGGCAGGGTGCGAAGCTGTGAAAATGCGTGAGCATTTTCCAGCGCAGCACGCAAGGGCCAATGGCCCGCAGCGAAACAAGGGTTTGCGAAGCATACCCTTGGACTTCCCGTCGCCCGCTCCATAGGATAGATAAATGGCTCTGATTCCTTTTGGGATCAGAGCCATTTTCATATACATGCCGGGACCCCACATCCCCACCTAAGTTGAGGGTTAAATTTTAAATAATAAAAACATATTACCAAAAAACAATATGAATTTAACCACCAAAT
>UQIS01000022.1 GCA_900541245.1 uncultured Collinsella sp.
AGAGTACTGCGGGGTCAGCCCGTGGGAGGCCAGGGCGCCGCTGACCGGTGGACGGCACCGAGCCGTACGCTTGAACTTGGAAGGGGGAGGCCTCGCGGCCTCCCCCTTTTTGCGTTTATGGGGCGTAAATGACTCTATTACACCAGACGATCTTATCGTTTTTGGTATTGAGCCTTTATTTAAAGAAGATAAATCGAATAACAAGGGCAACTGCTATGGCCACAATGATCAAAAGCAGGATTGTCAGTCGATGCTGCTTGCGTCGTTTACTTGATGAAACGAAGATTGATTTTCCCTGTTTTGGCGTTTCGAGATAGCGAGCCGAATGCGTCAAGGTTTGCTTTGGTCGAGGACCTCTTTGTTGATGAGTGGCGGATGCTTTCATCGGCTCATCACTAGCTGCGCTGTTTTTAGATAATGGTGCGTCTTTCAGATATACAGGGTCTCCCGAGGCGACGCCCATATGTTTACGCCCCGTTTGGGCATCCTCGAGTGTTTGATATCGATTTCTCGTCACATACTCGGGCTCCGGATCATTAATGGGCTCTTGCGAGATGTGGGGGCGATGGAACCGTGGCGGCTGCGTGGAAGTATCTTTCCCCTGCGTCGGCATAAACATTTTGTTCTGGTTTTGGTCGTCCATGATGCCCTTTAGCTCGTTACCAACAACGTGTACGCGCTCATTGTAAGCCCCTTGTTATTTGTAGCTGGGGACATACTCGGTATTTAAGCTCTGGTTCAAAGAACCTTAACCTTCCTAAAACCTAAGTCATACGCACTTAGATATGCTTATAGTACTGGACTCAAAAAACTTTATAGTCGATGTATATATGAGCACTGGGTGGGCATATATAAGAGCGTCAAAAGAAGTTCCAGTCACCTGGAAGATGACTCGGCAGTCCTATAAAGGAGTGGTAAACATGGCAAGCATGGTTCCTTATCGTTCGGTTTTTGGCGTTCGTCCCTCTGCAAGCTCGCTGTTCGATCTGTTTGATGATATGAGCGACCTAGCGAACAGCTCGATTGCCTCTAAGGCGTTTCCCGTTGACGTTGAGGATAAGGGCGACGGCTATGAGGTCAAGGCCTATCTGACCGGTGTCGCCAAGGACGATATCGATGTCGAGCTTAACGAGGGCCGTCTCTCCATTAGCGTGAATGTTGAGGAAGACGAGGAGAACGAGGGCAAGAACTTCCTGCAGAAGGAGTTCAGCTCGTACAGCGCGACCCGTGGCGTGTATCTTAAGGACGCTTCGAGCGAGGGCCTCTCGGCTAAGTACGCTGACGGCATCCTGACCGTTACGGTTCCCAAGATCGTCGAGAAGAAGAACGTTACGAAGATCTCCATCGACTAACTTCGTTGGTGTTCTGAGCTATTAAAAGATAACAAAAGGGGCTGGGAAGCGATTCCCGGCCCCTTTTGCTGTCTAGGAAAGCCTATTGAATGGTTGCTGGCCGATACTGGCTTGCGGGGCGTATCGAGAGTTTTCGCGATCCTTGGAGAAGGGTGGCGGAGCTGCCGACCTCGTCATCCAGGGTTGCGGCTAGAGCTTTGGCATAGCTTTTGACGGTAAGGCTCGGACGATTGTTATCTTGGCTGATATGCATGGCAATGAGCTGTTCGGTGCGATCGGTAACAAGTTCGCGCGCGGCTTCGGCGGCTTGGTCGTTGGAGAGGTGTCCCCTTGCAGACAGGATACGCTCCTGAAGAAAGCGGGGATATTCTCCCTCGCGCAGCATGGCCACATCGTGGTTGCTTTCGAGCGCGAGGAGTCGACAATCTTTTAGGGTGTTCATGGCCTGGCTCGATAGCTCTCCGGTGTCGGTGGCAAAGCCGATGGAATCATCGAGAGCATTGAATCGATAGCCGACAGGATTGATGACATCGTGTGATGTTGAGTAGGTTTGCACGTGGATGCCGGCAATGGATAGGGTGTCACCGGGATCGAATTCCTCGACAGGCAGATGTGAAAGATTTTCTTTGTTCGAAAGTGTGCCCCTGCTGGCAAAGAGGGGGCCGTGCCAGTGCTTGCACCAGACATCGAGACCCTTGATGTGATCGCTATGCTCATGAGTAATGAGAAGAGCCGAGACGTTGTCTGCCGAGAGCCCCAGTTCTGCCATGCGCTTTAATGTCTCGCGGCGAGAAAGACTGTCGTCAATCATGATGAGCCCCCGGGGGCCTTCGATGAGCGCGCAGTTGCCTTTTGAGCCGCTGCCAAGGATATGAAGGTGCAGACGAGACATAAGATTCCAAAGGATACAATGGGTGCGAACGAATAGAGGAGGAAGCAAATGCCAACGGTATCTCAACATTATGGACACCATGCTGCATCGCGGGCTGATGATAAAGCCCTGGCAACGCGGCAGACGGCTGCCCCCGTGGTGCTCATGGTATCAGGTGGTGCGGACTCGACGGCTTTGCTCCTTATGGCGTGCACATCAAAGTTGGATATTCTGGATGGGCGTGGTGTAGCCTCCATCGCGCGCGAGCGGCTGCACGTGCTGCACGTGAACCATCATCTGCGCGGCGAGGCATCCGATGGCGACGAGGCCTTCGTGCGTGAGCTCTGCGCGCAATATGGTCTACCGCTGTGTGTTGAGCATGCCTATTTTAATGATGAATCGGGCAATATCGAGGCGGCTGCCCGCGAAGTGCGCTATGCCGCGGCGCGGAGGTATGTTCGTGAGCTCTGCGCCCAGACGGGGGCGCCGCGAACGGCGGCTCGTATCTGCACCGCGCACACGTCTTCGGATCGCGCGGAAACGTTTTTGATGAACGCGATTAAGGGTTCAGGGCCCGCTGGTCTATCGAGCATTCCTCGCCGGAGGAATATCGTGGTGCGTCCCTTGCTCGACCTAACTCATGGCGAGCTCGTGGGCTATCTACAGGTACATGGTCAGCCGTGGCGTGAAGACGAGAGCAATGAGGATATCTCGTATCTGCGAAACTACGTGCGCCATCGGGTAATGCCAGTGGTGGCACAGCGTAATGCGAGCGTGTGCAAGACGATTGGCGCCGCCTGTGAGATCTTGGGTGACGAAGACGCGTTTCTATCCCAGCTGTCGGCGCAGGCGTTTCGAAGCTGCCTGCGCAAGGAGGCAGCGGGCGCACTGGTGCTCGATGCCAGGCGCCTTGCTGCGGCCGAGGTGGTAATCGCGCGGCGCATCGTGCGACTGGCGATCAAACGCATCGATCCGGACGCTCGTCCAGAGATGCGACATGTGGAGCGAGTCCTTTCCTGCGTTGCCGAAGGCACAGGCTCGGTCACGCTTCCGGCGGGAATTGACGCGCGCGTCGAGTTTGGCATACTAGCGTTTAAGGCGCCGGCGGCTCGTGAGGGGCTGGTTGCGGACTGGATTACCATACCCGGTCGTTTGCCGTTGGGCGGGGGGCGCATGCTGGTCGCAGAGCCGATGGCCGTTGAGCCGGGATGCGATATCGTGCGCCGCGCCCGTGAGCTTGCGGCTGCCGGGGAAGTGACAGCTTTGGTAGACGCGGCTGCCCTGGGTTTTGCCGACAGCGATAGTGAGCGGATCCTGGCGGGCTCACGTGGCGAGATCCCTGCAGAGGCGCGATTGGCGCGCCTGTGGGTGGACGGTCCCGCACCGGGAGACGTGATGTGCCCGTTAGGAATGAGTGGCCGAAGCAAGAAGGTATCCGACTTGCTAGGCGAGGCTCGCATTCCCGTTTCCGAGCGCGCCGGCGTGCCCGTGGTGAGGACGGCGCCGGGAGGTGCTGTGGTGTGGGTCGCCGGAGTTCGCGCGGACGAACGTTTTAAATGCACGGCGGCGACGCGTGTGGCTTATCTGCTTCGCGTGGTTGACGCGGATTAGCCCCTCGCACCAGCTGTTCTGTGCGGCGTTGACGGTATTCCCGCGCTGATGGTGCGCGGGCTGGAAAATATACCCCGTGCGCTGCTAGAATGTGTAGTTCGCGTCCATACGGCGGTGTGTGGGCGATTAAGCACAAGAAAGGGTTGTCATGGCTTCTCAACATCCGGATATCGAGAAGGTTCTGTTTACGCAGGAGGATATCGACGGCATCGTTTCTCGCCTGGGCGAGGAGATCACTCGCGACTACGCGGGTAAGGATCTGGTGCTGATCGCGGTTCTGCGCGGTGCCGTTGTCTTTATGGGCGACCTGATGCGCAAGATTGAGCTACCGACCAACATCGATTTCATGGCTGTTTCGAGCTATGGCGACGGTGTGAAGTCTTCGGGCATCGTGCGTATCATTAAGGATCTGGATATCGACATCCGTGGTCGCGACGTGCTGATCGTCGAGGACATTCTGGACTCGGGCCTGACCCTCAAGTACCTGATGAAGAACCTCGAGAGCCGCAAGCCCGCTTCTCTGGAGGTCGCCGCCTTCCTGTGGAAGGACGTTGAGGACCGCGTCTCGGCCATCACGCCCAAGTATGTTGGAACCCATTGCCCCGATGCCTTTGTGGTGGGCTACGGCCTCGACTATGCCGAGCGCTATCGCAACCTTCCGTATCTGGGCATTTTGAAACCGGAGGTTTATTCGTAAGATGCCCGACGACCGTAACGACAACAATTCCCAGACTCCCCGGGACCCAAAGATCCCGGGGATGCCCGGAGGCAAGAAGCCCACACGTACGGGCTGGCTGTATTTTCTTTTGGCTTGCGCGCTTCTGGGCTATGCCTTCTTTAATATGGGCTCCGGCTTTGCCAGCTCCAGCAATACCGTTAAGCTCGCGACGAGCGAGATGGTCAGCGCCATCAAGCAGGATCGCGTCGAAGATCTGACCTATACGGTTCAAGACGGAAGCGTGACGGGTCATTACTGGAAGACGAAGAAGGACAAGGGCGATACGAGCGAGCTCAAGAGCTTCTCCTCGACCTATGTCGGCTCCGATTCGCTTGCCGAGCTCATGGCGGAGCACCCCGATACCAAGTACATCGTCAACACCAACGATCCCGATTTTTGGGGCGACTTGGCGATGAGTGTGCTTCCGACGATCGCCCTGATCGCCATCATGTTCTACTTTATGCGCCAGATGATGGGCGCCAACAACAGGAACATGCAGTTTGGCAAGACCAACGCCAAGACCAACGAGGCCACGCGCCCCAAGGTCAAGTTTGAAGACGTTGCCGGCGTGGACGAGGCAGTCGAGGAGCTCGAGGAGATCCGTGACTTTTTGAGCGATCCGGATCGCTATCGCAAGCTGGGCGCCAAGATCCCGCGTGGCGTGTTGCTGGTGGGGCCTCCGGGCACCGGTAAAACGCTGCTGGCTAAGGCCGTTGCCGGCGAGGCGGGCGTGCCGTTCTTTAGCATCTCGGGTTCCGACTTTGTCGAGATGTTCGTGGGTGTCGGCGCCAGCCGTGTGCGTGACCTCTTTAAGGAGGCCAAGTCCCAGGCCCCGTCGATCATCTTCATCGATGAGATCGATGCCGTGGGACGTCAGCGCGGAGCTGGTTTGGGCGGCGGTCACGACGAGCGCGAGCAGACGCTCAACCAGCTGCTGGTCGAGATGGACGGCTTTGAGGAAAGCGAGTCGGTCATCCTGATCGCTGCGACCAACCGTCCTGACATCCTGGATCCGGCATTGCTGCGTCCCGGCCGTTTTGACCGTCAGGTTACGGTCGACCGTCCGGATGTGAAGGGCCGCGAGCAGATCTTGCGCGTGCATGCCGAGAACAAGCCGATGGACGAGGACGTTAAGTTTGAGAAGCTCGCCCAGATGACCGTTGGCTTTACTGGTGCCGATTTGGCGAACCTGCTCAACGAGTCTGCGCTGCTGGCCGCTCGCCGTCATCGTTCCGTGATCTCGATGGACGAGGTCGAGGAGTCGATGGAGCGCGTGATTGCCGGACCGCAACGCAAGGGTCGCGTGATGACCGAGGCCGAGCGCACCACGATTGCCTACCACGAGAGCGGTCATGCCTTGGTGGGCCACATCCTGGAGCACTCCGATCCGGTCCACAAGATCTCGATCGTCAGCCGCGGCCAGGCGCTGGGCTACACGCTGCAGCTTCCGCAGGAGGACCACTTCCTCAAGACCAAGAACGAGATGCTCGACGAGCTCGCCGTGTTCTTGGGCGGTCGCGTTGCCGAGGAGCTCATGTGCGATGACATCACGTCGGGCGCGAGCAACGATCTGGAGCGCGCAACCAAGATGGCGCGCGAGATGGTCACGCGCCTGGGCATGAGCGAGGAGCTGGGCACGCAAGTGTTTGGCGAGGCGCAACATCAGGTGTTCCTTGGTCGCGATTACGCCGATCACCAGGATTACTCCGAGGAGACGGCGCGCCGCATCGATATCGAGGTTCAGCGCATTATGCGTGAGGCCCATCGTCGTGCGGTCGAGATTCTGGACGCCCGTCGCGATCAGCTCGATCTGATGGCGAAGGTGCTGCTTGAGCGCGAGACCGTCGAGGGCGACGCCGTGAACGCCCTGCTCGACAACGAGTGGAATGCCTACCTTGAGCGCGAGGGCGATATCCTGGCGGCCAAGGAGGAGCGCAATGCCAAGGCGGCCGGCATGCCGACCAAGAAGCGCGTGCCTCGAATGAGCGAGGAGGAGCTGGCGGCTGATGCCGCGGCCTTTGCGCAGGCGGCCATGCAGGAGGATGCCGAAGCCGCATCCGATGATGCTGACGATGACCATGCCGTCGTCGATGCCGACACCGACGCCGACAAATAGTCTTTGTGGCGAAAGCCTCCGCGGGGAAACCTGCGGAGGCTTTTTCTTTTGAGCGATATGGGGCCGTCTGTTGATTGGGGACAGACTTAAATGAGCGTTTTCATGCATTTAAGTCTGTCCCCAATCAACATTGCTGCGGCACTTTGCTCGGCTAAAGCGTACAATAGCGCCTATGCGAAAGGGGAACAGATGATCAACGAAACTATGTATGCTCGCGGTGCGGAAAGCTCCATCATCCGTGAGATTTTTAGCTATGGCCTTGAGCGCAAGGCGCAGATCGGTGCGGAAAACGTATTCGATTTTTCGCTGGGCAATCCGAGCGTTCCGGCACCCGCTGCTGTGGCGGAGTCCATTAAGAAGGCCCTGGAGCTGCCGAGCGACCAGCTGCACGGCTACACGCCCGCACCGGGCCTGCCGCAATGTCGTGCCGCTGTGGCCGAATCGCTCAACCGCCGCTTTGGCACGAGCTATGAGGGCAAAGACGTCTTTATGACGGTGGGTGCCGCGGCTTCGCTCACCTGCGCGCTCAACGCCGTTACGAATCCGGGCGACGAGGTTATTGTTATCGCCCCGTACTTTCCGGAGTATCGCGTTTGGATTGAGAAGGCCGGCTGCACGTGTGTCGAGGCGCTTGCCAACGAGGACACATTCCAGCTGAGCGTGGATAACGTATTCAAGGCGATCACCGACAAGACGGCAGCCGTCATTATCGACTCGCCCAACAACCCGACCGGTGCCGTATATACGCGCGACACGCTGACGCGACTGGCCAATGTTCTGCGCGAGGCCAACGCTCAGCGCGATCCCGAGAATCCGATTATGCTCATCTCGGATGAGCCGTACCGCGAGATCGTGTACGGTGCCGAGGTGCCTTGGGTGCCCTCGATCTACGAGCACACCATCGTGTGCTACTCGTATTCCAAGTCGCTGTCGCTGCCGGGTGAGCGCGTGGGGTGGATCTTGGTTCCCAACACCAATCCGCAGGCTGCCCGTCTGATGCCGGCCGTTGCCGGTGCCGCCCGTACGCTGGGCTTCGTGTGCGCGCCGGCGCTCTTTCAGCGCGTAATTATCGACTGCATCGATGAGCCGAGTGACGTTGAGGCCTATGCACGCAACCGCACCGCGCTTACCGACGCACTAGCGGAGTATGGCTACACCTATGTTGAGCCGGATGGCGCGTTCTACCTATGGGTGAAAGCATTGGAGCCCGATGCGAATGCGTTTTGCGAGCGCGCAAAGAAGTATGAGTTGCTTGCGGTTCCCTCGGACAGCTTTGGTATGCCGGGTTGGTTCCGCCTGGGCTATTGCGTGAGCTACGAAACGATTGTCAATTCGCTACCCGCTTGGAAACAGTTGGCGGACGAGTATCGTTAAAAGTAAAGCGCTCTGCCTACAATGTTTTACGTGAAACGGGGTTTGGTGTTAAGCCGGACCCCGTTGTCATGGACGTTGTGTCTTTGGGATGGAGTGGTTTTACGACTATCGAAGGCTATGCGTACAATGAATATAAGCGACGGCCGTGCCAGATAAGGAGACCTGATGCCCTACCTGCTTTCTTGTGACATTCATACCCATACGATGTTCTCTGCGCATGCATATTCGACCATTGAGGAGAATGTGTACTGGGCGGCAGAGCGTGGTCTGCAGGTGCTCGGATCTGCCGACCATTTGAGCTCTATGGTTACGGCTTGCCCCAATGACCTGCGCAGTTACCAGTTCTTTATCAACCAGGATATCTGGCCGCGCATTTGGAGCGGCGTGCTGGTGCTGCGTGGTGCCGAGGCCGATATCGTTTTGCTGGACGGAAGCCTGTTTGGCGAGGACACTCCTGTCACGCTCGATATTGCCGGCGATTCGTACAGCCGTCAGCATTCGCTGTTCGATTTGGTTACGCGTAATTTGGATTATTTGGTTGCGAGCGTGCATAATCCGCAGATTGCTGAGGGCGCGACGCTGGCCCAGACGACCGAGATGTATATCAATGCCCTGGAGCACCCCAAGGTGTTCATGCTGGGTCACACGGGGCGTTCGGGCGTGCCGTTCGATATCGACGAGGTGCTGTTGGCAGCTAAGGCCAAGCACAAGATTATCGAGATCAACAACCATAGTCTTGAACACGGTGTCGACACTGAGCATTGGGCCGTATGCCGCAAGATTGCCGAGCGCTGCGCCGAGCTGGGCGTGGGCATTGGCGTGTCGACCGATGCCCACATTGGCATGGCCATTGGCAAGCTCGATCACGCGCGCAAGATGCTCGACGAGATTCACTTCCCACTGGATTTGATCGTGACGCGCGACCGCGAGACGCTGCTGTGCGAGATGGCGGCAGCCGGCGTGTGCGATCTGCGCAATGGGATGTAGCGGAGTTTATAAACCAAGCGAAGGGGGCGGCCCAGGCGGGTCGCCCCCTTTCTTGTCCCAAAAATCTACTGAGGTTGGTTAGCGGCGTTCGAGGACCGCTACGGTTTCGGTGTGGTCGGTGTGAGGGAACATGTCGACTGGCGTGATCTTGAGCAGGCGATAGCCTCCGTCGAGGAGCTGGTGCAGGTCGCGCTCTTGGGTCACGGGGTTGCAGCTGATATAGGTGATGCGGCGCGGCTTAAGTGCGCAGGCAGCTTCGAGGAACTCGGGCGTGGAGCCGGCGCGCGGCGGGTCGATAGAAAGGACATCGACCCGCTCGTTGTTGTCGGCGGCATCTAGGATGTAGTCGGTGGCATCGTCGGCCATAAACCAAGCGCTGCGGGTGAGGCCGTTGAGCTCGGCATTACGACGTGCGTCGGCAATGCCGGCGTGGTTACGCTCCACGCCAAGCAGCATAATGCCGACGCCCTTGTCCTGGGCGGCTTTGGCTGCGCACAGGCCGATAGTTCCGCTACCGCAATAGGCATCCATGAGTACGTCGCCCTGCTGCAGGTCCATGCCGTCAATCGCGAGCTGATAGAGCAGCTCGGTCTGCTGCGGGTTGGTCTGGTAGAACGCGGTGGGGGAGATATCGAACTCGCAGCCGAGTAGCTGGTCGCGCATACACTCGGCGCCATATGCAATACGGGTTTCCTCGCCGAGGATGGCGTTGCCGGGGCGTCCGTTGATGTTTTGGGCGACGGTGACGATGTGCGGATTGAGTGCGGCGACAGCCTCAAAGAACTCCTGCGCATGCGGCAAGTCGCGCTGAGCGGTCACGAGCGTGACCATGACCTGGTCGGTACGCCAACCGCAGCGGACGACGGCATAGCGAAGCAAACCAAGATGCTTGTCCTCATTAAAGGCGGGAATATGCAGCCGCTCAGCTTCGCGTGCGATGCCGTTGAGAATCTGACGGGCGCCCGGTGCCTCGACGGGGCATTCGGGTACGGCAACGATCTTGTGCGTGCCGCGCTCAAAGAAACCGCAACGGACAACGCCCTCCTTACCGGGAGCAAAGGGAGTGGCGGCCTTATGACGAAAGCCACGCGGCGCAGGATATTTGCCCGGGTCGCCCAGGGTGACACCCATGCCACGAATAGGATCTACAGCAATGCCCTCACGCTCGCAAAGCGAAGCAAAAAGCTCCTCCATAGCAGCCTGCTTGGCGGCGAGCTGCTTCTTATAAGGACGATTGAGCACCGTACACCCACCGCAAGCTTTCATGATGGAACAAGGAGACTTGGGATCAACGGCCTTGCGCGCAGACGGAACCGGATTCTTATACGGGCGCTTGGAGCGAGTCTGAGGCGCCTTATCCCCGCCTCGACGAGAGTCGGAACGCTTGGCCTTAGCCTTGCCTTTGGCCGACTTACCCTTCGCATCCAGAGACGACTTGGATTTCGTAGAAGATTTCTCCTCCTTTGACCCCTCAACCGCCTCCATCAAAGCACGACGAGCCCTACGCTCCGCACGAGATTCTGCCATGAATTAACCCCACTAATTTATAAATTTAAAGCTACAAGCATTGTACCGTGCCAAGCCAACAGACGATATGCAAGCGGTTTATTGGTATCAGTGATAGGTACAACGATGATTGCCCGCTGGGCTCCGGGGCGGGGGTTAAGTTTATCGCGAGTTCCGCACGAACAGGAGGCCACTTAATGTGGCCTCCGTCGTGAGCAGGACTGTAGAGCAGGAAACTTAACCCCCGCCCCGGAGCCCAGCGGGCAACCCCTCCCTTGTGCTCTATCACGCTAAAGTGTATGATTCTGAACGTTACATGACTCACTTTACCTAACTAAAGTGCCATCAAGGGGGAATACCATGAATACCGATATGTCTCGTCGTCAGTTTGTTGGTCTAGCCGGCTCGCTCGCCACGGTGCTTGGCCTTGGTCTTGTCGGCTGCGGCGGTGGCGCCGGCAAGGGCTCTGCTGCTGGCTCTGCCGCGGCAAAGGATGTGAAGGGCGCCGCCGAGTCCAAGAAGCTCGTGGTGGGCTTTGACAAGTCCTATCCTCCGTACGGCTTTGTAGGCGATGACGGCGAGTACACCGGCTTTGATCTCGATCTGGCCAAGGCTGTTGCCGATAAGCAGGGCTGGGATGTCGATTACGAGGCCATCGATTGGGATGCCAAGGACACGCTGCTCAATTCGGGCGCCATCAACTGCATCTGGAACGGCTTTACCATGGAGGGCCGCGAGGACGACTACACGTTCTCCGAGCCGTACATGCTCAACGAGCAGGTGCTGGTGGTCAAGAAGGATGCGGGCATCAAGAGCTGGGACGATCTTGCCGGCAAGACCGTGATTACCCAGACCGATTCTGCCGCGCAGGATGTGCTCGAGGGTGACCAGAAGGATTTGGCGGCGACGTTTGCCACGCTCGATACCATCGGCGAGTACAACACGGCCTTTATGCAGCTCGAGAGCGGTGCGGTCGATGCCGTGGCTTGCGACCTTTCGATTGCCCAGTATCAGCTTGCCGCCAAGCCCGATGCCTATACGCAGCTCGACAAGCCGCTGTCCAGCGAGCACTACGCCGTCGGCTTTAAGAAGGGCGACACCAAGTCGGCCGATGCCGTGACCGAGTCGCTCAAGACGCTCTACGAGGACGGCACGGTCAAGGACCTGTGCGACAAATATTCAAGCTACGGTTTGTCTTTTGATAATTGGGTGCTCAAGTAATGTCTATTCAGGTCATGATGCAGATGCTTGGCCAGGGTTTCTTGGTCAGTTTGCAGTTGTTTGTGCTGACGCTGCTGGGGTCGATTCCGCTGGGAATCCCCGTGGCGTTTATGCGCATGAGCAAAATCGCGCCGCTTCGCTGGATTGCGCGCATCTACATTTCGGTCATGCGCGGCACGCCGCTCATGCTGCAGATGTTTGCCATCTACTTTGCCCCGTACTACGTGTTTGGCATTTCGCTCACGCCCGATTCCAAGTGGACGGCGTGCGTCGTAGCGTTCATCATCAACTACGCCGGTTACTTTGCCGAGATCTATCGCTCGGGCTTGCAGTCCATTCCTCGCGGTCAATACGAGGCTGCCGAGGTGCTGGGCTACTCGCGCATGCAGACGTTTCTGTATATCGTGATGCCGCAGGTCGCCAAGCGTATTCTGCCTGCGATGGGCAACGAGATCATCACGCTGGTCAAGGACACGTCGCTGGCGTTTGCCATTGGCGTGGGTGAGATGTTCTCGACGGCCAAGGCGATGGTCGCCTCGCAGGTGAGCATGGTACCGTTTGCGATCGCGGCGCTAATCTACTGGGTCTTTAACTTCGTCGTCGAGATGCTGCTGGGCGCCGCCGAAAAGAAGCTGGACTATTACCATGACTAACTCAGTGATGAAAATCGAAAGCGCGCGCAAGGCGTTTGGCGGCAATGAGGTGCTCAAGGATATCTCACTTGAGGTGAAGCGTGGCGAGGTCGTGGCGATTATCGGGCCTTCGGGCGGCGGCAAGTCCACGCTGCTGCGGTGTGCCACGCTGCTCGAGACACTTGACGGAGGCTCGCTCTCGTTTGGTGACCTTGCCGTTGCGACGGATGCGGGTTCGGGCGCGGTCGATGCGAAGGGCGATGTGCCCAAGCAGGCGCGCTCGCGTTTTGGTCTGGTGTTCCAGAACTACAATCTGTTCCCACACTATACCGTGATGAAAAACATCATCGACGCGCCGATTCGCGTGCTTAAGCGCCCGCGCGAGCAGGCGGAAGCTCGTGCGCATGAATTGATTGCTCAGATGGGGCTTGTGGGCAACGAGAACAAGGTTCCGTGTGAGCTTTCGGGCGGTCAACAACAGCGCGTGAGTATTGCCCGCGCCCTGGCACTCGATCCGGAAATCTTATTCTTTGACGAGCCGACCTCGGCGCTCGATCCCGAGCTGACGGCCGAGGTGCTGCGTGTCATTAAAGACCTTGCCGCACAGAATATGACGATGGTGATCGTGACCCACGCAATGCAGTTTGCGCGCGATGTTGCCGACCGCGTGGTATTTATGGACGGCGGTCGTATTGTCGAGGAGGGTCCTGCCGAGCAGGTCATCGACCATCCGCGCGAGCAGCGTACACGCGAGTTCTTGAGCCGTATCGAGGGATAGGCTCAGCTATTTACTCAACTGCTTATTGAGGTGATGCCGCCGCAGGTCTTACGGCCTGGGGCGGCATTTTATTTGCATCCGTGGGGTTCAATAATCGCCTCGCAAGCTCGCCCCTTCCTCTCGCCGCCTGTATTCATACGTGCGCCGAAAGGTGTGCATGGACAGTCGCCTGTGAGGGTAGGGTGGTGGCATAGGACATTTGGAGGGTGAGTCGGCTCGGCTGCCGACCATGCTGCTCCCGGGACGGCACCGACCGCGAACTCTCCCCGTTAGCGTCGCGCATTGCGCGCGGCCCTGCAAGGAGGTCATCATGGGTGCTCCCAAGACCGGCAACGTAAGGAACGTGGTGCTCGTAGGCCAAGGCGGGGTGGGCAAGACTTCACTCGCCGAGGCCATGCTCCACCTTTCCGGTAAGACCGCCCGCCTGGGCGGCCACGACGGCACCAAGCCCACGCTCGACTATGACCCCGAAGAGGTCAAGCGTTCATTCTCCATCTCGACGACCATCGCGCCGATCGATTGGAAGGGCGTCCGCATCAACGTGCTCGATGCCCCGTGCTACCCCGATTTTATCGGCGACGCCTTTGCCGCGATGAGCGTCTGCGAGACGGCGCTGTTTGTGGTCGACGCCGAGGCCGGCCCGCAGCCGACGACGGTTAAGCTTTGGTACGCCGCCGAGGACCTGCGCCTGGCGCGCGCGGTGTTCGTAAACCGCCTGTCGCGTCCCGAGGCCAGCTTTACGACCACAATGAACCTGCTGCAGGAGCGCTTTGGCACGCGCCTAGGCGCCGTGACCCTCCCCTGGGGCGAGGGCGAGGACTTTGACGGCATTATCGACCTGGTGCGCATGAAGGCGCGCCATTGCAACGGCACCGAAGCCGTAGAGTCGGAGATTCCCGAGGAGTATCGTGCCCAGGCTGAGGAAGCCCATGACCATCTGTGCGAGTTGGTGGCCGAGGCCGACGATGAGCTGATGATGAAGTACCTGGAAGGCGAGGAGACGCTGACGCAGGAGGAGCTTGAGGGCCTGTTGTCCAAGGCGATCGCCGAGCGCATCTTTGTGCCGGTCTTTGCGGGCGATTGCATTAAGGAGCAGGGCGTCAACTCGCTGATGGACGACATCGCCACGTACTTCCCGGCGCCGACTGACTACGGCGAGATGCCGCTCATCGACGGCGACTCGCTCAAGATCTCGAGTGACGATGACCGCCCGGTGGCCTTTGTGTTTAAGACTCTGGCCGATCCGCAGCAGGGTCGCATCAGCTTTATCAAGGTGCTGACGGGTACGCTTGAGCCGGGCCTTGAGCTGGTCAACGCGCGCACGCGCAAGGGCGACCGTCTGGCTCACCTGTATGTGATGTGCGGCCGCGACATGACCGAGGTCGGTCACGCCTATGCCGGCGACATTATCGTGGCACCCAAGCTGGCGGCCGAGACGGGCGATACGCTCTCGATTACCGGCAAGGTCGAGGCTGCGGCGTTTAAGTTCCCCAACTCTCAGTACCGCATCGCCATCGAGTCCGAGAATCGCGGGGACGAAGAGAAGCTCTATACGTTTATTGAGAAGGCATGCAAGGCCGATCCGACCATGAGCATCGACCGCGACGAGGAGACCGGCCAGACCATCATCTCCGCCGTGGGTGAGGCGCAGGTTTCGGTGTTGCTCAATCGCCTTGAGGATCGTACCAAGGTCGTGGCCAAAAGCGTGCCGATCCGTATTCCGTATCGTGAGACCATTCGCCGCACGGCAAGTGCCCAGGGCCGCCACAAGAAGCAGACAGGCGGTGCCGGTCAGTACGGCGACTGCTGGCTGCGCGTTGAGCCGCTCATTGGGCCCGACGGCACGAGCGACGGCTATGAGTTTGTGGACGAGGTCGTGGGCGGCCGCATTCCGCGCTCGCTGATCCCCGCCGTGGACAAGGGTGTCCAGGAGACCATGAAGGACGGCATCATTGCCGGCTACCCGCTCACGGGCATTCGCGTGGCTGTGTACGACGGCTCGTATCACAGCGTCGACTCCAACGAGATGGCGTTCCGCGCGGCGGCTCGCATCGGCCTGCGCAAGGCATGCGCCGATGCCGACCCGGTGGTGCTGGAGCCCATCGAGGAAATCACGGTGACTATTCCCGAGAGCTACGCCGGCGCCGTGATGGGCGACATCTCGGCCTCGCGCGGTCGCGTGACAGGCATGGAGACCGATGAGCGCGGAGACACCGTGGTCATTGCCCAGGCACCTTTCGCCGAGCTGACGGATTATTCGACGCGCCTGCGTTCCATCACGCGCGGCACGGGCGACTTTACCATGAAGCCTGCTGGCTATGAGCAGGTGCCTTATGACGTTCAGGCCAAGCTGGTCGAGCGCTATGAGGAGGGCCGCGCCAAGTAGCGTGTGATTTTGCCTGCAACATACATGCCGATGCAAGGGCCGCTCTGGGTAACCCAGGGCGGCCCTTTTTGATCCCTGGGGGACGGAGGAAAACAGATCATCTTTGGGTTACGGGTGGCGCGGTCGGCACTAGTCTCCGGATGCCTGGTTGCGACCGGTGGCGTAGTCGATCTGCACGTGCGGCTGCAGGTTGTAGCAATATACGTGGAAGCAGAGGGTCTTGCCGTGGTCCTCGATCGATTGCGCCTCAAGGCGCACGCCACGGCAGACAAGTTCCTCTTCGTTATACATGGGCGTGACGCGGTAGAGCACATGGTTGCCCGTGTCGCGGATGTAGCCGAGAATCTGCTCCTCAAACGGCAGCATGCCCGTTTCGTTGAGATAGCGCGTGCCGGTGAGGAGATTTTTGCGGTTGGCGTTTTCGCCGCAGAGCGACCAGGCGATAAGGTGGCAGCGGTTGTAGAGGCTCTGGCCCGGAATAAAGTCGTAGCGCTGCTGGTGCCAACCGGCAGGATGGATACGCGAGATATCGCCGCGCTCGCCTTGACCGAGTGATTCGGGGCCCACGCAGGCGAGTGCTTTGCGGGTGCGGCCCAGGCTGTCGAGCTTGGAGAACTTCTTAAAGCAGCCCTCTTCTGTAGCGCGCTCGTATTCATCGAGCGTGAATGATGGTGTGCCGAGCGGGTGCGTGCTGTCGGCGCGAAGGGCAACGTAGGGGTTGCCGGCGTAGTCGGGAATGCTGCTGAGATAAACACCGCGGGCGCGGTTGAGGTCGGGGTTTTCGACCTCGTCGATGGGGGTGGCGGCACTGTCCGCGGAAACGTCGTCATCGGTGTCGGTTGCGGCGGAATCGGAGCCATCGCCAGAGTCCTGGCCGTTTTGAGGGTCCGGGGAGCTCGCCGTTCCCGATTCGAGCCGGGCAACCAGGTCTGCCTCGTCGTCGGTGCGGCTGGGGCTCTCGTTTTGTTTTTCGGCCAGAGCCGCCGCTTGCTCATCGCTTTGCGGCGACAGCAGCTTGGGCGCCCCGTCAAGCGATCCCGTAAACAGCGCAAACCCTAGCACCACGGTGGTGCCGATGGAAAGTATTTGCTTGTAGGCGGGCTTGCGCGACATTGAGGCTCCTGGATGGACGGTTGGGAATCTACCAGTCTAGCAGGAGCCGGCAAGGGCCGTTCTGTCGAACAAATACTTAAGATTTGAGACAAACGCTACTGATTCATTTGTCCCGCGGTCTAGATCGAGGTGGAGTCGAGCCAGTTGAGCTTGCACTCGAGAATGCGCTGCTCGCCGGGTTCGCTGCTTCCGTCAAGTAGGGCGAGCAGCATCTCGGCTGCTTCGCGACCTTCTTGGTCGACGGGCTCGATGATGGTGGAGACGGTCGGTGTGGTGAGATTAGTCCAGTCTTCGCAGTTGAGTCCCAAAAGGCCGATTTGCTGCGGAAGCAGATGGGCCATTGGCTGGAGGGCCTTGTAGACACGGGGAAGTGCCCACTGATTTTGCACGAAGATAAGGGTTCGCTTGGCGGGATTGAACTTGAATTTAAAGTATTCGGTGAGCTCGTTGATTGACGGCTTGTTGTGATCGATGGGAATCGCTTTGTAGAGCTGCCCGTTCGCTGCCAGCGCCTCGGCATACCCCTGAAAACGCTCCATGCGGGTGCGCATTTCGGTCATGTTGGCGGCAATGGAAAAGAAATCTTCGTAGCCGGCGTCGAGGAGTGCCTGTGTGGCGTTGTACACGCCGTCGTAAAGGTTGGTTTTGATCCAGCTGGTACCTGGGCTATAGATGGCCGCATCGAAAAAGACGACCGGCTTGCCGGCGCGTCTAATGCGGTCATGCACGGCTTTGAAGTTTGCCGTGGGCTGGATGATAAAGCCATCGACGCCCAGCGAGAGCATCTTGTCGACGTACATGAGCTCGGTCTCGGGGTTAAAGTTGCTCGTGCAAACGACCGTCTGGTAGCCCGCGGGGAGCATGACCTGCTCCATGCCATTGAGAACGAGCCCCGCCCATTTGTTGGTGTTATCCAAAATGATGATGGCAATGACGTGGGTTTGCTTGCCGGTGAGCGTCTGCGCTTGGGCGTTGGGAACGTATCCGAGTTCCTTAATGACGCGCGCGATTTTGTTCTGCGTCTTCTCGCTAAGCTTTTCTCGTTTGTCGTTGAGGTAATACGAGACGCTTGCCGTCGAGGTTCCCGCCTCTCGAGCGACGTCTGCGATCGTAACGCGCTGTTTTGCCACAGCGACTCCTTCCGACAGATGAGCATTTTCCAACATGATGACTTTGAGTCTTGGTGAAGGATACGCTTCGGTGAGCGGCTTTTTCCTTTCATATGAGTATGCAACAAATGCGGCATACGGGTGGGGTCGAAATTTGTGACCGGCATGCGCATCTGCCGTCTACCGAGAAAATCAAATACTTCTTGACTTTTGAAATCGAGGGCAAAATCGCAGGATTCATTTTTGGTTAAACGCATAACTAAATCGCATAACCAACGCTCTGACCTGCGCGTTTACCGAAATAAGCTGGCATTAAGAAAAACGAGCACCTATATTGTTCTTGTCGAAAAGACAGCAAGTCCAAACGGCAGGGGATGCTCCGGAGGCCTCCGCAAACGGTGTCTTGCGCACGCAACTCTATGAAAAGAGGGAAGCAATGAAGATCGTAGGCGTTGCCGCCTGTACTGTGGGTATCGCCCACACGTATATGGCCCAGAAGGCGATTCAGGATGAATGCGCCGCCCGTGGCATCGAGTGCAAGGTCGAGGCTCAGGGTGGCCTGGGTATCGAGAATGAGCTCACGCAGGAAGACGTGGACTCCGCCGACCTGGTCCTGGAGTCCGTCGACGTGGGTGTCGAGAACGAGGACCGTTTTGAGCAGAAGATGGCCGAGGGCAAGTTCCTGAAGGTCGGCACCTCGGATGTAATCGCCGATCCGGTAAAGATCATCGACCAGGCCATTGAGATCATCAAGGCGACGGGTGGCGCCGTTGACGCGCCCAAGGCCGAGGCCAAGGCAGAGAAGAAGGCCGTCTCCGCTGCCCCGCAGGCCCCGACACCGGCGTCCAAGCAGTCTATCTTTGCCGATCCTGGCAAGACGCTGCTCAATGCATTCAATACCGGCGTTTCCTATTTTATCCCCATCGTCGTTATCGGCGGCGTGTTTCTTGCCTTCTCGCTGGCATCCGGTACCGCCGGCGCCAACGGCATGGAGGTTACGAACCCGCTGATGGTGAGCCTTAACACCATCGGCATGGCCGGCATCTCCATGATGATCCCGGTGCTTGCGGCATACATCTCCTACTCGATGGCCGGCAAGCCCGCGCTCGCCCCCGGTTTTGTCCTGGGCTACCTGGTCAACAACGCAGTCGTTACCCCTAACGGCAACAGCGTTTCGACCGGCTTCTTGGGCGCCATGATCATGGCGGTCATCTGCGGCTACTTTGTCCGCTGGATGAAGACCTGGAAGGTCAACAACACCATCCAGACCATCATGCCATCCTGATCATCCCGATTCTGACCTCGCTTGTCCTGGGCATGGCCTATATCTACATCCTGGCCACGCCGCTTGGCTTTGTGATGGACTGGCTCACCGGCGTGCTCGGCAGCCTGCAGGGCGGTTCCGCAGTTGTCCTGGGTCTGGTCATTGGCGTTATGACCGCCTTCGATATGGGTGGCCCCATCAACAAGACCGCCTCGACCTTCACCATGGCCATCATGGCCTCCGGCATCTATGGCCCCAACGGCATGTTCCGCGTCGCCGTCGCCATTCCCCCGATTGCCTGCGGCCTTGCTGCGCTCATCGCCAAGAACAAGTTCGATGACGCCGATCGCCAGATGGGTATCTCCGCACTGTTCATGGGCTGCATCGGCATTACCGAGGGCGCTATCCCCTTCGCGGTCAAGGACCTTGGCCACACCCTGCCCGGCATCTGCATCGGCTCTGCCGTGGGCGCGGCGCTCGCCGCCTTCCAGGGTATCGACTGCTACGTCCCGCACGGTGGCTTTATCGTCGCCCTTGCCACCAACAACGTCGCGCTGTTCTGCCTGGACATCGTGATTGGCGCCGTGGTCGCCGCTGCAATCCTGATTGCCATGAAGCCCACGCTCGACAAGCAGGCCAAGTAAACCTTTAAGGACTCCGGTTGTGCGGAGGGATGGATTTGACTCCGCACAACCGCCCCTACACAACAAAATCCATCCGTACTGATAGGGCCCACATCTGGGTCCCAGGGAACTTTTGTCAAAAATCCTCTGGAGAAGGAGAACAAAATGTCCAACCTCACCATCCGCCAGGCCGTTCAGGGCATGCTCAAACTGCAGGATAGCGGCGATCACGCAACCATGGTCGGCATTGGCCCCATGAGCCCCAACCTGATTCAGGCCGTGTTCGAGCTTGCCAAGGACGAGGATTTCCCGCCCATGTTTATCGCCAGCCGCAACCAGGTCGATATGGACGAGATGGGCGCCGGCTACGTCAACGGTTGGGACCAGACGCGCTTTGCCGCCGACATCAAGAAGGTCGCCGACGAGGTGGGTTACACCGGTCCGTACTACCTGTGCCGAGATCACGGCGGTCCGTGGCAGCGCGACGAGGAGCGTAACGCCCACCTGCCCGAGGACGAGGCCATGGAGCTCGCCCGCAAGTCCTTCGTCGCCGACATGGAGGCAGGCTTTGACCTGCTGATGGTCGACCCCACCAAGGATCCCTATCAGATCGGCAAGGTTATTCCGCTCGACGTGGTGCTTCGCCGCACGATCGATCTTATCGACTACCTTGAGCAGTACCGTCGCGAGCATAACCTGCCCGAGGTCGCCTATGAGGTCGGTACCGAGGAGACCAATGGCGGCTTGACCTCTACCGATAAGTACGAGGAGTTCATTTCTCAGCTGCAGCCCGAGCTCGAGAAGCGCGGCTGCCCCATGCCCACCTTTATCGTCGGCCAGACCGGCACCCTTACCCGCTGGACGGAGCAGGTCGGTCACTACAACTTCAAGAACGCCCGCGAGCTTGCCGATATGGCCAAGCGCTATGGCGTGGGCCTGAAGGAGCACAACGCCGACTATCTGGACGACGCGACGCTGCTCGAGCACATCCCGGCACACGTGACCGCCTCCAACGTCGCTCCGCAGTATGGCACCGAGGAGACCCGCGCCTACCTCAAGCTCTGCGCCACCGAGCAGATCCTGGTCGACAACGGTCTGTGCGATGACCCCTCCGACCTGTATCACACGCTGCTGGTCAAGGCTATCAAGACCGAGCGCTGGCGCAAGTGGATGACTGGCGACGACGTCAACCTGCAGGTCGATGACATCCTTGCCGACGATGAGCTCAGCCTGAAGATCCTGGATGTCTCCGGCCACTATGCGTTCAACGATCCCGAGGTCAAGGAGCAGGTCGAGAAGCTCTACCGCAACCTCGCCGCCCAGGACATCGACGGCAAGCGCTTTGTGATCGAGCACATCAAGCGCCCGATCAAGCAGTACGTCGTCGGTCTTAACCTCAAGGGCGTCACGAGCCGCATCGAGAAGGTTCTTGAGGACTAAGTAGCTTTTCCTACACGACGCCGGGCCCGGGCATGTCCCAGCTGCGGGCCCGGCACATAGGACAAAGGGACATCCCCTTTGTCCTATTTTTTGAGTTTTGGATTCCTTAGAAGGAGTTTGCACCATGAAGTTCTTTATCGATACCGCCAACCTTGACGAGATTGCTGAGGCCAAGAGCTGGGGCTGCCTGGCCGGTGTTACCACCAACCCGTCCCTGTACGCCAAGACCGGCGGCAAGCTTGCCGACTTTGAGCCCCATATGCTCAAGATTGCCGAGCTCTGCGAGGGCCTGCCCGTGTCTGCCGAGTCTACCGCCACCACGGCCGAGGGCATGATCGAGGAGGGCAAGCGCCTTGCCGCCCTCGCCCCCAACATCGTGGTCAAGCTTCCCGTGTGCGAGGCCGGCCTTGCCGCCTGCCGTGCGCTGGCCGATGCTGGCGTGCGCGTCAACATGACGCTCGTCTTCTCGCCGACGCAGGCCCTTATGGCCGCCAATGCCGGTGCTCGCTACATCAGCCCGTTTGTCGGTCGTTTCGATGACATCGCCGAGGACGGTATCTCGCAGCTCGACAACGTCGTGACCTGCATTAAGAACTACGACTGGACGGGCAAGAACGTCGACGACACCGTCGAGATCATCACCGCCTCGGTTCGTACGCCCAACCACGTGACCCAGGCCGCGCTACTCGGTGCCGATATTGCGACCGTGCCCATGGCCGCTCTCAAGAAGTGCCTGCATCATCCGCTGACCGACCAGGGCCTCGCCTCTTTTGAGGCTGACTGGCAGAAGGTCGTCGCTCAGGCTTAACGAGTGGATTGCCCCGGCATCGCGTCATCCGGTGCCGGGGTTGTTCTCAAGAGAGGAATTCGTATGACCAACCAGGAGCTGGCGAAGGTCGCCAATGAGGTCAGGAAGGGTGTCGTGACTGCGGTTCACGCGGCCAAGTCGGGACACCCGGGTGGATCGCTCGGTGCTGCCGACATCATGACGTATCTGTACTTTGAGGAAATGAATATCGATCCTGCCGACCCTCACAAGGCCGATCGCGATCGCTTTGTGCTCTCCAAGGGTCACGCGGCGCCGGGCCTGTATTCGGTGTTGGCAAATCGCGGCTATTTTCCCGTCGAAGAGCTCGAGACGCTCCGTCATATTGGCAGCCGACTGCAGGGCCATCCCAACATGAACGACGCCCCTGGCATCGATATGTCCACCGGATCGCTCGGTCAGGGCATCTCTGCTGCAGTTGGAATGGCGCTTGCCGCTAGGCACTGGGGCGACGGCTACCGTGTCTACACGTTGCTGGGCGACGGTGAGTGCGAGGAAGGCCAGGTGTGGGAGGCGGCCATGTTCGCCGGCAACCATGCGCTCGACAATCTTGTTGCCGTCGTCGACCACAACGGCTTGCAGATTGACGGCACGATCGATGAAGTCAACTCGGCCATGCCGCTCGCTGACAAGTTCCGCGCCTTTAAGTGGCATGTGATCGAGCTCGCCGACGGTAACGACATGGCGCAGATTGCCGCCGCCTTTGCCGAGGCCCGCAAAGTGAGCGACTCGCCCGTGGCCATTATCGCCGAGACGGTGAAGGGCAAGGGCGTCTCCTTTATGGAAAACCAGGTGGGCTGGCACGGCAAGGCACCCAACGATGAACAGTTTGAGCAGGCCATGGCCGAGCTCGCAGCAGCAGGGGAGGAGCTCTAATGGCAGACGTCAAGAAAGTCGCCACGCGCGTTAGCTATGGCGAGGCACTTGTCGAGCTGGGCAATGAGCGCGATGACTTTGTGGTTCTCGATGCCGACCTGGCCGCCGCCACGCAGACCGGTAAGTTTAAGGCTGCGCACCCTGAGCGCTTCTACGACGCCGGCATTGCCGAGAGCAACCTGATGGGTCTTGCCGCCGGCATCGCGACCACGGGCCGCGTTGCTTTTGCGAGCACCTTTGCGATGTTTGCCGCCGGTCGCGCCTACGAGCAGGTCCGCAATTCCATCGGCTACCCGCACCTCAACGTCAAGATTGGCGCTACTCATGCCGGCATTTCGGTGGGCGAGGACGGCGCCACGCACCAGTGCTGCGAGGATATCGCACTCATGCGCACGATTCCGGGTATGACGGTGGTCGTTCCCGCCGACGACGTCGAGGCTCGTGCCTGTGTGCGCGCCGCCTATGAGTTTGAGGGCCCGGTTTACATGCGCTTCGGCCGCCTGGCAACACCGGTCATCAACGACCACGAGGACTATGAGTTCAAGATTGGTCGCGGCGTGGTCGTGCGCAAGGGGTCCGATGTGACCATCATCGCTTGTGGCCTTATGGTCGCCGAGGCGCTTGAGGCTGCCGAGGCGCTCGCTGCCGATGGTATCGATGCCGAGGTCATCAACATGCACACGATCAAGCCGCTCGATGAGCGCCTGGTGGTTGCCAGCGCCAAGAAGACTGGTCGCGTGGTCACCGCCGAGGAGCATTCGATTATCGGTGGTCTTGGCGAGGCTGTGGCCTCGGTGCTCGCGGAGCAGTATCCGGTGCCGATGCGACGCGTCGGCGTGCGCGATGTGTATGGCGAGTCCGGCCCTGCGGTCGATTTGCTGCACAAGTACGGTTTGGACGCCGACGGTATCGAAGCTGCGGTCAGGTCTGTGTTGTAAGGAAGGTTTCCATGGGATTTGTATCTGCCAACCAAGTGACGATAGGGTATACCGCCGCCTCGCGCGAGGACGCCCTGCATTATTTGTCCGAGCAGGCAATCGAGCTCGGCTTTGCCGATGACGCATCTGCCGTAGAGGCTGCCTTTATTGCTCGCGAGAACGAGGCCGAGACCGGGCTTGTCGCCGGTTTTGCCGTTCCGCATGCCAAGAGCGATGCGATCCATACGCCGGGTGTGGCCGTGCTTAAGCTGGTCGAGCCCGTTGAATGGCCGAGCTTCGATGGGGTGCCCGTCGATGTTGCGCTCGCGCTGTACGTGCCCGCCGGCGAGGCTGGAACCACGCACCTGCGTCTGCTCTCCAAGGCTGCCGTGATGCTGATGGACGCCGGCTTCCGTGACAAAGTGCGTGCGAGCACCGATCCCGTTGAGATTGCGGAGCTCATCAATAGCGGACTCGAAGACTAGAACGGTCATCCCGTTCAATCAATTGATCCTTCTCCAAGGAAAAGGGCCGCGACGCCGTATGGGTGTCACGGCCCTATTTGCGTTTCCCCAGATAAAACCTGCCAAAATAAACCTGTCCCTTTTTGGCAGGCTAATCGTGAGTTATTCCACCGCAACTTAGGGCACGGTTAGGAAGTGTGCACCTTAAAGAGTGGAGCCCATGATTAGAGAGGTCGCACTCGTCTCTCTAAATGTCTCTCTAAAGAGAAGGTTGGTTAGAGAGATAGCATTAGGCAATCTAGCAGCGAATTCGATACATCTCTCTAAATGTCTCTCTAAAACAATAGATTTATCTCTCTAAAGTTAGAGAGATAAATCTATTGTTTTAGAGAGACGGAATGCCAAAATTCGTCCGTCAGCTACCATCTGCCAAAAATGGCAGATAAAGGACTCATCGAAGTAATGGGTTCGTCGACGAGCCGCAACCGCCGCTATCGGAAGAAGTAGATGCAGCCGAGTCGCCCCTCTTGTGTCTCTCGAAGTGAGATGGGTGCTAGGGGGGGGCGACTGCCTCGCGATATTTCCCCAGATAAAACCTACCAAAATAAACCTGTCCCTTTTTGGTAGGTCAGTTAACGCAGTCCAGGTTGAGCATATGCGAGCGAGCGGGCTCCGGGTGCGGTAAGGTGACGTGAAACAAGCGGGCGCTGACCTTTTGGTCGCGCCCGTGAAGTTGAACGTCAGATTGCCGTGCCCGGAGCCCGTGCAGCGCCGAGCAGTTGCGCCGTTTGTAAAACGGCGCAACCTACAGGTTCATGTTGCCGTGGATGTAGGGGGTGACCTCGGGGGAGATATGGTCGCAGCCCAGCTCGCGCAGCGCGGACTCGATAACGGCGGGCAGCGGGGTTTTGCCCTCGGCATCAACGGCGTTGCCACCGAGGGCAGCAATCTTGGCGACATCTGCGGGTGCGGCCTCGATATGCATGCAGCCGCCGACCAGGCGCGCGCGTACCTGTGCCAGATCAAGATCGTGCAGGTAATCCTCGCAGGCGCGGATTAAATCGACCTTCTCGCGCGTAAGCTCCTCGCCCGTGGGGACGCGCGTGGCAAGACATGCTCCCGCCGGCAGGTTCCAAACGGGATAGCCCCATGCGCGCAGCAGCTCGCGCTCTTCGTTCTTGGTAAAGCCGATCTCCATAAGGGGTGAGCGTACGCCGAGCTCTTCTGCCGCACGCATGCCGGGGCGGTAGTCACCGCGATCGCTTGCATTGCTGCCATCGATGACGGTGGGAAAGCCGAGCGACTTGGCGTGGTTGACGATGGCGGTAAAGCCGGCGTGCTTGCAGTGGTAGCAGCGATTGGCATCGTTGCAGGCTACTTGGGGGAGCTGCAGCTGATCGACCGAAAGATTGAGCACGGGGAGCTTAAAATGCGCCCCTTCATTGGCTTGTCCATCAACGGACCGCTCAAACGAAGCCTGTTCGGGCGTACCGATGAGCGGCGTGGTGAGATGGACGAGAAGGGTATTGGTGGGCATGATGCGGGCGCAGACCGCGGCCAAAAAGCTGCTGTCAACGCCGCCGGAAAACCCGATAGCCACGCGCCCGTATGCCAAAAGCAGCTGCTCGAGCGCCGATAGCTTGTCTTGAAGCTCCTCTGCGGGTGCCGTGGTGTCTAAAATCATGAAACGTTCCTTATCGTTGAGTACTCGATCGAAAACTATAATCCTAATGCGTTACTTGCCATAAGACTTCTATCTGTGTAACGAAAGTGCAATATGGTATATACGTTATATACAAGTTGCCAAATGCGGTAGAGTTGCAGCAACGCGACAGCGAGAGTCGATGGGGGACCGATATGATCAAGGCTGTTATTTTTGACATGGATGGAACGCTGGTCGATACCGAGCGTTTGGGGATTAAGGCCTGGAAGGCAGGCGCCGCTGAGCTGGGGCTCGCGATTGATGAAGCGCTGATCCATCAGTTTATCGGCCGCACGCTGCCCGATGTTATGGACATCCTCGATAAGCATTATGGCAGCCACGAAACCACCGAGGCGATCTATCGTCGCCACAAGGAGATTCGCGACGAGATGGTCAAGACCGAACTGGAACTTAAGGCCGGCGCCGCCGAGTGCCTAGACGAGCTGCTGGCTGCGGGCTATCACGTTGGTCTAGCGACGTCGTCGCGCCTCGTTACGGCCGAGCGCAACCTTAAGATGGTTGGCCTCTTTGACAAGTTTGAAACGGTAACGTGTGGCGAGGACGTCGTGCACGGCAAGCCCGACCCCGAGATGTATCTGCTCGCCTGCGAGCGCGCGGGCTTTGCTCCCGAGGAATGTGCCGTGGTCGAGGATTCGCGCAACGGCTGCGTCTCGGGCATTACGGCCGGCTGCCATGTCTTTGCCGTCCCCGATATCGTGCCGCTGCCGCAGGACGTGGTGGATGGCTGCGAGGCCGTGCTCGATACGCTGTTCGATCTGGCGGCGGCGGTCAAGGCCGTGCGCTAGACAATTGCGGCGTTGAAACGAGCAATTGCTTACGTTTGCGCTTAAACAAAAGGGGTCCAGCAATGGTCGGGCCTCTTTTGCTTGAGCGGCGACTTAGCATACTTGCGGGCGTGCTATAGATACGCGCCGAGGTTGATGGCCGTGGCGTCGGTCTGGCTGCTTGCCTGGGTGCTGGCGCGTTCCAGCAGGAACGGCCGCACGAGTTCTTGGCGGTTGATGTCCTCCGCGGTGGTGGCTGCGGTGACGGTGCGCGCTGCAGAGCCGACGTGGATATGCTTGGTCTTTGTCGGGACCTTGTTCTCGATTTGCTCCATGAGCAGTTGGACACCCTTGCGGCCAATCTCGTAGCCCGGGGGCGCTACCGTAGTGAGCGGGACCGATCCGCTCCAAGCGAGCGGGTTGCCGTCGCATCCGGCCACGCGAACCTGCTCGGGGACGGAGATGCCTTTGTCGACCAATGCCGAGATAACGCCCGAGGCCAGCACGTCGGTCAGGCCGACGACAAAATCGGGGCGTTCGTCGGCAGGGCGCCCGGCAATCTGAGCACCAATACTGTAGCCGTCGGCTGCGGTATTCCACTCTCCGGCGTCAATGACTTCAATTTTGATATCGGGATGCAGGGCGAGAGCCTTGTGAATGCCAAGTACGCGCAGGGTGAGCTGCATGAATGCCGCTCTGCCCACAACGGTGATATGGCGTGCGCCGCGGGCGATGGCGAGCTCGGCGATAATGCGCCCCTGCGCCTCGTTGTCGGCCGCTACGTAGTAGCCGGGCGCGGAGCAATGGATGTCCAGGTGGACAATCGGCACGGGCATCTTGGTCATAGCGGGGTGCCAGTCGGGGGATGCCATGGGCTGAACCATGACGCCGGACATTTGCGTGCCCATAAAGTAACGCAGGTAATGGTCCTGGAGAATATCGTCGTTATCGGCGTTGGCGATGAGTAGGTCGTAGCCGTGCTTGCGGGCCTCGTTATGGGCGCCGCTGGCAATTTGGAGCGAAAAACCGTGGTCGAGACGGGGGAGCACCAAGCCAAAGGACTTGGTGCCGCCGCCCGCGAGCTGACGAGCGCTTTGGTTGGGCAGGTAGCCAAGGCGATTGATGGTCTCGTTGATGAGCTTGAGGGTCTCGGGGCGCAGCTTTTCGGGATGGTTGAGCGCGTTGGAAACCGTGCCCAACGAAACCCCGGCTTCGCGCGCGACGTCGCTGATTTTAACCTTTGCCATAGCGGCCCCTTTGATGCGTTTCAAGTACAAGCCAGATTGTAGCATCCTAAACCTACCAAAAAGGGACAGGTTTATTTTGGCAGGTTTTATCTGGGGAAACGCCGTTGCCAGCGCAACCACCACGAAGGGGGCAGGTACCTTTGTGGTGGTTTGGACCGGCTGGACGTGTGTGCATCGGGTGGTATCTAAGTTGAGATACCACTTCTGGTATATCAGCTTGCGTTTGCGTGAGTACAATACTCGAACGTTATGCGTCTCAGCGCCCCCTGTGCGTGGACGTTTTGCAGTCAAGCGGACGAAGGGATTTATCCTATGTGCGGAATTGTCGGCTACACCGGCTCTGATATTGCAAAGAACATCCTGGTCACGGGCCTCAAGCGTATGGAGTATCGCGGCTATGACTCCTCGGGCGTCGCGCTCGAGGTGGGCGAGGGCGCCGCGGCACACCTCGATGTCATCCGCCGCGTGGGCAAGGTCGCGGGCTTGGAGAGCGAGCTTTCCAACATCGACAGCGACGCTACCTGCGGTATCGGCCACACCCGTTGGGCCACCCACGGCAAGCCCTCCGTCGTTAACGCTCACCCCCACACCAGCTGCGACGGCCGTATCGCCATCGTCCACAACGGCATCATCGAGAACTTCGCCGAGCTGCGCGAAGAGCTGGAGGGTCGCGGCCACCACTTTAAGAGCGAGACCGATACCGAGGTCTTCGCGCATCTGATCGAAGAGGCTTATGCCGAGACGCACGACCTGATGGCCTCCGTGCGCGAGGCTTGCACCCACGTGGTCGGTGCCTATGGTCTGGCCGCCGTGTGCGCTGACGAGCCCGGCGTGATCGCCGTGGCCCGCAAGGATTCCCCGATCGTGGTCGGCGCGGGCGAGACCGGCGCCTATGTCGCCTCCGATGTCATCGCGCTCATCGACGCCACCCGCGATGTCGTGGTGCTCGAGGACGGTCAGTTTGCCAAGCTCACGCCCGCAGGCGTCGAGTACACCGACGAGGCCGGCAACGTTATCGAGCCCAAGGTCACCCACATCGACTGGGACCTGGACATGGCCGAAAAGGGCGGTTATCCCGACTTTATGCTCAAGGAAATCCACGAGCAGCCGCGCGTCGTGCGTGACACGCTGGTCGGTCGTATGACGCCGGCCGGCGAGCTCGACATCGACGAGCTGGGCCTTTCGCTCGAGGAACTCAACGACATCGACCGCGTCTACGTGATCGCCTGCGGAACCAGCTATCACGCTGGCCTCATTGCCAAGAATCTCATTGAGGGCTGGGCTCGCATCCCCACCGAGGTGGAGGCGGCCAGCGAGTTCCGTTATCGCAACCCCATCATTACGCCGACGACGCTTGTCGTTGCCGTGTCCCAGTCGGGCGAGACGGCCGATACCCTTGCCGCCATTCGCGACGCGCGCATCAAGGGCGCCAAGGTCTTTGGCATCACCAATGTGGTGGGCAGCCCCGTGGCGCGTGAGAGCGACGGCGTCATCTACACCAAGGCTAACAAGGAGATTGCGGTCGCCTCGACCAAGAGCTTCATCGGCCAGGTTGTGAGCCTGACGCTGCTGGCCCTGCTGCTGGCGCAGGTCAAGTACCGCCTGACCACCAAACAGGCACGCATGCTGTTCCGCGAGCTTTCCGATACGGCCGAGCAGATCCAGTGGATTTTGGATACCCAGACCGAGGCCGTTCATGAGGCTGCCCTGCTGTGCAAGGATGCGCAGTCGGCGCTGTTCGTGGGCCGCGGCATGGGTGCCGCTATTTCCTACGAGGGTGCGCTCAAGCTCAAGGAGGTCAGCTACCTGCACGCCGAGGCCTACGCCGCCGGCGAGATGAAGCACGGCCCCATTGCCCTGATCGACCCGGGCTTCCCTGTCATCGCTGTGGCCACCAAGAGTGCCACCTACGACAAGACCGTGTCGAACCTTATGGAGTGCAAGGCGCGCGGTGCCAAGGTCATCGTCGTTGCCACCGAGGGCGACGAGGAGATCAACAAGATTGCCGACTGCATCATCCGCGTGCCGGCAGTCCGCGACGTGTTCAGCCCCATCACGGCGAGTGTCCCGCTGCAGCTGCTCGCCCGCGAGGTCGCCATCCTGCGCGGCTGCGACGTCGACCAGCCCCGTAACCTGGCCAAGAGCGTCACGGTAGAGTAGTTGGTTCCGCCGTTCTAGCGACTAAGGCCCGGCTCCGCGTCATTAGACGGAGCCGGGCCCTTTTTTGCATTTGACCAGATAAAATCTGCCAAAATGAACCTGTCCCTTTTTGGCAGGTTAGCGGAGCTTGCTGGTCTCGAAGTACTCGGGGAACTGGTCCAGAACCTCGGTTTGGTTGCGGAACATCATGTGCAGGTGCTTGCTGACCAAAAAGCTCGCTTCGATGGGGTCGCGACCGGCGATGGCGCGGCGAATCTGCTTGTGTTCGTTCACGATGTCCTGATTGTCGAGAACCTGCGTGGCAGCGCGCAGCCAGCGGAAGCGCTCCAGGTCGGCATTGGTCTCTTCGAGCCATGACCACACGGTGCTGCGACATGCGATGCTAAAAATCATGTGATGCATGAGGTTGTCGCTCAAAAAGAAGCCGATGCGATCCTCTTCGGCCATGGCCTTTTCCTGCAGCGCGATGGCGCGGTCGAGCTGCTCGATGCCGGCCGACGTGGCGCGCGCACAGCATTCCACGATCACCTGCTTTTCCAGATGTTCGCGGATGTAACAGGCACTCTCGGCAAGGGTGAGGTTGATGGGTGAGACGTAGGTGCCGCTCTGGGGCACGGTGCGCACCAGGCCTTCCTGCGCCAAGCGAACCAAAGCCTCGCGCACGGGCGTGCGACCCATATCCAGGTCGTCGCAAAGTTGCTTGACGCCCAGCTTTTCGCCCGGCTTGTAGTCCAGGTAGACGATTTTGCGTCGAATGGTGTGGTAGGACTGGTCCTGTAGGCTCGTTTCCTGCTCGCCGACGTGCATCGATTCTTCCATAGCGCCTCGCAACTGTTCTATCAAACTCATATGTCAGTTGTTAATTATGCCGCGAATCAGCTCTCCGCGGTGGGTAATTCGGCTGTTGCCTGAGAACTATTGCGGCATCTTAGTCTGTGTTTGCGCAAGGCTGCGCTCAATGTTGCCGTATCATAAGCCGTCGCAAACGTGAAATAGAAAGAAGGAATCCCATATGCAACTGGCAAATATCGTACGCGAGCGCTGGAAGGGCGTCTTGTTCTGCCTGATCATCGCTATCCCCGCGGCGTTGCTCGGCAAACAGATTGAGGTGGTCGGCGGTCCGGTATTTGCCATCCTCTTTGGCATGGTCCTGGCGCTCGTCTTTCCCAAGAATCGTCGCGAACAGCTCGCCGCCGGCGTTACCTATACGTCCAAAAAAGTCTTGCAGTACGCGGTTATCCTGCTTGGCTTTGGTATGAACCTCTCCCAGATCCTGTCCAAGGGCGCCCAGTCGCTGCCCATTATCGTGGCGACAATCTCGACCTCGCTTGTCATCGCCTTTGTGCTCTGCCGCGTCATGAACGTGCCGAGCAAGATCGCGACGCTTGTGGGTGTGGGTTCGTCGATTTGCGGCGGTTCTGCCATCGCCGCGACCGCACCCGTCATCGATGCCGACGATCGCGAGATTGCCCAGGCTATTTCGGTCATCTTCCTGTTTAACGTTATCACGGCGCTCGTGTTTCCGACGCTCGGCGGCATGCTCGGGCTGACCAACGAGGGCTTTGGCCTGTTTGCCGGCACCGCCATCAACGACACCTCGTCCGTAACGGCTGCGGCGAGCGCCTGGGACAGCATGCATCCCGGCGCCAATGTGCTCGAGAGCGCCACGGTGGTCAAGCTCACCAGGACGCTGGCCATTATTCCCATCACGTTGGTCCTCGCATGCTGGCAGATGCATCTGGCGCGCAAGGCCGGCGGCGACGCCAAAAGCACGTTCTCGCTTAAACGCGCGTTTCCCATGTTTGTGCTGTTCTTTGTGCTGGCGAGCGTAATCACCACGGTGCTTCAGCTTCCCGCGTCCTTTACGGCGCCCATCAAGGAGCTGTCGAAGTTCTTTATCGTGATGGCCATGGCGGCTATTGGTTTTAATACCGATATCGTCGAGCTGGTCAAAAAGGGCGGCAAGCCCATCGCGTTGGGCTTTTGCTGCTGGATTGGCATTGCGTGCATGAGCTTGGGAATGCAGCACGTGCTGGGAATCTGGTAGAGAAATAGCTTGTTTGCGTGCTGCGTGCTGGTTGCTGGTGAGCGCAAGCCTGCGGTGGAGCGATAGGAGCTCTTGCGGGTATGGCTTGTCCGCAGGTTTATAAGTCCCGAAGAGCTCTTATCGCCCCGCCAGGATGGCGATGCGGGGCAACATCTATACTCGCAGGACGGCGCTTTCTGCCCTATAGTGTTTGGTGAGCAATATCGTTCAATTTTGAAACACTCGGTCGTGCGACCGTCGGCGGTTGCACGTCGCTGCGGACAGGGGCAAATCATGGATAGCGATGCCAAGCTGAACATCTTGACTGGGGCCCTGGCTGCTGCCGGGGCCTCGGCATTGGCAATCGATGCGCGTGGGGACGTCGCGATCTCGACCATGAATGACACGGCGCTTGAGCGGGATGTGGCGGCTTTTGTTGCCGAACGCCTCGACCGTATAGGAGACGGTGCGCGCCTTGTTATGGGGCGTGCGGGTACGCGCCTGAGCCTGACCGTTCGCCCCACCGAAAAAGAGGGCGGGGGCCTTTGGGTCGTCGTGGTCCGCGAGGTGCGCGGCGCCGCGGCGCATGCGGGCATCGAGTGGCTCAACGCCGACGAAGTTGAGGCCCGCTACGAATCGAGTGCGTACGGCATCGTTGAGGGGGCGGCCTCGGTGGCTGCGCCGGTTGCCGAGAGCTATGCGCGCGGCGTGCCCCTTATGCTCGAGGGCGAGCTTGGCGCGGGTCAGGTCGAGATTGCCAAGCGCCTCTATCTGGCTGGCCCTTTTGTCGATCAACCCTTTGTTTCCGTCGCGCTCGATGAACTCACCGATCGCGGTTGGCGCCATGTGCTCAAAAGCTCCGAATCGCCGCTGTTCCAAACGGGGCTGACACTTTGCATTGAGGGCTGGAATGCGGTTGGCCCCCAGCGCCTCCGCGAGCTCGTTTCCACGATGGCCGACACCGCGTTGGCGACGCGCTGCCATGTGGTGCTGACGGCGAATGACATGCCGGGCGGCAGCGAAAGTGATCAAGCCGCCTTTGTGACCGAGCGCTTCGCCTGTGCGGTGAGCGTGGCGCCGGCAATCGCCGAGCAGGGAGCCGCGTCGACGAAGGTCGCGCGCTATTTGGAATATCTCGCTGATGCATTTGGGACGGCAGCGCCCACGCTGTCTGCCGCGGCGACGAAGACGCTCGATGCTTACCGCTGGCCGCGCAATTATCTGCAGCTCCGCGAGGTCTCGGAACGACTGTATATATTGGTGGGGGCGGGCACGGTGGGCCGCGCTGTGGCGGAGGAAGTGCTCGCCCAAGAGGACGTGATTAAGACCGCAACCTTTGGCGCCCCGACGCTCGAAAGTGACCTGTATATCCTGCGACCGCTGGCCGATACCGAGCGAGATATCGCGCATCTGGTTGTAGATCATCTCCACGGCAACCGGACTCGTGCGGCAGAGGTGCTGGGTATAAGCCGTACAACGCTGTGGCGCTTGCTGAAGGACGATGACCGTTGAGCGAGGCGCCCGTGACCGCGCGCGACGCGTGTGCTACAGTCCAAAGCGTTATTGTTTCGATTTGGTTACGGCGTGCGAGGGCATATGGCTGAGACTTCAAAACCGAGCCGCAGAAGGCGGAGTGCCGCGCCGGTCAACCGACGCACAACATCGGTGACGTGGGGTAAACACGCCTCGGGGTTTGATGGCTCGTTCAGGCGCACTAAATACGGCTATCCTTCGGCAAGCGCCCGCTTGGCAATGCAGGCAGAGTCCTCGCTGTGGGGCCGCAAACGCGTGGTGGGCTCAAAGCTCAAGCACGACGGCACGCTTGGTTACATCAGTCGCGGGGCGGCTCGCCGCAGCGGGCTCAACCCGGCTGGTTGGCATCGTTATGTGCCGATCGTGGCCGTCGTTGCAGTGATCGTCATCGCACTCGCCGCGCTCGGCTACGCCGGCGGTGGCGCCAACTTGGACGCAGTGTTTAAATCGCCCGAGCTCGCGCATGCAGGCACAGAAGTTGTCGAGGGCGCTCAGACCCAGACGGGCGTCGCACCCCAGCGCGGCATCGTTGCGGCGGCCTCCACCATCGCCGATGCTCAAAAGGACGAAGACAAGCAAGGCGACGACGCCGAAACGGCCCAAGCAGATGAAACGGCAACAACTCCATCGGCGGGATAAGTTGCGAGTGGGGCAGCTAAAATAGCCCGTCCCAAATTAGCCACCCCCGCTGACGCTCCTGGGTTACCTTACGTAGATGATGTTGTCGCGGCGCGGCTTTGCCTCGGGTAGCGTGTCCTCGGCGTAGCCAAGAATGCAGTTACCGACACCGCGCAGGCTGCCGTCGGCGGGCAGGCCCCAGCTGGCCAGCAGCTCCAGGCCCTCGGGCGAGTCAAAGACCTCATGCGCGCGGTGAATCCAGCACGAATCGACACCCAGTGCATAGGCGGCGTTGAGCAAGTTGCCCATGGCGAGCGAGCCGTCTTCCAGATGTGTGGGCACGCTGCGGTCAACCAGCACCACCACAACGGTCTTGGCGCCATAGAAGGGGTCGCTGTTGCTGTCCATGACCTGGGCGTTGAGCTGTGAGAGACGCTCGACGGTCGCGGGGTCGGTGACGGCGACAAACGTCACCGGCTGGCGGCCCATGCCGCTCGGTGCATATTGGCCGGCTTCGATAATACGTGCAAGCTTTTCGGCCTCGACGGGACGATCGCTGTATTTGCGGCAGCTGCGGCGGTGAATGAGTGCTTCGATAGTCTCCATGGTGTCTCCTTGCGGTGGCGTTGCAGATGCCCCGTTCATACCCGTCGGGCTTAAACGATAGACGGTCAATTGCCCGGCCAAAAGGATAGATTCCAATTGGGAAAGTAGGTTTGCATAAAAGTACCTTCAGAATGTGACAAACAAATGGGATGGTTAAACGTTTTATCCCGTCTACCCTGCGGTTTTTTACCACTTGCCTAAATGACGAACGCATAACCTCTGATAAAGGTTTTACTAAAGGAGTACCAACGTTTATCAATGCGCCGTGGTGGCGCCGGGCCAGGAGGTAACATCATGTTCCAGGCTGGAGATGTCGTCGAGACCGATTTCGAAGGATTTCTGAAGCTGCTGCGTTCCAAGACGCGCGCTTTCGTGTCGATCAACGATCACGAGTACTACATCACGCACACCGATGGCTATTGGCGTGTTCAGGATTGCGAGGCCCTCAACGACAAGGGCCACTTTACTGACTGCTCCGAGCTGGTCAACACGGTCTGCGAGGTCGTCGAGCTGCCGTGGATTGCCGGCAAGAGCCTGCATGACAGCTTCTCGGGCGCTACGGTCTATGAGGCCGTCGCCGCTTAACAGGCGATAAACCCGATTTTCACGTGACCGCTGGCGCCGCCCCCGCGCCGGCGGTCTTTTTCTGCCGATAGGCCATAAAAGTGCACGCATTTGCGGAGAGCCTGTTGACGTTAGTCAAAACTCGGACTAATCTAGAGACACAAAATTGGTCAAAAATCGGACAATTGAATGGTGGGATAGATGAATAGTGCGGTTACGCTGGTCGACTTCGACCGGTTACTCAATGGACTCGTCCATATCTATTCGGAGTTCTCGCGTGCCTGCGGCCTTTCGGACTGCGCTTACTGGATGCTCGTCGATACCAGCACGGCAGGCGGCAGTATTGCCGTAAGTCGTCTGACAAGCGAATGGTTCTATAGCAAGCAGACCATTAACTCGGCAATTAAAACTCTGACGGCGCGAGGGCTTGCAACGCTGGAATTTGCCGAAGGCAGTCGTAAGAATAAGGTCGTTTGTTTGACCGATGAGGGCCGGCGGTTCGCCGAGCACTATGCGTTGCCGGCGGTTAAAGCCGAGCAGCGTGCCTTTGGCGCGCTCGAGCCGTGGGAGCAGCGCGAGATTATGCGCTTGGTCGGTAAGTTCTCCCATGTTCTTAACGAAGAGTGCGAGGCGTTTAAACAGCAGATGGCCGCGGAGAACGATGCGAACGATAAGATCGAGGGGGAGACATGCGACTCTTAATGAGGTTTATGAGGCCGTATCGTGGGCTGATTGCGGTGACGCTGTTTGCGGTGCTGATAGATAACGTCGGTACGCTGTTGGTTCCCACGATGCTGGCTAACATGGTCAACACCGGTATTACCACGGGCGATGTCGACTATATTTTACGCAACGGTCTGTACATGCTTATCGCGACCGGCATGGCCAGCGGCGGCACGGTGCTGGGCTGCTATCTTTCGGCGCGCCTGGCCGCCAACGTGGCCTGCGATATCCGCAATGCCGTGTACGACAAGTCGCTCGAACTCGCGGCCAGCGACTTTGAGCGCTTTGGCACGGGTTCGATGATCACACGCTCGCTCAACGACATCAACGTGATCCAGCAAGCGATCCTTCAGACGATTCAGTTGGTGCTGCCGGTACCGTTCTTGGCCGTGGCGGGCATTATCTTTGCCTGGTTTATCGATCCTGCCATGGGCACGCTGCTGGGCGTGGTGGTTGCGATCGTGCTGGTGGCGGCGGTCTTTACGGTGGCTAACGCCGCGCCGATTTTTATGCGCCTGCAGAGCTTTATCGACCGCATGAACGTGGTGCTGCGTGAGAACATCGTGGGCGTTCGCGTCATCCGCGCTTTCAATAAGGAGCGCCACGAGGAGCAGCGCCTGGACGAGGTATTTAGCGATTACGCGGACAATGCCATTAAGGTCAACCACCTGTTTGTGGGGCTCGACAGCTCCAGCTTCTTTTTGATGAACATCGCCGAGGTGGCGGTGCTGTGGGTGGGTGGCAACCGCGTGGGCGCCCATGCGATGCAGATTGCGAGCATCTCAGCGGTGCTCGAATATGCAATCCTGATCCTGTTCTTTGTGATGATGGCGCAGATGGTGATTCTGACGCTTCCGCGCGCCGCGGCGTGCCTAAGCCGTGCAAAGCAAGTGCTGGAGATTGAGCCGAGCATCGTCGATGGTGAGGGTACGCTCGACGCGGGCAAGTCCGACTCAAAGGACGGAGCCGACGCAGTGGCCGTGTTCGACCACATGTCGTTTCGCTTTGACGACGCCGACGAGGACACGCTGTGCAACCTGAGCTTTGCCTGTCGCCGTGGCCAGACGACCGCGATCGTGGGTTCGACGGGATCGGGCAAGTCGACGGTGGCCAAGCTCTTGTTGCGTTTCCACGATGCCACGAAGGGCGCCATTCGCCTGAACGGCGTTGACCTGCGCGACCTTTCGCAAGGTGAGATTCGCGGGCATATCGCTTACGTGCCGCAGAAGGCGTGGCTGTTCTCGGGTACGGTGGCGAGCAACCTGCGCTTTGGCAACGAGGGTGCGACTGAGGCTGACATGCTCCATGCGCTGGAGGTTGCCCAGGGCACCTTTGTGCTCGATCAGCCGCAGGGGCTCGATACCCCGGTGGCGCAGGGCGGCACGAACTTTTCGGGCGGCCAGCGCCAGCGTCTGGCTATCGCCCGTGCGCTCATGAAGCAGGCCGATCTGTACATCTTCGACGACAGTTTTTCTGCTCTGGACTTTAAGACTGATGCCGCCCTGCGCCATGCGTTGCAAGATGAGACGCGTGACGCTGCGGTGCTCATCATCGCGCAGCGCATCTCGACGATCTTGCACGCCGACCAGATTGTCGTGCTCAAGGACGGCGAGGTTGTGGGCTTGGGCACGCATGGCGAGCTTATGGAAACCTGCGAGGTGTACCGCGCCATCGCGGAATCGCAAATGAAGGGAGGTGAGTAGCATGACCGAGGAGCTCAAGAAGCAGGGCGGCGTTGATGACGCCGTTGCTGCGGGGCTGGTCGAGGAAACGGCTGCCGTGGCACCCGAGCTGGATGACGCCGCCAAGGCTGCAGCCGAGCGCGAGGCTCGCCGCCAAGCGCTCTACGAGGAAAACGAGCGCGCCGAGGACGAGCGCGCCCGCGCCGAGGCAGAGCGTATGCGCGACGTGGACGACGAAGACGAGGACGAGACGCCTCGGGATACCTGGGCGACGGTGCGCCGCCTGTGGAGCGAGGCTGCCGGCGACCATTGGCGCTTCTATATCGTGTTCGCGAGCATTGTGTTCTATGCCATCTTTAACACCGCTGCGCCGGCATATAGCGCCCGTGTGATCGATGAGATGTGGGGCCACATTCAGGTGGCGTTTGCCAACGATACCACCTTCAACATCACCTGGGAGAACTGCGGCAGGACCATCTTCATCTACTTTATGATTTGGACGGCCGCTGCCTCGTTCTACGCGCTCCAGAGCTTTTTGATGTCGAGCGTGGCCGAACGCCTCAACCTGCGTCTACGCAACCGCATCGCACAAAAGCTCAACCGTCTGCCGCTTGCCTTCTTTGACGCGCATCGTCCCGGTGAGGTCGTCAGCCGTGCGACCAACGACTTGGACAAGATGTCCGAGAGCATGCAGCGCGGCTTGCTGCAGCTTCTGGTGTCGATCGGTACCGTGGTGGGCGCCGTGAGCGTGATGTTCGTGTTTAGCGTGCCGCTCACGCTGGTCTTTTTGTTCTTTATGGCGTTGTCGCTGCTGGTGACCAAAGTGGTCTCGCGTCGCACACATGACGTGACCGGCGAGCGCCAGGAGTGGGTGTCCAAGATTACGAGTGCGGTCGAGGAAGGCTATTCGGGCCGTCTGGTGATTCGCGCGTTTAACCGCGAGCGTCAGAGCTCCGCTGAGGTGCACGAGGCCTCGGGCGAGCTGGCGCGCGTGAGCACCAAGGCCGACTTTATGATCAACGCCGTCGGCCCTGCGGTGCGCTTTATCGGCCGTTTGGCGCAGATCGTGATTGCGATTGTGGGCTGCAGCATGCTGGTTGCCGGCCACATGACCGTCGGCGTGTTCCAGGCGTTCTTCCAGTTTATCTACGAGGCGTCCGAGCCCATGACGCAGTTGTCGTTTACCTTCAACTCGCTGCAGAGCGCGCTGGCGAGTGCGGAGCGCGTGTTCGACCTGCTTGATGAGCCCGAGATGGAGGCCGATCCGCTGCCGGACAAGGCCGCCAAGCTGCCGGGTCGCGTGGAGGGCCGCGTCTCCTTTGAGCATGTGCGCTTTGGTTATTCGCCCGACAAGCCGCTTATGCGCGACGTGTCGTTTACCGCCGAGCCGGGCCAGAAGATTGCCGTGGTGGGAACCACGGGCGCAGGCAAGACGACGCTCATCAACCTGCTCATGCGCTTCTACGAGATTGACGGCGGGCGTATTACGCTCGACGGCGTGGATACGAGCCGCATGGACCGCGGCGAGCTACGGCAGCAGTTTGGCATGGTGCTGCAGGACGCCTGGCTGTTCGATGGCACGATTGCCGAAAACATCGCCTACGGCTGCCCCGAGGCAACGCGCGACGAAATTGTGGCCGCCGCTCGTGCCGCGCAGGTCGACTTCTTTGTGCGCACCATGCCGCAGGGCTACGACACGCGCGTGGCCAACGATGCCGAGAGCATTAGTCAGGGCCAACGCCAGCTGCTGACCATTGCGCGCGTGCTGCTCAACAACCCGGCGATTCTCATCTTGGACGAGGCGACCTCAAGCGTGGACACGCGCACCGAGCTTGCCATCGGCCGCGCCATGGACGCGCTCATGCGCGGGCGCACCAGCTTTGTGATCGCGCATCGCCTGTCGACAATCGTCGATGCCGACCTCATCCTGGTCATGGATCATGGCAACATTATCGAGCAGGGTACGCATAAGGAGTTGCTGGCTGCCGAGGGTGCCTATGCCGACCTCTACTTGAGCCAGTTCGCATAATGTGACAAAGGGACGGTCCCGCATGTCACATCAAAAGGAATGGCGCGCCGGGGATTGATTCCCTGGCGCGCCTTTTGCGTCGGTGCCGATATTGTTTTGTGCCGCTTGCGTTCCTAGCGTTCGTCCACGAGCTTGGCGACGAGGGCTTTGAGCTCGGCCACCTCTCGCTCGAGCTCCTTGACGCGGCGGGCGTTCTCGGTGATGCCCTGGCGGTTGAGTGCGGACTGCTCGGCGGCGTCGTCGGGCATGTACTCGCGATGCTGCTTGGCATCGAAGCTCTCCTCGAACACGCGGCAGCCGTTGCGCTTGATGATGCGTCCCGGCACGCCCACGACGGTGCAGTTGTCGGGCACGTCCTTGACGACAACCGAGTTGCCGCCGATCTTGACGTTGTTGCCGATGCGAATGTTGCCGAGCACCTTGGCACCCGTGCCCACGGTGACGTTATCGCCCAGGGTGGGGTGGCGTTTGCCAGTCTCGTTGCCGGTGCCGCCGAGCGTAACGCCCTGGTAAAGCACACAGTTGTCGCCCACGACGGTGGTCTCGCCGATGACGACGCCCATGGCGTGGTCGATAAAGAAGTGCTTGCCGATCTGTGCGGCGGGATGAATCTCGACGCCGGTGATGTGGCGGGTGATTTGCGAGAGCACGCGGGCGAGCGAGCGATGACCGTGCTCCCAGAGCCAGTGCTCGGGCACGTGGTTCCACTTGGCGTGCAGGCCAGGATAGGAAAGGAAGATGACTAGACCGTTTTGCGCGGCGGGATCCTGCGCTTGGACGGTCTTGATGTCCTCGCGAATGGTATTGATAAAGCTCACCGGCCGCCCTCCCTTAGCGCCATGGCAATGCGATTCAATAAAGTATAGCGATTCGCTAGGGATTAGGAAGGATAATCTTGACGGTATTGCACGACAGGTGTCAGTTATGCAAACTTGCTGGTAATGGGGTCATGCTTTTGTGGGGTTGCGCACGAGGGGGCACCGCAACCGTATACTGGTCAACTTGGACGTATCCGCGCCCACAACTGAGAGGTTTTACTTCATGGGTTTCATCAATTTTATTGCCGAGCTGCTTAAGGACCCGCGCACCGCGATCGCCAGCTGGATCGCCGCCGGCCCGCTTATGGCCTACGGCTGCGTGTTCCTGATCATCTTTATCGAGACGGGCGTGGTGTTCTTCCCGTTCCTTCCCGGTGATTCGCTGCTGTTCGCCTCGGGTTTCTTTGCCCACAACGGCGGCTTTAACATCGTGGCGCTTCTGGCCACCGCATGGGCCGCTGCCATTTTGGGCGATCAGTGCAACTTTATGATCGGTCACTTCTTTGGCCGCAAGATCATCGCTTCGGGCAAGGTCAAGGCCATGACGCCCGAGCGCATCAAAAAGTCCGAGGATTTCTTGGACAAGTGGGGTCACCTGGCCATCTTCCTGGGTCGCTTCTTCCCGTTTATCCGCACTTTTGTGCCCTTTATCGCCGGCATGGGCGGCATGCACTGGCGCAACTTTGTCGTCTTTAACGTGCTAGGCGGCATTACCTGGTCGACGGTCTTTACGCTGCTGGGCTACTTCTTTGGCGGCATTCCCTTTGTGCAGGAGCACTTTGAGTTGCTGATTATCGGCATCGTCGCCGTGTCGATCATCCCGACCGTGGTTGGCTTGGTTAAGGCTAAGCTGGGCAAATAGAACGCCTAGCTCGAGCCGGCGCACAAATCGTGTCGCTGAGGCCCGCACCGCTTACGGTGGCGGGCCTCTTTAGTTCAAGACTTTAGTCTGCTGGCCGCGCAGCGGCCAGCTTTAAACCACCCGCTACGCGGGTGGAGACAAACGGCTTTA
>UQIS01000023.1 GCA_900541245.1 uncultured Collinsella sp.
TTGTCGCGAGTTCCGCACGCAAAGGAAAGCACTTAATGTGCTTTCCGTCTTGCGCAGGACTGTAGAGCAGCAAACTTAACCCCCGCCCTCAGCCCCGGAGACCCTCCCGGATGGCCCCGAAAAATTTTTTCAAAAAAGTTGTTGCGCGCCGGACAGACTTCTGTGTATACTAATCCCCGCAGCGCACGCGAGCGGAAACAAACGCGAACGTCTGCCTGGGGAGTTAGCTCAGTTTGGTTAGAGCGCCGGCCTGTCACGTCGGAGGTCGCGGGTTCGAGCCCCGTACTTCCCGCCAACGCAATTAAAGCCACGTCTTCGGACGTGGCTTTTTGCGTTTGATGCACTTTGTTTCGATAGAACGATCGCCCTGGTGCATCTTCGCCCAGAATCCCCGCGCCTTCGGGAACGCAAGTAAAATCTAATAAGTATATCTGTCTGAACAACAGCTTTGTTGCGCAACACCTGTTCTACGAGGCAGGGGGTTAGGTTATACTAAATTGCACTGTGCGCCGCATCTGATGCATTTCGCTCCAAGCGCGGCACTCAGTGGATATCCGATTTACCATTTGGATATCCTGGCGGTCATTTAGCGTCTCGACACAAGCTCGGCCCCGGAGCTCGTTCGAGCTGTTCGTATTCCTTGAAAGGGGAAAAATGGACATATCGAGGAAGACTGATTACGCCCTTCGTATGCTGGCGATGCTTGCTGAGGATCCGGAGCGTTTGCTTTCTGTTCGCACCGCTGCCGAAGAGGTCAATGTCCCGTATTCGTTTGCCCGTTCGATTCAGCATGGTTTGGTCCAGGCCGGTATTGTGGAGAGCCTGCGTGGCGTCCACGGTGGCATGCGTCTCAAGGTCAGTCCGGACGACGTCACTATCCGCCAGGTCGTCGAGGCCGTTCAGGGCCCTATGGTTATGAACGACTGCACCGCCCCCGATGGTGACTGTGCGCGCATGGGCGCGTGCTGCTATCATCCCCTGTGGGCCGGAGCCCAGGCGTTGATGCGCGACTACCTCGATTCCGTTTCGCTCGGCGATATCGTCGCCCATCGCCAGTTTCCGGCTGTCGATCCCAAGTTCGCCGATCGCGATGCGTTTCCCGAGTACGCTGCCTGCGCGTACGCTTGCCGGGAGGAATAGCGCCGCATAAGGAGTATAGCTATGATTCAGGACCCCTTTCGTTCGATGATTCGTTCGGAAGGGGTCTTGCGTTATCGCGACCTTCCGTGGCGCCGAACGCGCGACCCGTATATCATCTGGCTCTCCGAGGTCATGCTGCAGCAGACGCAGGTGCCGCGCGTGGAGACGCGTATGCCGGCGTGGCTCGATCGCTTTCCGACTGTTCAGGCGCTCGCTCAGGCTGTCCCTTCCGATGTCTTGGATGCGTGGCAGGGGATGGGCTATAATCGCCGCGCCTTGGCGCTTCACAGGGCTGCACAGTGCGTTGTAGAGGACTGGGATGGGGAGTTTCCGCGCGAGACGCGTGACTTGGTCGCTCTGCCCGGCATTGGCCCGGCAACGGCGCAGGGCATCCGTTCGTTTGCATTCGATCTTCCGGGCGTGTATTTGGAGACCAATGTGCGCACGGTCTTTTTGCATCATTTCTTTCCCGATGTGCCGGCCGTTCCCGATCGCGAACTGGTGCCGCTGATCCAAGCTGCCTGTCCGGCGGCCCCCGGTGCGGCGGCGGACGAGATCGCGCCCTTTGCCGCGCCTCAAGACGATGCCGACACGCCGCGCGCTTGGTATTACGCATTGCTGGATTACGGCGCGTATCTTAAAAAGACACTGCCCAATCCGTCCAGGCGGTCGGCGGGCTATAGTCGTCAGTCCAAGTTTGAGGGCTCGCGCCGCCAAAAGCGCGCGCATATCGTGCGTATGTTGTTGGCAGCGCGCGATGGGCAGCCGGCGGGGATTACGCTTGCTGATGCCGTGGTGGGCGTTAACGAGATGGAAGCGGCAGCCGGTCGCGGGCCGGTCGAGTGCGAGCTTGTTGCGGGCATTCTAGCTGACCTGGAGCGCGAGGGCTTTTGTCGAGCCGAGGACGATCGTTGGTTGAGTGTGTAGCCCGCTCAAATCTGAAGAACGGGATTGTAAGGTTTAAATTCGCGGCTTGAGGGCATCCTAAAGACAAGGTCGCTCAAAGCTTATGGGCGGCACGTGTTGAAGGGAAGTACACCTATGGATTTTGAGAACTCTCAGACCAAGAAGAACCTCGAGACTGCTTTTGCCGGTGAGTCCCAGGCACACACCAAGTATCGCTACTATGCATCCAAGGCCAAAAAGGACGGCTACGTTCAGATCTCGAATATCTTTGCCGAGACGGCGGGCAACGAGTCCGAGCACGCCAAGCTGTGGTTTAAGTATCTGCACGACGGCGCCGTTCCGGGCACTCTGGACAACCTGCGTGACGCCGCCGCGGGCGAGAACTACGAGTGGACCACGATGTACGACGAGTTCGCCAAGACCGCCGAGGAGGAGGGCTTTGCCGAGATCGCCGAGAAGTTCCGTGGCGTCGCCGCCGTCGAGAAGGCCCACGAGGAGCGCTACAACAAACTCGTCGAGCGCATCGAGTCGGGCGAGGTGTTTGAGCGTGAGGGCGTGAAGGTGTGGAAGTGCCTGAACTGCGGGCACCTGCACGTTGGTGCCGAGGCGCCTGAGGTGTGCCCGGTGTGTAACCACCCGAAGGCGTACTTTGAGGAGCAGGTGGTGAACTACTAGCGCGTGGCGCTAGCGTGAGCTGGGCCGGGAGGGCCGGACTACCTTCCCTCCTCGCTCACGGCTTCGCAGGGTCGCGTTGAGGGAAGGTAGTCCGGCCCTCCCGGCCCGCTTTGGGTCGTCGCGTGCTCGCTACAGAAAAGCTGATAAAAAAGTTTGTGTGCCGCCCCTTATGGGGCGGCACGTTTTTGTGGGGGCCGGTTGGGGCGGTGACGTTGCTTAGAGGGTACACTGGGTAGCGTTGGCTATTCGTTTCCTCTTGTGAGGTGTTGGTTATGGGTAAGAAGTCTCGGGCTCGGGTTGCTGCGGCGGGGACTCGCAAGGATCCTGGTCGTCGGGTTGCCGAGGGTAAAAAGGCCGATCGTGCTGAGAAGGACAAGAAAGTCGGCGTGCATGCTCATCCTGAGTGGGCGCCCCATTTGAATTCGGCTAGTGAGGATTTGACTGCTAAGTTGTTTACTCTGGTCGAGGTTATCTTGGGCGTGGTGCCCGTGGTGGTCATTGGCCTGTTCCTGGCCTCTAAGGATGCCACGAGCGTGGATAAGCTCACCGATGTCTTTTCTCAGGACCCCTCGATGGTGGTTACGTTTATCTCTGCGTGCCTGCAGCCGTTTGTGGCGTACATGTTGTACATGATTTATCGCAAATACTGCGAGGGCGACGCTGGTTTTGCCGCCGGCAACCTGATCGGTCTTTTGTGCTCCGAGATCCTACTGCTCAATATCCCAGGCGTCATCGGTATGGGCATCTTGCTGTGGCGTGTTTGGCGCAACGTCGCCCCGCACTTTGAGAGCTGGTTGTTTGAGCGTCGTGCAATGGGCGTGCTGGCAGACATTGCGGGCTCGCTCGTGATTTTAACCTTGGCGTTTATGTGCGCCACCGCCGCCCGCGGTCTCGCGGGCATGTAGTCTGTCCTCACCGACCACGGAGCGCAGGGCGGGGAAACCTTTCCCTCTCGCTCACGGCTTCGCAGGGTCGCGCGAAGCAAAGGTTTCCCCGCCCTGCGCTCCGGCGTTGAGTCGTCGCGTGCTCGTTACAGAAAAGCAGATAAGAAGTTTGCGTGCCGTCCCTTATGGGGCGGCACGTTTTGTTTGGGGGTCCCGGTCTCCACAATTTTCGTCAAGCTTTTGGTTAGATTTTGGTCAGTTGGCGTAAGGGTGGAAGGCCAAAAGATTGCTGGCGAAAAAAGCTCAGAGAAAGTGCTGGTAGGGGAGTTGTTGAGCTTTTCGACAGCTTTTGAGCAAAAGAAACTTTGTGGCTATTGCCGGCGATTGCGTTGTCGCGGTCATGGCGGTGCGGGATGCTGGTCGTAAGCGTCGAATGCTCCGATTTTGGAGGCCAGCATGGATCTGTTTCTTGAGACTCCGCAGCAACAAGCCGAGCGCATGCTGCGTCAGCAGCAACGACTCATGGAGATGCAAATGCAAGGGGCGGCAGTCCAGCCCTTTGCGCAGAATGTCGTGCCCGCTGCTGTACCCGCAGCTGTGCCCGGGTGCGAATCGGCACCAGAGGCCTATTCCGTACAGCAAGATTCATATGCGCAGGAGCTCGCGTTCGACAAGCGTCGTGCGCGTCGTCGCCGCGTGGGCCAGCGCCTGCGCACCTTGGCGATGATCGTGCTCATCCCGCTGGGGCTTGCAGTCATCTTTCTGGCGTCGTATGCGCTCACCTGCATTCTTAACGGTGCTTCGCCCAGCGAAGTGCTCCAACATCTGTCAGCCCTCGGCCAGCGCCTAGGCGATGTCATGACAACCATCCAGGTCGGTTGGGAAGGCTGACGTTTGCCACCATTGGTCTTCTTGGATGCAAGGATTATCGCCACGAGTGGAATCCTTGCATCTTACGGGCCCTATCGTGCGACTGAATAGTATTATTGTAGATGAATAATAATAGGATTTGATATGTATAAGCAGGATTTAGAGCAGACTCTGTTGGGCATTGACGAAGAGGCAGAGCTGGAAATAGGTCCAAGAGACGACAGGCCGAGCGTTGTATTGGTGGGAGGAAGCGCCTTCATGCTAAACGATGTGACGAATCGTTCGGTTACACATGACATTGATGTGTTTGAGGCAGACAGGTGCCTCCGCGAGATCATAGCTCGATACCCCGAGGTGAATGGTATGGCGGTGGCATATTGTAATCAGATGCCGTTCAATTACGAAGATCGTTTGATTCCCTTGGATATTGGGGCGCGCTTTATCAGGTACTTTACGCCATCCTTGGAGGACCTGGCGGTAATGAAGCTCTATGCCTACCGTCCGAACGACATCATCGATCTTCATAGTCAGGCATTCGTCGACCGACTTGATTGGGGGCTGCTCGAACGGCTTATATTCGACGAGGGAGAAGCACTGGCGTCGTCGCCTTCGGAGCGAGGCTATCAAGAGATGGTCTGTGCATACGGGCAATACAAAAAGGAGGTGCTCGGTTGAATCTGACCTTTGAGGGATTCTTAAAAGGCTATTGCCGAGAGCTATCCGGACAGCAGTCGCTGAGTTTTAGAAAATTGGTTGAGCAGGCGACGACGGATGCGCCGCGCGTGGCGGAGCCTCTGTTTTTGCTCGCTTTGGCGCAAGGAAAAGCCGAATACGTTCTGGGCTTATCCGAGGGCTCGTGGATGGAACAGGACTACCGAGACGTTTTATCCTTGTACGGCCAAGCGGGTAGCATGGCGTCTCTATGCGCCAAAAGTGAGCTCCCTAATCGTTATGCCAACGTTTGGCGTGCGTATAGAGCGGTGAAGGAAAAGCCGGCGGCCGATAGAAGGGTGAACGCCCTGATGAGAAAGAAAACGCTGGAAGCATTGGAGGAATCGGGTGTAACGCGCTATGGCCTCTGCCGTGCTCTGCGCCTGAATAAAGGAAACGTATACGCATACTTGGCCGGCGATGACTCAAAGGTGAGCAGGAAAACGGCGCGCCGCATTATGGAATATGCGGAGGAGAGGGGCGCCCAAGAAGGGGCCGGGCGCCCGGTGTGTGTGACGGGGTAAGATTGATCGCGGTTTTTGATTGGTGCTCGATTGGGTTTGTTGGGCGGAGTTTATGTCTGCTATTGATATTGTGCTTGTTGTGATCGCCTTGGTGGCGGTGGGGGTTGCTGTGGCTTGCGCCCTCCAGCTCAAGAGCCTGCGCGCCGAGTTGCGGGAGCGTGGCGACAGTAGCGCGGAAACGCTGGCAGCACTCGAACAGGCCAACAACGCGCTCGATGCCCTGAACGTCGCGCTGGCCGAAACTCGCCGCACGGCCAATGTCATCGCGCAGCAGCAGACGACCGATGCGGCCGTGGAGCAGCAACGTTACCTGACCATCGCACGCGAGTTTTCGCAAGCTGGTGACCGGATGGATGACCTGCGTCGCGAGACGGCCCAACAGCTCGGCGCCAACCGCGAGGGCATCGAGCATCGCCTGGACAAGGTGCGCGAGACGGTCGATGCCCAGCTGGGCGCCATCCGCAAGGACAACAACGTGCAACTCGATCAGATGCGCGCGACGGTGGACGAGAAACTCTCCCGCACGCTCAACGACCGCCTGTCTGCATCGTTTAAGCAGGTGAGCGACCAGCTCGAGGCCGTGTACAAGGGTCTGGGCGACATGCAGTCCATCGCCACCGGCGTGGGCGACCTTAAGCGCGTGCTGGGCAACGTGAAGGCGCGTGGCATTTTGGGCGAGGTACAGCTGGGTGCAATTCTGGCGGACATCCTTACACCCGACCAGTATCTGGAAAACGTCGCCACCAAGCCCGGCGCCTCGGAGCGCGTTGAGTTTGCCGTCAAGCTGCCGGTGGACGAGGGCGACCCCGTGCTGCTGCCGATTGACTCCAAGTTTCCGGGCGACGCGTACGAGCACTTGCTCGACGCGCAGGAGTCGGGCGACGCTGAGGCCGTCGCCGCAGCGCGTAAGACGCTCGACACCATGGTTAAGCGCGAGGCTAAGGACATCTGCGAAAAGTACCTGAGTGTGCCGGCAACGACCAACTTTGGCATCATGTTCGTGCCGTTTGAAGGACTGTACGCCGAGGTCGTCAGCCGCTCCGGGCTTATCGAGACCCTGGGCCGCGACTATCACGTCAACGTTGCCGGCCCTAGCACCATGGCGGCCATTCTCAACAGCCTGCAGATGAGTTACCAAACGTTTAAGCTGCAAAAACGCACCGATGACGTGCTGCGCGTGCTCTCCGCTGTCAAGGCCGAGCTGCCGCGCTATCAAAAGGCGCTGCGCCGCGCCCAGCAGCAGATCGAGACCGCGGGCAAAACGGTCGAGGGTATCATCACCACGCGCACCAACGTTATGGAGCGCAAGCTCAGGGACATCGACGCGCTGGAAGACGCCGACCAAGCCGATGAGATCTTGGGACTCACGCCTGCGGGCCTTCCCACAGACCAAGAAGACGAGGACTAATTGCAACAAGACGGCGGGGCGCCGGCGTAAACGCGGGTGCCCCGCTGCTTTTCGCATCGCGCTTGCCTGAAGTGCGCTTCAATGTGCAACAATGGCGTTTCGCCCTATCAGATGCGAAAGGAAGCCCATGTCTCAGAGAAGCACCAGCCCGCTCAGCCGCTCCACCGTGCGCCGCACGCTGCAGCGGTTTTGGGGTGTCACGCGCACGCAGCCGCTGATCGTCTTTCTCTCGGTGTTCTCGTCGGCGGGCTACATCTTTTTGCTTACGTTTGCCAATACCTATGTGATGGCCCTCATTGTCGACCGCGTTCAAGCCGGTCCCGTGGCGGGTGACCAGGTGTTTGAGGTCTTTGGTCCTTACATTTTGGCGCTCGTGCTCGTTAACCTGGTGGGTCAGATCCTCTCCAAGTTACAGGACTACACCGTCTACAAGCTCGAGATTGCAGGCAACTATCACCTGGCGCGTCTATGCTTCGACACGCTCTCCAACCAATCCATGACATTCCATACCAGCCGCTTTGGCGGATCGCTCGTGAGCCAGACGAGCCGTTTTATGAGCGGCTACACGGGTCTGGTCGACGTGACGGTGTATTCGCTCATCCCCACCATCACCTCGGTCATCTGCACCGTGGCCGCACTCGCCTCGGTGGTGCCGACGTTTACCGTGATCCTGGTGTGCATCATGGCCGTCTACATCGCGTTTGTCTGGCTTATGTACAAGCGCATCATGCCGCTTTCGGCCGCGACGTCCGCCGCGCAGAACAAGCTCTCGGGCGTGCTCTCCGACGCGGTCACGAACATCTTGGCCGTCAAGACCTGCGGGCGCGAGGACTTTGAACGCGATCTGTTCGACGCCGCCGATCGTGCCGCGCGCGATGCCGAGACGGTCTCGATGCACGCCATGATGCAGCGCAACTTTACGACCTCGGGCCTTATCGTCATCACCATGGCCGTGGTGAGTGTGTTCGTGGCCGGCGGCAACGCGTGGTTTGGCATCTCGGCCGGCTCGCTCGTCATGATCTTTACCTACACCTATAACCTCACCATGCGCCTGAACTACGTAAGCTCCATGATGCAGCGCATCAACCGCGCTTTGGGCGATGCGGCCGAGATGACGCGCGTGCTGGACGAGCCACGTTTGGTGGCAGACGACCCGGACGCCCCTGAGCTCAAAGTGACCGAAGGTGCGATTGATTTTGAGCACCTGAGCTTTGCGTACCGTGACGCTGCGGCGGGCGAGAGCGTGTTCGATGACCTGACACTTCATGTGGCGGCGGGCCAGCGCGTGGGCCTGGTGGGCAAATCGGGCTCGGGTAAGACGACGCTCACCAAGCTGCTGCTGCGCCTGGACGATGTTCAGGGCGGCCGCGTGCTCGTGGACGGTCAGGATGTCTCGCGCTGCACGCAGCAGAGCCTGCGCCGCCAGGTTGCCTACGTGCCGCAGGAGGCGCTGCTGTTCCATCGCTCCATTCGCGAGAATATCGCCTACGGCCGCCCCGACGCCACCGACGAGCAGATCCGCGAGGCGGCTCGCTTGGCTAATGCGACCGAGTTTATCGACCGCCTGCCCCGTGGCTTTGACACCATGGTGGGCGAGCGCGGCGTCAAGCTCTCGGGCGGCCAGCGTCAGCGCGTGGCTATCGCTCGCGCCATCCTAACCGACGCGCCGATTCTGGTGCTCGACGAGGCGACCTCTGCCCTCGACAGCGAGTCCGAGGCGTTGGTGCAGGAGGCGCTCGAAAACCTGATGCGTGGACGTACCTCCATTGTGGTGGCGCACCGCCTGTCCACCGTGGCGGCGCTCGACCGCATTGTGGTGCTGGCCGATGGCGAGATCGTCGAGGACGGCACGCATGCGCAGCTCGTCGAGGCGGGTGGCGAGTACGCGAGCCTGTGGAGCCGTCAGACCGGCGCATTCTTGGAGGCGTAAGCGTCTCGGACGTGGGACAATTGTGCCCATAAGTTTATTGTGCCGTTGAGCCGAGGAGTCGTTATGCCACACGAGACCAATGCCGCCAAGCGCGAGCGCGCCATCGAGGTGTGTGAGCGCCTCAACCGTCGCTATGGCCCGGTCGAGTGCTTTTTGGACCACGAGAATCCCTTCCGCCTGCTGATCGCGGTGCTGCTCTCGGCGCAAACGACCGATGCGCAGGTCAACAAGGTGACGCCGCGGCTGTTTGCCCAGTGGCCCACGCCCGAGGCCATGGCCGGGGCGAGCGTGGCTGACGTGGCAGACACTATCAAGTCACTCGGCTTCTACAAGAGCAAAGCCAAGCATGCCGTCGAGGCCGCGCAGATGATCGTCGCCGACTATGGCGGCGAGGTGCCGGCCGACATGAAGGAACTCGTGAAGCTGCCGGGCGTGGGACGCAAGACGGCGAACGTCGTGCTCAACGTGGGGTATGGCATCGTGGAGGGCATTGCGGTGGACACGCACGTCAACCGCATTGCGCACCGCCTGATGCTGAGTCCCAAGACGCATGCAAAGGAGCCGCTCAAGACCGAGCAGGATTTGCTCAAGATTTTGCCGCACGAGTATTGGGAGTCGGTCAACCATCAGTGGATCACCTTCGGTCGCGAGATCTGCGACGCCCGCAAACCAAAGTGTGACGAGTGTCCGCTGGCGGATTTGTGCCCCAGCGTGCGCGTAGCGGGATAGGGCGGAACGCATCTTCGTCTGGCGTTTTTTGCGGGGCTGGGTTTGCCCTTGAGCCGGAGTCCTCTCCATGCGCTACCATGACAGACAATGTATTTGACGTACGACCCGCCGAGCTTGCCTCGGCGGGCTTTTGGCGTTGCAATGCCGGAGGAACAGCATGCTCATTCACCGTATAGCCGCGCAGCTCTACACTGCCGAGGCACTGCAGACCGTCGAGGCCGGGCTCGATTCTGGCGAGGACGTGACGCTGGCCGTGTCTCAGTCGGGCCGAACGCTTATGGCCGCCGCTCAGTTTGCGCGCCGCCCGCGCCCCACGGTCTACGTTGTGAGTGGCGAGGATGCGGCCGATCGCGCCGCTCGTAGCCTTGCCGCCTACGTGGGCCTGGCGCATGTGTGCCGTTTTCCTGAGCGCAAGGATTATCCGTGGCGCGAGCAGGCGCCCGACGACGCCGTGGTAGCGCAGCGCTGCGAGGCCCTGGGACGCATCGTGCGCGGGGACAACTGCATCATGGTTGCCTCGGCTCGCGCGTTGCTGCGCTGCGTGCCGCCAGTCGAGAGCCGCTACTGGGAGTCCACGACCTTTGCGGTGGGCGAGGAGATTCCTTTTGACGAGGTGCCGCAGCGTCTGGTGGGCATGGGCTACACCAATGCCGGCGCCGCCGACGCGCCCGGCCTGTTCCGCGTGCACGGCGACACCGTCGAGGTGTTCCCTGCACAGGAAAAGGCACCCGTGCGCATTGAGTTCTTTGGCGACGAGATTGACCGCATCCGCCGTATGGTGAGCTCAACGGGGCAGACCATCGGCAACGAGGATAGTATCGAGATCTTCCCGTGCCGCGAGCTGGCGCTCACCGACGAGGCGGTCCACAACATGCATGTGGCGCTCTATCGCGCCAGCCAGGACGACAGCAAGCTGGCGGCGCTGCTCGAGATGGTGGATGCGCGCATCGTCACGCCCGAGCTCGACCGCTTTTTGCCGGTGATGTACGGCCAGACCGTGAGCCCGCTGGCACACGTGAGCGGCAAGGCGCTCGTGGTCCTGTCCGAGCCGCGCTCGCTGTTCGACGACTGTCTGCGCGCCTACGAGGATATCGAGGCCCGTGCCGGCGAGGCAGGGATCGACCGCCTGGATGGTCTGTACGTGCGCGCCCAACAGCTCGATTTTGGTGCCCAGCAGCGCCTGAACTATGTGAGCCTCATCCGTGCCGGTGGTGCGGTGACGGCCGAGCTCAAGATTGAGCAGCCGGCCATCGCAGGCTCGGACAATCGCTTTATGGCGCGCATTCAGGAAGTCGTGGGCAAGCGCTACGCCTGCGTGTTTGCCATCCCTGACCGCGGTGCGCGCGAGTCGATGGAGCTCACCTTTGGTGACGAGGGCATTACCTTTGAGGAATCGCTGACGGCCGCGCCCGAAAACGCAGGCGTCATTGGCGAGCGCGTGCGCGTGGCAGCGGCGGATTCCGCCGACCGTGCCGCACGCCAGGAGGCCCATGCTTCCATTCGCGAGCGCAAGGCCGACGCGCTCAACGCCCGCTCTCTGGAGGCCGGTGCCGCCCAGGCTGCCACCGGTGCCGCCGTGCCCACCATCTCGCGCGGACGCGTGACCTTTGTGGACGCCGCCCTGCCGCAGGGCGTCGTGGTACCCGATGCCAACCTGGCCGTGTTCTCGATCGCCGACCTCAACGCCCGCATGGACGCCAACCGTGCGCGCAGCCGCCGCAAGGTGGACATTACGCAGATCACGTTCCCGTTTAAGCCGGGCGACTACGTGGTGCACGCCACCCACGGCATCGCGCTCTTTAGCGAGATCGCGCGCCAGGAAGTGGGCGGCAAGGAGCGCGACTACTTTTTGCTGGAATATGCCGATGGTGACAAGCTCTACGTGCCGCTCGAGCAGGTCGACCGCATCACGCGATACGTTGGCCCCGACGGCGACAAGCCGCGCCTGACCAGGCTCAACACCGCCGACTGGACGCGTGCCACCAACAAGGCGCGCAAGAACGCCAAAAAACTGGCGTTTGACCTGGTCGACCTGTATACGCGCCGCTCGTCGATTACCGGTATCGCCTGCCCGCCCGACACGCCCGAGCAGATCGAGATGGAGGAGAGCTTCCCTTACGACGAGACGCGCGACCAGCTGGAGGCCATCGCCGACATTAAGGCCGATATGGAAGCGCCCAAGCCCATGGACCGCCTGCTGTGCGGCGACGTGGGCTTTGGCAAGACCGAGGTCGCTCTGCGCGCGGCGTTTAAGTGCGTGGACTCCGGCCGCCAGGTCATGGTGCTCTGCCCCACGACCATTCTGGCCCAGCAGCACTACGAGACGTTCTTTGAGCGCTTTGCCCCGTTTGGCCTTGAGGTCGAGGTGCTCAGCCGCTTTCGCACGCCGGCGCAGCAAAAGCGCGCGCTCAAGGCGTTCGCCGAGGGCACGATCGACGTGCTCATCGGCACCCACCGTCTGCTTTCGGCCGATGTGAACCCCAAGAACCTGGGCCTGGTGATCATCGACGAGGAACAGCGCTTTGGCGTGCAGCACAAGGAACAGCTCAAGAACCTGCGCGAGCAGATTGACGTGCTCACGCTTTCGGCAACGCCGATTCCGCGAACCATGCAGATGGCCACGAGCGGCGTGCGCGACATGAGCCTGATCACGACGCCGCCCACCGGGCGTCGCCCCGTGATCGTGCACGTGGGGGAGTACGACCCCGATGTGGTGAGCGCGGCGATTCGCCTGGAGGTGGGCCGCGGCGGTCAGGTGTACTATGTGTCCAACCGCGTCAAGACCATCGACGACGCCGTGGCGCGCGTGCACGAGGCCGCGCCCGAGGCGCGCGTGGGCGTGGCGCACGGCAAGATGAGCCCGCGCGAGGTTGAGGACGTGATGATCGAGTTCGCGACCAAAAAGATCGATGTGCTCATCGCCACGACCATCGTGGAGAGCGGCATTGACAACGCGACCGCCAACACGCTCATCATCGAGGATTCGCAGCGCCTGGGCCTGGCGCAGCTCTACCAGCTCAAGGGCCGTGTGGGCCGTTCTGCCACGCAGGCCTACGCATACTTTATGTTCCCGGGTGAGCTGCCGCTCACCGAGGAGGCGACGGCGCGCCTGACCGCACTATCCGAGTTCCAGGACCTGGGCAGCGGCATGCGCATCGCCATGCGCGACCTGGAGATTCGCGGTGCCGGCTCGCTTATGGGCGCCGAGCAGCACGGCAACCTGTCGAGCGTGGGCTTTGACCTGTTTACGCAGATGTTGGGCCAGGCCGTGGCCGAGGCGCGCGGCGATGACGATGCCGGCGTGGAGGCGGCGAGCGTGGGTATTAACCTGCCGGCCGACTACTTCTTGTCCGAGGAGTACCTGCCGGCGGTGGATCAGCGCGTGCTCGTGTACCGTAAGCTCGCAGCGGCCGAGGACCTGGAGAGCATCGACGAGGTGCAGGAAGAGACCGAGGCCGCGCATGGTGAGCTGCCGTTGGCGGGACTCAACCTGTTCAACCGCGCGCGCATCCGTATCCGCGGCGAGCGTCTGGGGCTCGAGAGCGTCACGCTCAGTGGCGGCCGCATCACGTTTTTGGGCGTAGACGTGCCCAAGAAGGTGGCCTTTGAGCTTAAGACCCGCTATGGCGCGGTGAACTTCCCCAAGAGCCGCAAGCTGTCGGTGCCCTACAAGGCGGGTGCCGGCGCGGGCAGCGGCCTGGGTCGCGGCCTCGACGCCAACGACGGCACCGGCCCCGTGGCCGCGGCGCTCATGCTGCTGCAACAGCTGGGTGCGAGCGACGACGACTAACGGGTCGACGCTGCAAACGCCCCATTTGGGCAATCTGGTTCCATCGAAAGGAAAGCATGTTCGGGTACATCTACAAGAAAGACGCCGCTGCTATCGCGGTTATCCTTGCCCTTTGCCTGGGCGTGGGCAGCTTCTTCGATTATCAGATCTCGAGTGCGCTGTTCAACATCGGCAGCATGTACGGTCGCTTTGTCGAGGCGGCCGGTGAGCTGCCGTTCGAGCTGACGGCGAGCATCGCGGGCGTTATGCTCGTGCGCTCGGCACGCCCCGATTCCAAGGCGAGCAAGTGGCTCGCTGCGCTGGGCGTTTTGATCTACGTGGGCCTGGTCGGCTACGAGATTATCGGATCGCTGCGCGTCGGCGGCAAGCTTATTGCGTTTCAGCTGGTTCTGACGTTTGCGTTGGTCATCGCAGCCAACTTCATCGCCTACCGCCTCACGCGCACGACCGAGCCCGACGAGCTTACGCGCTGGGCGTTGATGGTGCTGGCCGTGTGGGTCGCTCAGGCCATCATCCTCAACGTCATTGTTAAGCCGTTATGGTCGCGCCCGCGCATGCGCGTGATCGAGGTCACGCCGGGGCTCAATTTTCAGCCGTGGTGGGTGATCGGCAACCCCGACAAGTGGGCCTATATCGCCGCCGGCGTGATCAAGGACGGGTTCAAGTCGTTTGCGAGCGGACACACGGCGCATGCGGCGATCGGCCTTATGCTCGCCGGGCTTCCCGCGGCAGCCTTTAAGGAAAAACCTTCGCGTCGCCGCGTGATCTTTTGGGCGGCGGCTGTGATCGCGGCGCTCGTCGCCTTTGGGCGCATCGTGATCGGAGCGCACTTTTTGAGTGACGTGAGCTGCGGTTTTGCCCTGGTACTGGCACTTGAGTGCCTTGCCGCGCGCATTGCCTATCCCAACGGCGTACAATAGCTCCGTTTGAATCATCTGGCCGATACCCGGTAAGAGAGGATTGCCATGCTCGCGTTCAACAACGACTATTCCCACGGCGCACACCCGGCAGTGCTGCAGGCGCTCGTCGACACCAATATGGAGCCGCAGCCCGGCTACGGTACCGATGCGCACACCGAGCGTGCCAAGCAGCTTATCCGCGAGGCCTGTCAGGCTCCCGATGCCGACGTGTTTTTTCTGGTGGGCGGCACACAGGCCAACGCGACGGTGATCGACATGCTGCTCGCGCCGTACGAGGGCGTCGTTGCTGCTGAGACTGGCCACGTCGCCTGCCACGAGGCGGGCGCCATCGAGTTTGGCGGTCACAAGGTGCTCACCATCCCCGGATACGAGGGCAAGATGCACGCCGAGGACCTCGAGAGCTATATCCAGGTGTTCTACGAAAACGAGAGCTACGAGCACACGGTGTTTCCGGGCGCCGTGTACGTGAGCCTATCGACCGAGTACGGCACGCTGTACTCCAAGGCCGAGCTCGCGGCGATTCACGCAGTGTGCCAGAAGCGCCAGATTCCGCTGTTTGTGGATGGTGCTCGCCTGGCCTATGCGCTGGCGGCCGATGAGTGCGACATTACCCTGCCCGAGCTGGCGCAGCTGTGCGACGTGTTCTACATCGGCGGCACCAAGTGCGGCGCTCTGTGCGGCGAGGCCGTGGTGTTTTGCGGCATGCATGCTCCGGCGCATCCCATTCCGCGTATTAAGCAGCATGGCGCACTGCTTGCCAAGGGCCGCCTGACGGGTGTGCAGTTCGAGGCCCTTTTTACCGATGGCCTGTATTTTGAGATTGGTCGCCAGTCGATTGAGACCGCTCAGGCGCTGCGTCGCGTGCTGCACGAGCGCGGTTACCAGTTCTTTTTGGAGACGCCCACAAACCAGCAGTTCGTGATTCTGCCCAACGAGGACATGGCCCGCATTCGCGAGCATGCCTCGATCGAGTACTGGGAAAAGTACGACGAGACCCACACGGTGGTGCGCTTTTGCACCAGCTGGGCCACGAAGCAGGAGGATATCGACGCGTTGGCGGCTGTCCTGTAGCCTGATGTAATGACAAGGGGCCGTCCTGCGCCTGGGCTTGGCGCAGGACAGCCTTTGCTTTTGGGGGAGAAGGGTTGTATGACCGAGATGTCCGAGCCGACGATTCGCCTGGCGACGCCCGATGATGCGCCGGCGTTGCTTGCTATCTATGAGCCGTATGTGCGCCAGACGGCGATTACCTGCGAATACGAGGTGCCGAGCGTTGAGGAGTTCGCCGGGCGCATCGAACGCACGCTCAAGCGCTATCCGTATCTGGTGATGGAGCTGGACGGGCGTCCGGTAGGCTATGCCTATGTGAGCCCGCTTAACAGCCGCGAGGCATACGACTGGTCGGTCGAGACGTCGATTTATCTGGCGCGCGATGTGCGCCATGGCGGGCTGGGCCGCAAGCTGCACGACGCGCTCAAGCAGTGCCTGATCGCGATGGGCATCACCAACATGTGCGCGCTCATTGCCGTGCCGCACGACAAGGACGACGAATACCTGACGCACAACAGTCAGGATTTCCATGCCCATATGGGATATCGCCTGGTGGGCGCCTTCGATCGCTGCGCCCAAAAGTTTGGCCGCTGGTACGACATGTGCTGGATGGAGCTGGTCCTGGCCGAGCGCGTTCCTAACCAACCTAAGCCAACCTGGTTCCACGACCTCCCCAAACCTACCATTTAGGGACAGGTTTATTTTGGCAGGTTAGCCGATGGGCTCGGTGTATTTGGCGCGGTCGGTGCGTTGGATGCGCTTGGAGACATGGAGCGGGCGGCCGTCGGTGTCGTAGACGTAGTCAGTGATTAGGATCAGCGCCTGCCCGCGCTCAACGTTGAGCAAAAACGCCTCGTTTTGCGAGGCATAGCACACCTCAAAGGTCTTGTGCCCCTGTGCCGGCGCGCGATGGAATTCCTGGCGCAGCGTGGCGTAGAGCGAACCGTTGATATCGCGATCGATGAGCGTCTCGAAGCTTGGCGGAAGGTAGGTGGTCTCCAGGCACAGTGGCGCATCGTCCAGATAACGCAGGCGGACAAGTTTGACGAGCTTGCTGCCCACGGCGGCATCAAAGAACTTAGCTATGCTGCCGCCCGCCTTGGCAAAGCCCGAGTCCACGGTGCGCGTGGTGGGCTTCATGCCCTGGCCTTCGACCTGCTTGGTATAGCTCGAAAACACCAGGTTGTTCTCGTGGAGCGCGGGCGTGTCGGCCACAAAGGCGCCACGCCCGCGCTCGGTGCGCACCAGGCCCTCATCAACGAGCACCTTAAGGGCGTGGCGCACGGTGCTGCGCGACAGGCCCGATTCGTCCATGAGCTCCATCTCGGACGGCAGCTTGTCTCCGCGCGCGTAGACGCCGGCGGCGATGCGGTCACGCAGCATGCCCGCCAAGCGCTCGTATTGGCTCAGTTTCTTTTTAGATGAAGCGTTCATGCGATCAACCTGTATCTAACCTGTATGCGTATCTAATCAAGCATGTATTCAATACAACAACAAAACCGCTGGTGGACAATTATTAAAAACTGCATCAGTAAAAATTCTAAGACAAATATAGCATACAACTAGTCGACATAACCAAAACATGTATGTAACTTGTATGCCATCGAGAGCATCAAACGAGAAGAAAGGCTGATGCACGATGACTACTCAGGAACAGGTTAAGGATGTCGTCTCCCAGGTTTTGGCTGACAAGGCAGACAAGGGCGGCATCAAGCGCGTCGTGTGGATTGGCGCCGGCGGATCCAACGGCGGCAACTATCCTGCTCAGTACTTTATGGAGCACGAGGCCACGCAGATCGTGAGCTCCAGCTATACCAGCAACGAGTTCGTGCACGCCACGCCCGCCTATGTCAACGAGAACACCCTGGCCGTCGTCGTGTCCATGCGCGGCACCAAGGAGACCATCGTTGCCGCCCAGGTCGCCAAGGACCACGGCGCCAGCACCATCGCCATCTATGTTGACGAGTCCGGCCTCACCGAGGTCTGCGACTACAAGATCCAGTACGACAGCCTGGCCGTCGACGAGTCCTGCATGGGCCGCACCAACTCCGCCGTCGTGACCATGATCGCCATGGAGCTTACGCAGCAGACCGAGGGCTATGCCGAGTACGAGACCGCTATGGCCGCGTTCGACTTGGTCGACCCCATCTATCGCAAGGCCGTCGAGTACACCCGTCCGCTCGCTGCCAAGTGGGCCGAGCAGAACGCCGACAAGCCCTGCATCAACGTCATGGCCCAGGGCCCGCTCTTTGGTGCCGCCTACGTCTTTAGCATCTGCAACGTGCAGGAGATGCTGCAGATCGACTCCTGCACCATCAACACCTGCGACTTCTTCCACGGCCCCTTCGAGATTCTGGACAAGCGCACCTCGCTGTTCCAGCTCATCAGCGTCGGCCGTAGCCGCTGCAACGACGAGCGCGGCATCCGCTTCGTCAACCAGTACGGTGGCGAGCGCGTCTATCAGCTCGACGCCAAGGAGCTCGGCCTCAACGACATCAAGGACAGCGTGAGCGAGTACTTCAACCACCTGATCTTTGCCCCGATCCTCAACAACGTGTACATGCGTGCGCTTTCTGCCGTCACCCACAAGGACTACATGACGCGCCGCTACATGTGGAAGCTCGACTACTAGGGGATAGAGCGGCCTAACAGCTCGATGTCCTCATAAGTTGCGGTGGAATAGTTCCTGTTTGGGGGCTTGAGGCCTCTATTTAGGAACTATTTCACCGCAACCGCCAAATGATCCGCTGGGGACGGAGGAAAACGGATCACTGATTCAGACCAGCCCCTCAGTGATTCGTTTTTCTCCGTCCCCAGCGGATCATTTTTCCGTTCGGCGATTTGTGTCTTGAAAAATGTATATAACGACTATAACGTAGTACGAAACATATTGGAAACGATACCGAGGAGGCTGCGTTGAAGAAAAGCAATCTGGGCTATGTGCTGGTGCTGATCGCCGCGCTTATGTGGGGCACCATCGGAATCTTTGTTAACGGGATATCGGCCCTGGGTGTTTCGTCTCAGAGCATGGCAGCCTTTCGCCTGTTGTCGGGTGCTGTCTTAATTGCTCCGGTCTTGGCATTTATAGGTTGCCAGGGAGGTGCTCGTGAGGGAAAAGCCTCGGGTCCCATGGTACTGTTCAAGGCAAGCCCCAAAGAGCTCGTCCCCTGCGCACTTGTCGGTATCGTCGGCTTGGCCGTCGCCAACACCTGCTATTACGAGTGCATGGGCGAGGTGGGCATGTCCACGGCCTCGGTGCTGCTCTACACCTCGCCGGTGTTTGGCGTCGCGCTCGGCCGCGTGCTTTATCGCGAGGACGTGACCCCCAACAAGCTCGTCGCCATCGTCTTTAACATTGTGGGTTGCGTGCTCGCGGTGACGAGCGGCGACCTGTCTGGTTTCCATTTCTCGGCTTGGGGCGTCGCGTCGGGTGTGATTGCCGGACTTTGCGGTGCACTGCTGGCGGTGTTTAGCCGTATGGCTACCAAGACGCTGCATCCGCTGGCGGTGACGTTTTGGGGCTTTGTCTTTGGCGGATGCTTTATGGCAGTGCTTTCGGCTCCGTGGTCCGATGTAGCCGCGACAATGTCCCCGCAGCTCATTCTGCTGTTCGCAGGCTTTGGCTTTATTCCGACGGCTCTTGCGTACATCTTCTATATGCAGGGCCTTTCGATGGATCTTGAGACGTCGAAGGTGCCGGTCGTGGCTTCGTTTGAAACCGTGGCGACCGTTTTGGTCGGTATTGGCATCTATGCCGAGCCCGCCGGCGCGATCAAAGTCCTGGGCATCGTGCTGGTGCTCGCGTCCATCCTGATCATGAACACCGATTTCTCCAAGCTGCGCAACAGTGCCTTTGTCGGCCATATCGTTGAGAGCATGACCTTTAAGCCCAACGCGTGGTGGACGGAGAAATCGCAGGACATGGATCTGTTCCGCGAGCGCACCGGCATCGCGCTGGAGCCCACCGTGCAGGAAAGCCCCTGGTACTTTGTGCGATAGGGGATTGGCGAGGCGTCTGATCTGGGGTTATCCAGTCAGCGCCGGCCTACCCTGCGCCAACGTTTCAAGTACGTTAAACCCGTCAACGGTCGATTTTTACCCGCGAACGGTCTTTATACTAATTAGCAATATAAGCAACGTATAAGACGTTATAATGACCATAACGAAAAGGAGGAGGCAAGATGAATCAGATCATTCTCGCATCTCATGGCGGCCTGGCCGCAGGCGCCAAAGACACGCTCGAGATGGTTCTCGGCGACGTGTCGAACGTCCACGTCGTGTCACTTGCTCGTGACGACAAGGAGCCCATCACCAATAAGGTGGACGCCATGATCGCCACGTTCAACGCGGACGACACCGTCTATGTGCTGACCGATATGCTCGGCAGCTCGGTCAACAACAACATGGTCGAGCTTTCCAAGAACGGCACGAAGTTCACGGTTGTCAGTGGTTTCAACATCCCGCTGGCGCTCACGCTCGCTATGAGCCCCGTCCCCGTCAAGGGTGCCGAGCTCGCAGCCCTCATCAACGAGGCCCGCGCCGGTCTGACCAACCCCAACGCACCGGTCGAGGCTGCCGCGGCTCCCGCCAAGAAGGCCAAGGCGTCCCGTCACAGCTCCGGTCCCGCCAAGATCGTCCTCGCACGTCTTGACTACCGTCTGCTGCACGGCCAGGTCGTCTTTACCTGGACCACCAAGGTTCAGGCCGAGCGCATCATCGTCGTCGACAACGCTGCCGCCAACGATGACATCAAGAAGGGCGCTCTTAAGCTGGCCAAGCCCCAGGGCGTGCGTCTGAACGTCTTCACCGTCGAGCGTGCCCTCGCCAAGATGGACAAGCTCAACACCCTCGGCGAGCGCGTCATGTTCGTCTTTGGCAACACGGCCGAGATGCTGCAGTTCTGCCAGGGCTACAAGCTCGACGCCATCAACCTGGGCGCCACCGCCAACCACGACGGCGCCGATCAGGTCGGCGGCAAGGACAGCTCCGTCTTCCTCGACGCCACCCAGAAGGCCGACGTCAACCAGCTGCTCGACATGGGCATCAAGCTCTACGTCCAGCAGACCCCTACGTATCAGAGCGTCGACATCGACGCCAAGCTGTAATCAACCAGGCTTTTGCCTGACTGAAAGGAGAAGGGTATGAATACGTTCATCAGTGCGGTGCTCGTCGGCCTCGTCGGCGTGTTCTGCATGTGGGACTCCCGCCTGCTCGGTCGTCTTAACTTCGAGCAGCCCCTCGTTGGCGCTACGCTCGTCGGTCTGCTGCTGGGCGATGTGCCCACCGGCCTTGCCGTCGGTGCCGCCGTCGAGCTCGTGTCCATGGGCCTGGTGCAGGTCGGCGCCGCCGTTCCGCCCGATATGGTCCTGGGCGGCATCGTGGCCGCTGCCTTTGCGTGCCTGACCGATGCTTCTGCCGAGACCGCCATGACGATCGCCATCCCGGTCGCCGTCCTGGGTCAGCTCCTCGGCATCGTGTTCCGCTCCATCATCGCCGCCCTCACCCATGTGGCAGATAGCGCGATCGATAACGGAAAGTTCAAGACCGCCTACCGCATGCACATCTGCGCCGGCTCCGGTCTGTACGCCGTCATGTACTTCCTGCCGATCTTCCTCGCCGTCTTTGTTGGCACCGACCTGGTTCAGGCTATCGTCAACATGGTTCCCGAGTGGCTGTCCACTGGTCTTAACGTTTCGACCAAGATCATGACCGCCTACGGCTTGGCCCTGCTGCTCACCATGATGATCAAGAAGGGTATGACTCCGTTCCTGTTCATCGGTTTCCTGCTCGCCGCTTACCTCAACCTGTCCGTCATCGCGGTCGCTCTGATCGGTGTGTGCCTGGCTGTCGTCTTCATGGGCTTCAAGTTCAACGGTTCCCATGCAGCCGCCGGTGTCGATTCCGACTACGATCCGCTCGAAGACGACGAAGACTAAGGAGGAACACACTATGGCAACCGCAACCAAGGACGTGTCCCTGAACAAGAAGGTCAGCCAGTTCTTCTGGCGCTCCTGGGCCATCCAGGCCTCTTGGAACTACGAACGTCAGATGAACATGGGCTTCCTCTACGGCATGGTTCCCACGCTCGATCGCCTCTATCCGGATGAGTCCGACCCCAAGCAGCTTGCTGCTAAGAAAGAGGCTTACCACCGTCACATGGCGTTCTACAACTGCACTCCGCAGACGAGCGCTTTCATCCTGGGCCTCTCCGCTTCCATGGAGGAGGAGTACGCCAAGGATCCCGAGAACTTCGATCCCGATTCGATCAACGCGGTCAAGACCTCCCTCATGGGCCCGCTTTCCGGTATCGGTGACTCCTTCTTCCAGGGCACCATCCGCGTTATCGCCTTTGGCCTGGGCGTTCAGCTGGCTCAGCAGGGCTCCATCATGGGCCCGATTCTGGCCATGCTCATCTCCATCGTCCCCTCTGTGCTGATCACTTGGTTCGCAGCCAAGATGGGCTATCAGGGCGGTCACGAGTACCTGAGCAAGCTTCAGGGCGGCGACCTCATGGAGAAGCTCATGTATGTCTGTGGCATCGTGGGTCTTATGTCCGTGGGCGGCATGATCGCTACGCTGATCGGCGCCACCACCCCGCTGCAGTTCGCTGAGGGTACCGTCGTGATCCAGGACATCCTGGACGGCATGATGCCCCAGATGATCTCCCTTGGCCTCACTGGCCTTATGTACTGGCTCATCAAGAAGAACGTCAACACCGGTTGGCTTCTCGTGATCGCCATCGTGGGCGGCATCGCCCTCTCCGCGGCCGGCATCCTGGCCTAGTCGCGACCAAGCGTCTAACCGCTTTCCCCCGGGGGCCTGCCTGGCATCCCATACCCCAGGCAGGCTTCCATCCCTATACGTGACAAGGGGCAGTCCCTTTGTCACATCCTCAACGGGCCGGCGACTCGGTCCAAACCAAGGTAACCCTGCGAGCGCCCGGCAATGTGGCGCCGCAAAAATCGAAAGGAATGTGTCAGATGTACGAGATCGACCTTAACCTCCCTAAGCAGATCGTCGCTGACGTCCTGTCCAACCACGAGATCCACAGCGTCGCCTTCGTCGGCTGCGGTGCTTCCATGTCCGACCTCTACCCCGCCAAGTACTTCCTGGCCAACAACACGGACAAGCTGAACGTTCAGATCTTCACCGCTAACGAGTTCAACTACGACACGCCCTCCTGGGTCAACGAGCACACCTTCGTGATCACCTGCTCCCTCGGTGGCTCCACGCCCGAGACCGTCGAGGCCAACAAGACCGCCAAGAAGCACAACTGCCCGGTCGTCTCCCTCACCAACAAGGCTGGCTCCGCTCTGACCGTCGACGCCGACCACGTCATCGTTCACGGCTTCCACGCCAACTACGCTGCCAAGTGCGAGAAGCCCGGCTATGCCATCGCTCTTGCTCTCGAGATCCTTCAGCAGACCGAGGGCTATGACCACTACGAGGACATGATCACCGGCCTCACCAACATCTTCGATCTCTGCGAGAACGCCGCTCAGCACTGCAAGAAGCTCGCCAAGAAGTTCGCCGAGGACTTCAAGGACGACAAGATGATCTACTTCATGGCTTCCGGTGCCTCCGAGAAGATGGCTTATTCTCACGCCGCCTTCCTGTTCACCGAGATGCAGTGGATCGACGCCGCCGCCTACAACACCGGCGAGTACTTCCACGGCCCGTTCGAGGTTTCCACCGAGGGTAAGCCCTACGTCTTCTTCATGTCCGATGGCGCTACCCGTCCGATGGATGCCCGCGCCCTCACCTTCCTTGAGCGCATGGGCGCCAAGGTCGCTCTGATCGACTCCAAGGACTACGGCCTGGCTGACGCCGTGCCCGCGAGCGTCGTCACCTACTTCAACCCGCTGCTGCACCTCGCCGTTATGCGCGAGTACGGCAACCAGATCGCCGAGGCCCGTCAGCACCCGCTGACCATGCGTCGCTACATGTGGAAGCTTTCCTACTAATCACAAGTAAGTAGACCTTACGGGTTGATTGAGAGGGGATGGGGTTTGTGCCCCGTCCCCCCTTTTTTGTTCTTGAGAGGAGAGGCGTATGATCAAGGCAGTGCTGTTTGATATGGACGGCGTGCTGGTCGATACCGAGTGGTTCTACAACCGTCGTCGCGTGGCGTTTATGGAAGAGAAGGGCTTCCACTTTGATGAGATTCCCGATCTTTCGGGGTCTAACGAGCCCGCCATTTGGAAGTCTCTGGTGCCCGACGATGTTGAGCTGCGTGAGCGCCTGCGCGTTGAGTACAAGCAGGTCTACAGCCCGGACCATCCCGTTCCGTATGCCGAGCTGCTCAACGAGCAGACGGAGCCGGTGATGCGCAAGCTGCACGAGCGCGGCGTGAAGTGCGCCATCGCAAGCTCGTCCTATCGCGAGCTCATTGACGAGCTGGTGGGGATTGCCGGTATCGCCGACGTGCTGGACTACACCATCAGCGGTCACGAGTGCAGTGCGTTTAAGCCCGACCCCGAGATCTACCTGCGTGCCATGGAGGCGCTGGGGGTGGAGCCTGCCGAATGCCTGGTTATCGAGGACTCGCCTTTGGGCATCGAGGCCGGCAAGCGCTCCGGCGCCCGCGTCCTGGCGCTGCGTCCGCACGAGGGCGTCAACCTAGATCAGTCCGCCGCCGACGTTGTCATCGACAGCCTGACCGACATTTTGGCCGCTTTGTAGTGTCAATCCGCCGCGAGAAGCATTGGTTCACGCGTCTTTTGCTGCGGATTGGCTTAATTTGTCCTCTATTTGGATTCGTTTGGCTTCGATTCGGACTAAGTGAGTAGACTTTTTGGTGCAGTACGAGCACAAAGTGCATCTGCTCTAGCAAAACCGCAGGTCACAGGGGTGGCGGTTTTGGGTGTGCTCGGCAGATCGTGAAAAGTCTACTCACTTGTAATTTGGGCCTTTGGTCGTGGAGGCTGTTGGTCCCGCTTTGGTTGTCGAGAGAGGTTGAATTGAAGCGCCCCCGCACGCTCCATGCTACAATCGCGGGCATGCCCCACAACCACATCTGCCTTCGAAAGGAGCCTACGTGGCGAACGCCATCGATCAGCTCACGGACCGCGTGCTCATGCTCGGCCGCCTCACCATCGTCCGCCGCGCCATTACTGCCGTGGCGGTCACGATTTCCGCCGTTCTCCAGACATTCCTGATCCAGGCGTTCATTCAGCCCGCCGACCTGCTTCCGAGCGGCCTCACCGGCGTTGCGGTCCTGCTCGATCGCGTTACCTCGCTGGGCGGCGTTCACATCGACATTTCGCTCGGTATGCTCGCGCTCAACATCCCCGTGGCGCTCCTATGCTGGAGCGGCATTAGCAAGCGCTTCGTCATCTTCTCGATGATGCAGGTCGTGCTCTCGTCGCTGTTCCTCAACGTCTTTCACTTCGCTCCATTTTTGGGCGACAAGATCATGCTCATCATTTTTGGCGGCGTGGTCTCGGGTCTGGGCGCTGCCATCGCACTTAAATCCGGCGCATCCACCGGCGGCACCGACTTTATCGCGCTGTGGGTTTCCAACCACACGGGCAAGACCATCTGGGGCGTCATCTTTGGTTTCAACTGCTTTATCCTGGCGATCTTTGGCTTTATGTTTGGCTGGGACAAGGCGGCGTATTCCATCGTGTTCCAGTTTATTTCGACCAAGACCATCGACAGTTTCTATCGTCGCTACGATCGTGTGACGCTGCAGATCACGACGCGTAAGGCAGACGAGGTCATGACTGCCTACGTAAACCATTTTCAGCACGGCATTAGCTGCGCCGAGGTCGTCGGCGGATACAGCCGCGAAAAGATGTACCTGCTGAACACCGTTGTCTCGACCTACGAGAGCCAGGACATTATCAAGTTGGTGTGCGACGTTGATCCCGGCGCCGTGATCAACGTGTTCCACACGCTCAACTTTGTGGGCGGCTGGTGGGGCGGTCATGTCGACGAGCCCATGCCCACGGCCGTTCCCGATCCCGACAAGCCCGCACGCATGGCCAGCAGGCAGGCGCGCCCCAGCGAACAGGACAGCCTGCAGCAGGACGACGGCAAGTAGGGTATTGGCATTTTGCCGGTCCTGCGCAACCCATCCGAACGAGCCCCCCGAAAGCCCCGTTGCTTTCGAGGGCTCTCGTTTGCCCAGATAAAACCTACCAAAATGAAGCTGTCGCTTTTTGGTAGGGAGGGTGTATCGTTTTATCAATATGAGGTAACATGAAACTAGACGTTATATACGTATGAGAAATTTAGCTATTTTGATAAGAGTGATCAGATATGCCTGCGCCCAAAAATGCACCGCTTTACCAGCAGATTTATGACGAAATCAAGGATGCGATCGAGAAAGGTGTTTATGCACCCAAGGAGCGTATTCCGTCCGAGCTTGAACTAGCCGAGCAGTACGAGGTGAGCCGCATCACGGTGCGCCGCGCCGTCGAGGAGCTGTGCTCCGATGGCTACCTGGTTAAGCAGCAGGGCCGCGGCACCTTTGTTTCCACGCCGCACATCAATCGCCAGTTCCACGCCTCGACGCTGCAGACGTTTACCGCGCTGTGTGCCAACAACGGCATGAAGGCCGGTGCACATGTGGTCGATCGCCAGATTGTGCCGGCGCGCCAAAACGAGATGGAGTTCTTTGGCCTGCAGAAGGATGCGCTGCTGCTGCATATCAAGCGCGTGCGTACGGCCGACGGCGAGCCCATCTTTGAGGAGAACATCTTTGTGCCGTTTGACGCCTACCGTGAGCTGTTGACGGCCGATCTTGAGGACAAGTCGATTTTTGCCGAGGTCGAGCGTGTTGGCGGAACGCCGATTGTCTCGGTTGGCTACCGTACGGTCGAGGCCGTTCGAGCTAACGCCGAGCAGGCGGCCGAGCTGGGCATTGCTCCGCACGATCCGCTGCTCAACCTGCGTGCCGGCTTTACCGGTCCCGATGACGAGCCGGTTTTGATGGGTAAGCAGTACTACGTGGGATCGCGCTACGTTATGGTCATGTAAGTTACGCGGTTTTACCAAACCGCGTAACGGCTCGACGCTGCAAACGCCCCTAAGCGGCAATCTGACGTTCAATCGTCGGTCGCGTACCGAAGTACGCTTCCCTCCTCTTTCACGTCACCTTGCTCGCTTAGGGGCGTTTTCGCTGACCCATACCCAGCCAGCGACGTTTCCGCGCTTGTCAAGAGACTAGTCGTTGGGGACGTTCTTAAACGGCCAGTCATTCAAGAACGTCCCCAATGACTACCCGCAGAATGAGCGTGGCCGGCAGCCGTGCGGCACAGGTCCGCGTGGCGGCGTATAATCGGCGGCAGATGATTCTGACGTTAGGAAACCATGACCGATAGCATGCAGCAGATGGCGCTCGACACGCTCGGCGCCTATTTTGGCTACACCTCGTTTCGCCCGGGGCAGGATCGCATGGTCGATGCGATTCTTGCCGGTCGCGATGCGCTGGGTGTTATGCCCACGGGCGCCGGCAAGTCCATTTGCTACCAGGTGCCCGCGCTTATGCTGCCCGGCATCACCTTTGTGGTGAGTCCGCTGCTGTCGCTTATGGAGGACCAGACCCGCGCGCTGCTCGCGGCGGGTGCGCGACCCAGCTATCTCAACTCCAGTCTTACTCCGGCCCAGCAAAACACCGTGCTCAAGCGGGCGCGCGAGGGCCGCTATCAGCTTATGTATGTGGCGCCCGAGCGCCTGCTCGAGCCGCGCTTTCTGGCCTTTGCGCAGGAAGCTGCGGCCGAAGGCGGCATTGGCGTTCCGCTCGTGGCCATTGACGAGGCTCACTGCGTGAGCCAGTGGGGCCAGGATTTCCGCCCCGCCTACCTGCAGATTCGCGAGTTTATCGATTCGCTGCCGCGGCGCCCCATCGTGGCGGCCTTTACCGCCACGGCGACCGAGCGCGTGCGTGCGGACATTCAGCAGATGCTCGGCCTGCAAAACCCCGCGACGGTGGTGACGGGCTTCGATCGCAAGAACCTCTACTTTGGCTGCGAGGAGATGGGCGACAAGGCCAAGACCGCCTGGGTGCGCGACTACGTGATCGCGCATTCGAGCGAGAGCGGCATCGTGTATTGCTCGACCCGCAAGACGGTTGACGCGCTGGCCGCGGAGCTTGCCGAGGCACTGGGCCCCAGCGGCATTCGCGTTGGCCGCTACCATGCCGGCATGGGCAACGACGCCCGTCGCCAGAGCCAGCGTGCCTTTATCGACGACGACATTCAGGTGATGGTTGCCACCAACGCCTTTGGAATGGGCATCGATAAGCCCAACGTGCGCTACGTCATCCACAACAACGTGCCCGAGAGCATCGAGGCATACTACCAAGAGGCGGGCCGCGCTGGCCGCGATGGCGATCCGGCCAGCTGTCACTTGCTGTGGAACGGTAACGATTTTCGCATGCGCCGCTTTCTGATCGATCGCGGCGATGCTGCCGACGAGGCGCTCGATGACGAGCAGCGCGCGTGGGCGCTCCAGAACCGTTATCGTCTGCTCAGCCAGATGGAGGGCTACTGCAATACCACCGGCTGCCTGCGCGAATACATGCTGCGCTACTTTGGCGACGAGGCCGCGGCCGAGCATGCGGCAGCCGCCGCGGGCGGCACGGCAGACGACGCCGAGGGCTGCGGCAACTGCAGCAACTGTCTCACGCAGTTCGAGGTCGAGGACGTCACCGATATGGCCCGTGCCGCCGTGCGTTATGTGGCCACGCGTCCCATGCGCTTTGGCAAGTCGCTCATCGCCGATGTGCTTCACGGCGGCAACACCGAGCGCATTCGCCAGATGCATTTGGACGAGGACTGCGGCTATGGTGAGCTGTCGAGTGAGTCGGTCGGACGCATTAAGGACATCATCGGGCAGCTGTGCGGCCGCGGTTATTTGGCAACCTCGCAGGGGCAATACCCGGTCGTGGGGCTGGGCCCGCGTGCTGGCGAGGTCGAGGATGAGGCGTTTGCCTTTACCGTTAAGCGTCGTGCGTCCAAGCGCAAGGCCTCGGCCCGCGCCCGCCGTGCGGTGGATCTGCTGCGCGAGGAAGCCGAGCTGGACCAGCGCCCGCGCGTTGGCGACGATGCTGAGCTGTTCGAGCGCCTGCGTGCCCTCCGCAAGGAGATCTCTGCGGAGCTGGAGATGGCGCCGTATATGGTCTTTTCCGACAAGGCCCTGCGCGGCCTGTGCCGCCTGCGCCCGCAGACGCGCGACGAGCTGATCCAGGTCAACGGCATTGGCGAGAAAAAGGCCGACGCCTTTGGCGAGCAGTTTATGGCGGCGATTGAAGAGTTTGAGTCCGAGCATGCACGGGATGGAGCGTAACGATGGCATTCGACGATAAAACCGGCCGCGCTGACGTGTCCGCCGTGCCGCTGTACCAGCAGGTTATGGACGATCTGAAGGGCGAGATCGCGCGCGGCGTGTACGTGGCCGGCTCGCGCATTCCTTCCGAGATGGAGCTCGCGAAGTCTTACGGCGTGGGACGCATCACCGTGCGCCGTGCCATCGAGGAGCTGTCGCGCGCGGGGTATCTCAACCGCCAGCAGGGGAGGGGCACCTTTGTGTGTGCGCCCAAGCTCAAGCGCAAGATTCGCCAGAAGGGTGACGTCCAGAGCTTTACTGAGGGTTGTGCTGCCAACGACATGGTGCCGGGTGCGCGTCTGGTGTCGCGCACGGTGGTCGCGGCGACGCACGAAGATGCGGCGTTCTTTGGCGTGGAGCCCGGCTGCGAGCTTATCGTGGTCGAGCGCGTGCGTACGGCCGACGGCATTCCCGTCATGCTAGAGAACAATGCCTTTGTGCTCGCCGACCATCCCTACCTGCAGACGCTGGCCGACAAGGACCTCACCGATAACTCAATCTTTGCGCTCGTCGCCGAGCATTCGGGTCGCGCGCCGCTCAAGTCCGACCCCTGCACCGTGGAGATTGCGCTTGCCGATGCCCAAACGGCCCCGCTGCTGGAGGTGCCGGTCGGTGAGCCGCTCTTCTATATGGAGGCCTACTTTACCGACGCCGGCGGGCGCCCTCTACTGCTCGGCCGCCAAAAGATCGTGGGCTCGCGCTACGTCTTCGACATCTAACGTCCACAGATAGAACAACATAGAACAAATTTGCCGGGATGACTTCACGGGCGTTGTTACACGTGTTATAAATAGGACAACATAGAACGACAGCAGGTACGAGCAGCCGTCGCCAAAAGCCGCCACACAAGGAGGAGCTTCAGCATGAACGCACACGATCTGATTCAGGAAATTATCGAGCGCAAGGGTAAGGTCGAGAACGTCTTTTGGATCGCCTGCGGCGGTTCGATGATCGACCTCATGCCGGCTAACGAACTGCTCAAGCGCGAGGCCACCACGTTTACCTCGACGGTCTACACGGCGCGCGAGTTTTGCCTGATGGCTCCCAAGAGTCTTGGTGAGAAGTCGCTCGTCATCGCCTGCAGCCACAGCGGCAACACGCAGGAGGTCGTCGACGGCTGCGAGATGGCGTTGGCTGCCGGCGCCGAGGTCGTCGCCATGACCGACTGCGAGGGCTCCAAGATCGACAACGGCAAGTGGACCACCTGGGTCTATCCGTGGGGCGAAGGCGTGCCGCAGGCCGAGGTCCCGCAGGGCATCGGCGCCCTGATGGCTGCCGAGCTGCTCGACCAGCAGGAGGGTTACGAGGCGCTTGCCGACATGTACGCCGGCCTTAAGCAGATGGATGCCCTGCTGCCCGCTGCTCGCGAGAAGGTCAACGCCGAGCTGGGCGCCCGTTTTGCCGAGCTCTGCCAGCAGCATAAGTTCTTCTATATCCTGGGCTCCGGACCCAACTTTAGCCAGACCTACGCCATGGCCATCTGCTCGCTCATGGAGATGCAGTGGCAGCACTGCTGCTACATCCACTCCGGCGAGTATTTCCACGGTCCCTTCGAGGCCACCGAGCCCGGCGTGTTCTACTTTGTGCAGCTTGGCGCGGGCGAGTGCCGCCCCATGGAGGAGCGCGCTCTTGCGTTCCTCAACACGCATACCGATACGATTATGGTGCTCGACGCGCTTGAGTACGGCGTGGGCGACGTGCCCGCCAGTGTGCGTTCGTACTTGGAGCCGATCTTCTTCTACAACATGAGCTGCGAGCTGCGCGCCGCCCGCGGCAAGGTCTTCGACCACAGCCCCGAGGTTCGTCGCTACATGGGCATCGAGCAGTACTAATATACCGGGAATAACCTCTTACGACGGGGTCTGCGCTGCGCGCGGGTCCCGTTTTGCGTTGCGGCGGCCGGATCCGTGTCTGCGCGAAAAACGAAGGTGAATACTTTTCCGCGAAGTGAACGACCTATTTTGGACCCCCGAAGCATCCACACTTTTTGACGCCAAAACTGCAGGAAAAACTCAGCGAAACCGCAGGAAACGGCGTCTGAAAAGTGACGATGCTTCGGGGGCTCGTTTTTGCTCGTTCACTTCGCGGAAAAGTATTCACCTTCGATTCGCAAGGTTGCGGCAGCCAGCGGCCTACTTTGCGTCGTAGGTCTCGGCATCCCACCAGTCGAGCTGGGCGATGTTATCGCGGATGTGCTGGCAGCTCTTGTGGAAGCCCTCGAGCTCGTGCTCGGACAGGTCGAGCGTGTAGACCTCCTCGACGCCCTCGGCACCGATCACGCACGGCAGGGAGGTAAAGATGCCCTCCTCGCCATACTGGCCGGTCATAAGCGTGGAGGCCGAAAGCACGGCATGCTCGTTGTGTAACACAGCGGCGCAGACGCGCGCGGCGGAGTTGGCAACGGCGTACTCGGTGCACTGCTTGCCCTGGTAGGTTACGTAGCCGCCCTTGCGTGCGAGTTCCTCGACCTCCATGTGGTCAAAGGCGTACTTGTCAGGGTTCTCGGCCTGAAGCTCGTTAAGGCTCTTGCCGGCGATGGTCGCGGACTTAAAGGCGGCAAGCTGGCTAAAGCCGTGCTCGCCGATCATGTAGGCGTCGATGGACTTGGGACTCACGCCGACCTTCTTGGAGATCTCGGTGCGCAGGCGGGCGGAGTCCAGGCCGCAGCCCGAGCCGATGATCTTCTTGGGATCGTAGCCGGTCAGGTGCCACAGCTCGGTGCACACGACGTCGCAGGGGTTGGAGATGCTCACGAAGATGCCGTCAAAGCCGGCGTCGACGATGCGCTTGGCAAAGGTGCGGGCGGCGTCGGTGGTAAAGAACAGCTCGCCGTCGCGGTTGCCGGCAGCCAGCGCAACCTTGCCGGCGGCGTTGACGATGACGTCACAGCAGGCCAGCTCCTCGTAGTGGTCGTAGCAGTTGACGATCTTGGTGTTGTACGGGACAAACGAAAGGGAGTCGCGCAGGTCCTGGACCTCGGACGTCACCTTGGCCTCGTTGATATCGCACAGGTACAGCTCATCGGCAATGCCCTGCATGAGCAGACTGTTGGCAACATGTGCTCCTACGTGGCCCTGGCCGACCACACCGATCTTACGCGTCTGGTACATATATGTATCCTTTCGGCCGAGTTTTTCGCGTCGAATCATTGTAGCGTCCTGCTGCCACTTTGCTAGACTAAAGCGCCGTAGATTTTTGGGACATGCCCTAATCTCTACTTTTGGGGTGATTTGGGCCGCTGACGGCATCGCTGGGCGATGTGCTCGCGCGGATGGGGCCGGTCGTTGTACCATAGCTGCAACTGACTCGTTAGGAGCATCCATGCCCATTCGCATTCCCGACGCCCTCCCTGCCGCCGCGCAGCTCGAGAGCGAGAACATCTTTGTCATGACCGAGTACCGCGCGCTGCACCAGGACATCCGCCCGCTGCGCGTGCTCATCCTCAACCTCATGCCCACCAAGATCGCCACCGAGACGCAAATCATGCGCAAGCTCTCCAACACGCCGCTGCAGGTGGAGGTGGACCTGCTGCGCACCAAAACGCACGAGGCCACGCACGTGAGCGCTGGCCACCTGGAGACGTTCTACCGCACGTTCGACGACATCCGCGACATCCACTATGACGGCCTGATCATCACGGGCGCGCCGGTGGAGCAGATGCCGTTCGAAGAGGTCGACTACTGGCCCGAGCTCTGTCAGATCATGGATTGGTCCACCACGCACGTGCACTCTACGCTGCACATTTGTTGGGGCGCGCAGGCGGGCCTGTATCATCACTACGGTATTCAGAAGCACGACCTGCCGGCAAAGGCGAGCGGCGTGTTCGAGCATTATCTGGTGAAGCCGCAAAGCCCGCTGGTCCGCGGCTTTGACGACCGTTTCTATGCCGTGCATTCGCGCAACACCGATGTGCGCCGCGAGGACGTGGAGGCCGAGCCGCAGCTCGAGGTCGTGGCCGTGTCTGACGAGGTGGGCCTGTACATCGTCAAGTCGACCGACAGCCGCCGCTTCTTTGTCTTTGGCCATCCCGAGTACGATACCGACACGCTGCGTCTGGAGTACGAGCGTGACGTGAAACGCGGACTCAACCCGGAGGTGCCGGCGCATTACTTCCCAGGTGACGACCCCTCGGCCGAGCCGCGCAACGTCTGGCGCAGCCAGGCTCAGTTGCTCTACACCAACTGGCTCAACTACTACGTCTACCAGACCACGCCCTACGACCTGGCCCGCGCCGGCGAGGAGCACTAGGCTGTCGGGAGGTACGCTGGCATTTAGGCGCTGACGATGTTGGGCAGCGACAGATCGTGGGCGTCGGTGGGAACGTGGTCGACACGCTGTTCGTCAAAGGCGATGCCGACGATTTGGCATGCGGGCGAGAGCATGGGCAGGTAGCGGTCGTAGCAGCCTCCGCCGTAGCCCAGGCGCGTGTCGGTGCGGTCGAAAGCTACGAGCGGCACGATAATCATGTCGAGAGCCTTGGCGGGCACGATGGGGAAGTGGTCGCTGTCGACGTCCGTGGCTGCGAAGGCCCGCGTAGGGTGGGCGATAAACGGGGCCTCGGACGCATCGCCGGCAGAGACTGCCCGCATGCACATGCGCTGGCCGCATGCGGCGGCGTCGCTTGCCGAGAGCATGCACGGATAAGCTACGCGCCAGCCACGCGCGACGGCCGCGGCGGCAAACGCGGCTGGGTCGACCTCGGAACCCATCGCGGCATAGACGGCAACGGTGCGTTGGCCCGCAGCGCCGCTGGGCTCCATCAGCTCAACAAGCCGCGCGCAGATAGCGGCGGACTTTGCCGCCCGAACATCCAAATCAATAGCATTGCGCCGGGCAATCACCGCCCGCCGCAACTCAGCCTTATCCATCCCGGCCTCATCTCCCAAACCTGCCAAAAAGGGACAGGTTTATTTTGGCAGGTTTTTTCTGGGCAAACGCGATATGGGCAGTAAAGTCACCGCAAATATGCCTGTGAACTGCGCCCTTTGTGGTTGTTTGGGCCTATGCGTTAATGCTATAACGCCGCAGCGATTGCTTCGGTCACAAACTTATTGAGTGACTCACCCTTCTTTGCCGCTGCCAGCGCTGCTTGCTTGTGGAGCTCAGAGCCCGTTCTTACGTTGAACGACCCTTTAAAAGCCCGCTCGGGTTCCTTGCCCTTCTCGGCGCAAAACTCAAGGTAATCGTCGACGGCGTCGTGGAAGCATTGCTCCACTTCTTCAGCCGTGGAGCCTTCAAATACGATTGCGTCCCTAATGCCGGTGACCATACCTGTTAGCACATGCTGTTCGGCATCGAACTCGACTGGGGCGAAATAACCCTTGTATGTTAAAACGTTACTCATGACTACCTCCGACATCTTGCAGAAATCGAACGATGTTTCGAATGGTCCCCGCTGTCAATTCGTCAGATGGATGTGGCGCGTGCATTACGAATATCCTGCCATCTGATGGCCTGTAGAAGCGAACGCGCGATCCGGATGTCTTGCCTTTGTTGTCCATTTCAAAGCCATATGAAGCCATGACTTTTAAAAAATCGGTATACCGATACGTCGAAGGGCAGCTAAGCAGTTGGGCGATGAGTTTATCGGTCCGAGTCATCCCGCCTCACATTCTGCAACTATATCCTAGTTGCAATTTAAGTCCGATGCAAGCATCCCTATTATAGAACATGTGTACGTATAGAACAAGTGTTCGAACCAGCACAAAGGCACCTGTGAACTGCGCCCCTTTGCGGTGGTTTGGGCTGAATGTTGCGCAACAAGGGCTGCGGCTTTGGGTTTACCTTCATGGTGGAAGGAATGAACCGAAAGGAGCCCGCCATGTTTTGTCGCTCGTGTGGCACGCCGCTTGTCGACGACGCCCTCTTTTGCCCCGTATGCGGCGCGCCCGTAGCACCCGACCAGGTCGCGGCCACGCAGCAACCCCAGCCTGCCGCGCCCGCTCCTCAGCAATACGTGCCCGTGCAGCAGCCCGCGCGGCGCAAGCGTTCCAAGAAGCCCCTCATTGCTCTCGCCGCGGCACTTGCCGTGGCGGCGGGTGTCGGCGGGGGAGCGCTGTTCTACTTCACCCAGATCGCGACCACGCCTATCGACGAGAAAACCTTTCCGGACAGCGGCATGCGTGCGCTTGTCTCGACCAAGTACGACACTAACGGTGACGGCCGCATCTCACGCGACGAGGCCAAGGCGGTGACATCGGTCGAGTTGGACGGCATCGCATCGACGCAGGGCCTGGGCAAGGTGTTCCCCAACGTTACCAGTGTGGAATATGGCGGGGACAAGCTCGTTAACCTGGACCTTTCGGGCTGCGGAGACCTTAAGACCGTCGAGCTTAACTCGGCGAGCAACGTCACCATCGTTAACCTGGACGGTTGCGACAACATCGAGAAGCTCGACCTTCCAAATGCCGGAGAGCTCAAAAGCGTCGATCTTTCGGGCAAAAAGAAGCTCACCACGTTGGAATTGCCGCAGGATACGAAGGTTAGCGGCATTAAGGACACGCAGCTTGACGAGCTGTGGCTGCCGGTGTCCTACGAGGGTACCGATAAATCGGACCAGTATGGCGATATCTACGAGATCGAGCGTGACGAGAACGGTTACGTCACGGGCTTCACGTCTGCCGTCAAGCAAGGTGGCGGCGTAAGTTACAGCGTCGAGCACGATGAGTCGCATCGCATTTCGGAGATTGAGGAAGATCTGGCGGGCGGTTACGAGAACGTCAACACGTTTACGTACGACGCCGACGGTAACGTCACGCGCATCGACTGTGATGCCGACATTAGCGATTCGTCGAGCACCACGACGTTTACCTACGACGCGGACGGAAACCTGATCAATAAGACGACCCATGCGGGTTACGGCGAGAGCGCGAGCACGTATGTCTACCAGGACGGCAACATGGTGACCAACACCGATACCAGCCCGGCCAATCCTCGGACGGTCGTGTATTCGTACGGATACGACAAGGATCGCGTGACGTCCTTTACGCTGGACTGCCAGGGCGACACGGTGGGAACTACGTGGACGATTACCGCGGGCTACGAGTATGACAAGGACGGCAACATTTCGCGTATCTCGCCTGTGGCATATGACTCGCACGGCAACGACTACGGCTCGCTGAACTCGTACGCAGCGGTGGATTATTCGTACAGCGACGGAAAGCTCGACAGGATCGATTCCGAGCGCGGCGGCTATGCGGAGTTCTATTACGACGAGCACGGCAATCTGACGTCGGTCGACGAGTATGCCGGCCGCGGTTCGGATGTCGAGTTTGAGTTTGAGCACGAGGTCGAGTACCAGCGCTACTTCTGCAGCAAGCACGAGAAGAACAAGCCGGAGGAGTGGATTCGTCTGGATGCAGAGTACAACGTCGACCAGGGTAGCTGGAGCAACGACTCCGACTATGGTCGCGAATGCTTTGTAACCATGTACAAGCTCGATCCGCTGGCGGCCAGACTGAACCCGTTTATCAAATAGCAGCCCACTCGCAAACCACCCAAAGGGACAGACACCTTTGGGTGGTTTTTGCTGAAGGGCGGGTGTCTGCGGCGGTTTGTCTCGATCTGTAACAGTAACTCGGCAAAAATGGGCCTAGCTGTTACAGATCGAGACAAAGAGCCGGCGCCATTCGGAAACGTCTCGATCTGTAACATCTGGAGCCGATATTGCCGCCTAGATGTTACAGATCGAGACAAAACTGGTGGGACGGGCTGAGCTGCCCCGCCCAAGCGGCGAAAAAGAAAAGGTAGATTTTTAGGCATGTCCCAAAAATCTACCTTTGTGCGTTAGCCCATCAGGTCGATGACGTTAAAGCCGGCGTTGCTCTTGGCGATGACGTCTCGGCCGCCAAAGACGCAGGTGGGCGACGCGGCTGCGATGCGCGTCACGTCGGCGCCGAGCGAGCGCAGCTCAGCGGGTGTGGCCGCGAGCATCTGGGCGCGACGCTCCTCGCGCGCGTGCGGATCGAGCCCAGCCAGGTAGGTCGTATTGCGGCGCTTGGTGAGCGCGTACGGCTTCACGGGCGCGTCCATGCCGCTCACGCAGCTCACGATAAAGCCCTCGAAGGCGGCCTCGTCGGGCTCAAAGCTGCCGAGCCATTCGCCTGCGCGCGCCACGCGCTCAATCGAGGGGTCGATTGCCGGGTCGCGGTAGGTGTAGAACGCCGTCTGGCGCTCGCCAGCAGCGCGGAATCCGCAGCCGTACGCACCGCCCTTCACGCGGATCTCGTTCCACAGGTAGTCGTAGGAGAGCGCGTTGGCAGCCACGGCCCAAGCGCCCGTCACGTCAATGCCCAGACGGCGCGGATCGCACGCGCGCGCCGCAAAGCAGATGTCGCTGGGGATGACGAAAGCCTCGTGACGGTCGCGCGGCTCCGGCACCACGAGCGCGTTGCGGCCGGCATCGGCGCCGTCGCCCGCGCCAAGCCCCAGGTCGCCCGCGGCATCCCAGTACGCATTGAAGTCCTCGTCGCTGCCGGTAAAGCTCGCCATGCAGCCATCGGCCACAAAGATGCGGCCTGCCAGCTCGGCAAGCTTGGCACGCAGGCCGTCCAGGCGCTCGTCAAAGTGCTCGAGCAGATCGCGCAGGAACAGGTAGAAGTCCACGCCCGAAAGCTGCTCGCGCACCACGGCCGAAGGCGAGCTGTAGCTCATCGCGCGACCCAGCGCCGCCGAGTGGCCGTTGTTGATAAAGCCCTGCTCAAGCCCAATGCGAATCTGCGTGAGCACGTCGCGCACGCGGTCGGCGTCAGCATCGAGCAACAGCGTGCTCGACCACACCTCGCGCGGCAGGCTCGCCAGCGCGTCGATCTTTTCGGACAGGGCGCCGGCGCTCACCAGCAGGTAGGGGCGCACGCCGTCCACGTCGGGCTGCGTCATGACCTCGGTCGTAAAGCTCAAGAAGCCCAGCTTGCCGGCGAGCAGGTTGTCGAGTTCCTCGGCCGAATGCTCGCGCGTAGGCAGCTGCTTGAGTAGGCGGCAGAGCAGCGTTACGTAGGGCAGGTCCTCAAATGCGGCGCAGCTCAGGTCGAAATACTGCATGGCGTAGGCCAGACGGTTGGTGGGGATGCCGTGGCGCAGGCAGGGGATAGGCGCAGTCGTATCCACGACCAGCGGCGGCTCGGAGCGCGCCTCGCCAATGTCGGAAACGTGCAGGCGCGGCAGCGTGGCCTTGGCCGCGGGCGTGTCCTCGGCTTCCTGCGCGGCACGCAGCGCGGCTGTGCGCTCGACCACGTCCGCCAGCTCGACATCGGTCATGGCATCGCGCTTTGCAGCCAGCTCGGCGGCCTCGGCACCCTCCGCGCCCTCGGCGGCGTCCACCGGCACCAGCTCGACCAGCGCCATATGGTCGTTCTGGAGCACGAGCTCGCGCAGCAGGTCCTCAAAGTAGCTACCGTTCAGCTCGCCGCGCAGCTCCTCGTACACCGGGCCATACTTGAGCGCCAGCGTCGCAGCGTCGTCATCGTAGAGCCACGTGCTCAGCGCGTCGCACGCAATGGCCACGCCGTCGGCGATGCCATAGTCGCGCTGGCGCAGGTCGTACTCGTTGCTGCTGATGATGGCTTCCAGGCGCTCGCGCGGAACGCCATGTTCGCACAGGTCGCGGCAGGCGTCCTGGAACACGCGGCGCAGCTCGCGCGCCACGCCGGGCTGCGCGTTTTGCAGCATGATGAGTTCGTAGGGCTGCAGGCTTTCGGCCGCGGTGTAGCTCACCACGTTGCCGCCCAGGCCGGCGGCCAGAATGGCCTTCTTAACCGGCGCCTCATTGGAGCCCAGTAGCGCTTCGAACAGGATGTCCGCTGCGATCGTTCGCTTGCGGTCGAGCGCGCTGCCCAGCACCAGGCCCAGGCCTACCAGGGCGTTCTCGGGCGTGGTGGCCATCTCGACGCGCCTATACTCGCAGGTCACAGGCGCCTGCACGTCCAGTGGATTGGGCGCCAGCGCGGACGGGTCCTCGCCGGCGGCAACGGCAGCGTCCATGCGGCGGCTCGCGGCACTCGGCTGCGACAGATAGCGCTCGTCCAAAAAGGCCAGCGCGCGGTCCACGTCCAGGTCGCCGTAGAGCGTGATGTAAGAGTTGGAAGGATTGTAGTGGCGCGCGTGCGTGTCCAGGAACTGCTCGTAGGTGAGCGCGGGAATCGCGCGCGGGTCGCCGCCACTCTCGTGCGCATAGGCGGTGTCGGGATAGAGCGCGGCGTTGACGGCGTCGTCCAGCACGCTCATGGGGTCGGACAGCGCGCCCTTCATTTCGTTGAACACCACGCCGTTATAGCGCAGCGTGCCCTCGTGCAGGCTCGCGGAGCTGTCGCCGCCCTCGCCCTCGGCGCCCTCCGGCAGGTCCAGCTCGTAGTGCCAGCCCTCCTGCTCAAAAATGGTGGGCTTGGTGTAGATGGCCGGGTTGAATACCGCGTCCAGGTACACGTCCATCAGGTTGTACAGGTCCTGCTCGTTGGTGGTGGCAACGGGGTAGATGGTTTTGTCGGGGTAGGTCATGGCGTTGAGGAACGTCTGCATGGAGCTCTTGATCAGATCGACGAATGGCTCCTTGACGGGGAACTTGGCCGATCCGCACAGCACCGAGTGCTCAAGAATATGAAACACGCCGGTGGAATCGGCCGGCGGCGTCTTAAAGCCAATGGCAAAGGCCTTGTTTTCGTCGTCGCATGACAGATACAGCAGGCGAGCGCCCGAGGCGGTGTGGCGCAGTACGTAGGCGTCCGAGTCGAGCTCGGGCACGGTCTCGCAGCGCTCGACGGCAAAGCCGTGGCAGGTGGTGCCGGGCACCAGCAGCGCGGCGGCAGCGGCGCGCGGGTCGGTTGAGGTGGTGGGCATATGCAGTCTCCTTTGACGCCCCAGCGGGGGCGAATCGAGTCGAATCTTCGAGAGTATACCCATATGGGGCCCTCGACCAATCTGCCGGATGAGCGTGGATTTTCGGACGCCTATCGAATGAGAGTGGATTTTCGGACGGAATCAGCCTCAAAACACCCAAAAACCGTCCAAATATCCACCCTCATTTCCCGACCGTCCAAAATCCACGCTCATCCGCCGCCCGCACATCTCTCATCTCTCATTCGTCTCTAATATGAGAGATAACAGAAAGACGAGAGATAAATATGAGAGATAACTGAGCAGCAAAGAGACAAGCAATCATGGTATTATCTCAATACCGATTGTTCTACCAGCAAAAACATGTTTATATGAAACAGATGGCAGACATCTTATCTTTTATCTCTCACTCATCTCTAATATGAGAGATAACAGAAAGATGAGAGATAATTACGAGAGATAACTGAGAGACGAAGGAAATCCATTCGCGGCATTCTTCGCAGAACCAAGCGAAAGGACATGCAGATGAACGAAAACGAGCTGACCGGTCTGCTCGAGTCTTTAAGGCGCATGGGCTCGGACGATCTTAACGTCGAGGTCAAGGAGAGCGCCACGACGCTTTCCCGCGACGTATGGGAAACGGTTAGCGCATTCGCGAATACCGCTGGCGGAATTATCGTGCTCGGCGTGAGCGAGCGCGCGGGCTTTGTCCCGGTTGAGAACTTTGAGACCGAGAAGGTGCTCAACCAATTCGTAGCGGGCATGGGTGATGCCGGCGGTCGCGGAAAACTGGCCAATCCGCCCAAATACACCATTGAACGCGTGGAGCTCCAGGGCACCGTGGTTCTGGTCATCACGATTGAGGAGCTCGACCCGTCGAGCAAGCCTTGTTATGTCATAGAGCGGGGCGCTCAAGGCGGCAGCTACAAACGCATCGATGACAAAGATGTTCCGCTTTCGTCGACTGAGGTCCTGTCCTTGTCATCGTATGAACGGACGAGCCCCAGTGATCGCGATGCAGTGCCCGGCGCGGTCGCAGGCGATCTTGACGAGGCCCTGGTCGACCGCACGATAGAGCGTGCTTTCTCGCAGACACCTCGAGCTATGCGCGGCGCGCCGGAC
>UQIS01000024.1 GCA_900541245.1 uncultured Collinsella sp.
TTCTTATGCGCGGAGTGTCGTCTCAGTTTGCGGTTTCGTCTGTATTGTCTCTTCTGATACTTGAGTATAGCGTTTGCTGGCGTCGGCGATCATCGCGTGCGAGCTTGGCCCACATCCGCACCCGAACGGGCACAAGGGTGCTTAAGGCCGACTTAATCACCCACGCTTGTTGTGTGTGGCGTGCGTCGCCTCGGGCATAATGGAGCGCGAGAGGAGCACGCATGAACGAGCGCATTTTGGTAGTTGATGACGAGAAGGCCATCGCCGACTTGGTTGGTATCTACCTTACAAAAGAGGGCTTTGATGTCCAGATTGCCTATAGCGGGGCCGATGCTGCCAAGGCGATTTTGGAGCAGGAGTTTGATCTGGCGCTGCTGGATGTCATGCTGCCCGATATCGATGGGTTTGAGCTGCTGCGTACGATCCGTTCCAGCCATACCTATCCCGTGATCATGCTGACGGCGCGCGATGCCCAGCAAGACAAGATCGAGGGCCTTTCGCTTGGCGCGGACGATTACGTGGTTAAGCCGTTCCGTCCGCTGGAGCTCATCGCGCGCGTGCACGCTCAGCTTCGCCGCTACACCAGCTACGGTAGCCGCTCGCAGGTGGCCGAGTCGCCGACCATCCAGCTCGACGGACTGGAGATCAACCGCGATGCTCGTTCCGTGACAGTGGACGGTTCACCGGTTCGCCTCACGCCCACCGAGTATTCAATCTTGCTGTATCTGGTCGAGCATCGCGGCAGCGTGGTGGCCGTGGAGGACCTGTTCCGCGCGGTGTGGAACGAGGACTTTATGCCCGGCTCCAACAATACGGTGATGGTGCATATTCGCCACTTGCGTGAAAAGATCGGCGACGACGCACAAAAGCCACGCTTTATCAAAAACGTCTGGGGCGTCGGCTACATCATCGAATAACGCTTTTCGCTTGTGAGGATCTTGATATGACAAAAGACGATAGGCAAGCGTTCGAGGTGCCCGATCGGCTCTTTGAATACGTGAGGTCGGTCGTCGACAACCGCGCGCTTGCAACGGTGCTGCTCTTTTTGCTGAGCCTGCTGCTGATTGGCATCGACAACATCGTCGGAATCTTGGCGGTGCTGCTTGTCGGCTTTTTGCTGATCGATCGATTTGAGATCGTGTGCCGCTGCGTGGTGATTGGCGGCGCCGCGTGGGCCATGACGTTGGCGATTGGCGCCATGGCGCTCGGCGGCATCGAAGGGCCGGTGCTGTTCGATGCCGGCTTTGTATTCAACATGCTTGGCTTTGTGCTGGCGCTTGCCGCGTGCGTGCTGTTCTTGTGTGGCCGCGCCCTGTACTACCAGGGCTACGAGCAGGGCGAGCAGCATGCCGATTGTGTGCTGGCCGCTCGTATTCAAGATCGCCTGATCGATCACCCCGACACCTGGGATAACATCGACGGCGACTTCTTGGAGGTCGAGGGCGCCCTTAACCGCGTGCGTGACCGTGAGCGCAAGGTGCAGCAAGCTCTGCGTGACGAGTCGCATCGCAAGGACGATTTGGTCACGTACTTGGCACATGACCTACGCACCCCGCTTGCCAGTGTGGTGGGCTATCTTTCGCTGCTGCAAGAGGCTCCCGAGCTGCCGGTTGAGCAACGTGCGCACTTTACGGGCGTGGCGCTCGACAAGGCGCACCGGCTCGATACGCTCATCGAAGAGTTCTTCGATATCACGCGCTTTGACTTCCACGATATCGTGCTCACGCGCGGCTATGTTGATCTGGGGTTGCTGCTGGCTCAGGTGACTGACGAGTTCTATCCCATCCTCAACGAGCAGCATAAGGAAGTCCAAGTTGATATTCGCGAGGACCTGACGGTGCTCGTGGATGGCGACAAAATGGCTCGCGTGTTCAACAACATCATGAAAAACGCTATTGCCTATAGCTATGAGGGCTCGACCATCACGATCGAGGCCAGACGCCGGGACGGCGGTGGCGTGCGCGTGCGCTTTATCAATCAGGGCGATCCCATCCCTGCGGCTAAGCTCAAGGTGATCTTTGAGAAGTTCTATCGCCTGGATGCGGCGCGTGCGACCAATCGCGGCGGCGCTGGACTGGGGCTTGCCATCGCCAAGGAGATCGTATGCGCGCACGGCGGTACCGTTGCATGTGAATCGACGCCCGAACACACGATATTCACCATCGAGCTGCCCGCCGCATAGCCAGCGTGCCCTTACAAACACTTGACAATGCGCTCACGTGCATATGAGCCGCGATTCCTACTATCGATACTGCTGAATTGATATCGATGTGGAGGTATGCGGTATGACGGCTGCTGCGGCTGTGGAGCCCACGGAGCTTGAAGAACTCATGAAAGCGCAGGCCGAGGCCGCGCACGAGCGCGAGGTTGGGGATGCGACTCGCCCCACGGCAGAGGATCTTGCCGCCTCGCCGACGCGAATCGATGTTGAGGGCCTCGACCTGTTCTATGGCGACCACCATGCGCTCAAGGACGTGAATATCAAGATCCGCGACAAGCAGATTACCTCGTTCATCGGGCCTTCGGGCTGCGGAAAGTCCACGTTGCTGCGCTGCTTTAACCGCATGAACGACGGCATCAAGGACTGCCGAATCGAGGGCAAGATTGCGCTCGATGGTCAAGATATCCTGGGCGACTACGACATCTGCCGCCTTCGCCAGCGCGTGGGCATGGTGTTCCAGCGCCCCAACCCGTTTCCCATGAGCATCTACGACAACGTCGCCTATGGGCCGCGCGGTATGGGTGTGCGCGATCGCGTCGTGCTCGACGAGCTGGTCGAAGACTCCCTGCGACGCGCCGCCCTGTGGGACGAGGCCAAGGACAAGCTCAAAGAGTCGGGTCTGGGTCTTTCGGGCGGCCAGCAGCAGCGCCTGTGCATCGCCCGCGCACTTGCCGTGCAGCCCGACATTCTGCTGATGGACGAGCCGACCTCGGCACTCGATCCCGTATCGACGCTGGTGGTGGAGCAGCTGGCCTGCGAGCTCAAAGAGACCTGCACGCTCGTGGTCGTTACGCACAATATGCAGCAGGCGGCGCGTATCTCCGATTCGGTCGCATTCTTTTTGCTGGGTGAGCTGGCGGAGCACGCGCCCACCGCGCAACTCTTCAAGAATCCGACCGATCCGCGCACGGCGGATTATTTGACGGGGCGTTTTGGCTGATACCATCTAGTAAAGGTACCTTTAGGGTTAAGATGCGGTCATGCCGGCCGCAAAGGGGTTCAACATGATCTATTACGTCGAGGACGATGACAACATCAGGGATTTGACGGTCTATGCGCTGCGCAAGCAGGGGATTGAGGCCGAAGGCGGTTCGTGCGACGGTTAGTTTAAGGCTGCCGTGGCGCGACGGGTACCCGATGCCGTCCTGCTCGACATCATGCTGCCCGATACCGATGGCTTGGCGATTATGCGTCGACTGCGTGCCGATCGCCTGACGGCGACGGTGCCCATCATGATGCTTACCGCCAAGGATACCGAGCTCGACAAGGTGATGGCGCTCGATGGCGGTGCCGACGATTACCTGACTAAGCCGTTTTCGCTCATGGAGCTCGCCAGCCGCTGCCGCGCACTGCTGCGTCGCGGCGGCATGGTCAAACAGGCAAGCGATGTGCTCAGCGTGGGCGACATCGTGCTCTCGCCCAGCCATCGTGAGGTGACTGTTGCCGGCGAGTCGCTTAAGCTCACCCTGCGCGAGTTCGACCTGCTCGAGTACCTCATGCGCAAGCCCGGCGTGGTCTTTACCCGCGAGTCGTTGCTGCAGAGCGTGTGGGGCTGGGACTTCGACGGCGGTTCGCGCACCGTTGACGTGCACGTGCAGACGCTTCGCCAAAAACTGGGCGAGCATGCCAGCGCCATCGAGACCGTGCGCGGCGTGGGCTACCGCTTGGCCGAGCCTTCTGCCGGTGATGGTGCCGAAGGTGACGACACCGCGGCCACCGCATCGGAGGAGTAACCCGTGGTCTTCGCCCCCCAGGGAAAACATACGCTGTCGCACCGCGTTTTTGTGACGATCTTTGTCTGCGCCATGGCGGTTATCGTGGCGTTTACGGTGCTGGGTGCGTTCTTTGTGCAAAACACCTTGGCGGATGCCACGAGTGCCAACCTGGCGCAAGAAACCGAGCTCATTGCTGCCGCCCTCGACGAGCAGCAGGAGCCCATCCCGTTCTTGCGTAGCCTCGATCGAGAGGACTTGCGCATCACGCTGATTAACAAGGATGGATCGGTTGCCTACGACAACGAGGCGCCGCCTTCCACACTGCCCAACCATGGCGATCGCCCCGAGGTCATCGAGGCCTTTGAGAGTGGTTCGGGTTCCGCGGAGCGCGCAAGCTCTACGCTCGACGAGATTATGCTGTATCGCGCCGTCGCCCTTGATAACGGCCAGGTTGTCCGCTTGGCGCAGGCCCAGCCTGGCGTTGCGGCGATTTTGCTGTCGATGGTGGCGCCGATGCTGCTTATCGCAGCAGCGGGTGCGGTACTCTCGTTTTTTATGGCGCGCCGCGAGTCCCGTGCCATCATCGCGCCTTTGCAAGAGGTGGATTTGGACCATCCACGCCGTAGCTATGAGCACGCCTATGCCGAGATGGTCCCCATGCTTGAGCGTATCGAGTCGCAGCGCCAGGAACTCAAGCGCCAAATGGCGGTGCTGGCGGACAACGACCGTATGCGCCGCGAGTTCACGGCGAATATCACCCATGAGCTCAAGACGCCGCTTACGGCGATTTCGGGCTATGCCGAGCTCATCGCAAACGGCATGGTCGAGGGCGAGGACGACCTGCGCAACTTTGGCGGTCGCATCTATCGTGAGGCAGGCCGCTTGGCGGCGCTCGTCAACGACATCCTTACGCTGTCTAACTTGGACGAGGCCGAGCGTGCAACTGAGGGCGAGGCGGTGCCCATTGGGTCCACGGAGCCTATTGAGCTCTCGCGTGCCATCTACGCGGTCGAGCAGCGTCTTGAACAGGTCGCCCGTCAGGCGAATGTGACGATAAGTCATGAGACCAAGCCTGTGGTCATCGAAGGCGTGTCGCGCTTGATCGACGAGCTCATCTATAATCTGGCAAGCAACGCCATCCGCTACAATCGGCCCGGCGGTACGGTTACGCTGCAGTGCGGCACCAACGACGAAGGCCATCCGTTCCTCGCGGTCGCCGACACGGGAATCGGTATCGCGCCTGAAGAACAGGGCAAGGTATTTGAGCGGTTCTATCGCGTGGACAAGAGTAGGTCCAAGGCACGCGGCGGAACCGGCCTGGGGCTTGCCATTGTCAAGCATGCGGCCCTGTATCATCACGCCACGCTCGATTTGTCGAGCGAGTTGGGCGTGGGAACCACCATTACGGTGACGTTTCCCATACAGCAGGACTAGCCATTCGCATAGCGATACAACATAGATATTGATGCAGACGCCGCATTTGACTTTCGGGTGCGGCGTTGTTGTGCAATTTTACGATTGCTTCCGACATTTTTACAGGAGAGCCTGTTTCTTATGTATAGAGTTTGGTCTCGGTAAAAAGATGCGATAACATACGGACAGTTTTGTCAATCCGAACTGGGGAAATGAAAGGCAAGCTGCATGACCCTTCTCGAACTGTTCCAGCTGCTGAAGAAGCACCTTCAGCTGGTCATCACCCTTCCGGTGGTCTGCGCGATCGCCATGGGCATCGTGTCCTTCGTTGCGATGGACAACACCTATACCGCGACGACGAGCATGTACATTCTCGCCAAGACCGACGATAGCGGTCAGATGAACTACAACGATCTCTCGGCGAGTCAGATGCTTTCCAACGATATCGCCACGCTGCTGGATAGCGATAGCGTTAAGAGCGGCGCAGCCAATGAACTGGGCCTCACCGATCTGGATGACTACAAGGTGTCTGTTTCCTCCGAGACCACCACGCGTGTCATTACGCTTTCGGTTACCGGCACCGATGCCAAAGAGACGGCTAAGGTCGCAAAGGCCATGGCCAGCTCGGTGAGTACGGTCGCTCAGAACGGCGGCGCTGCCCAGAGCATCAACGTTATCGACGAGGCTAAGACCCCCGAAGCCCCCAGCGGTCCCAAGCGTATGCTGTACGTTGCTGTCGCGTTCCTCGCGGGCATCTTTATCGCAGTTGCCTATGTCGTTTTGGCAGACATGCTCAACACCCGCATCCGCGGTGCAGAAGAGGCAGAAGAGCTCCTGGGTATTCCCGTTGTTGGCCGAATTCCGGCTATGAAAGGTGGTAAATAGGCATGGCTAAGGCAAAGAACACCGATAAGCTCGTTGTACAGAATGCCGCCAAGACCCTTCTGGCCAACATCCGCTTTGCGAGCGTGGACGACCCCATTCGCACCATCACTGTTACGTCCTCGATTCCCAACGAGGGCAAGTCTACGGTTTCCATCAACCTTGCCCAGGCTATCGCCACCAGCGGCAAGAGCGTCCTGCTGGTCGAGGCTGATATGCGTCGCAGGTCCCTTGCCGATATGCTCGGCGTCCGCTCCCGCGGCGGACTCTATGCAGTCCTTTCCGAGCAGGTTTCTATTGACCAGGCGATTGTCGAGACGGGTCAGAAGAACTTCTACTTCCTCGATGCCGAGCCGCATATTCCCAATCCTGCCGACATCATCGTCTCTCACCGCTTTGCCAAGCTGGTAAAGGCACTGTCCGCCAAGTTCCAGTACGTCATCTTTGATGCTCCCCCGGTCGGCACTTTCATCGATGCTGCCGAGATCGCAAGTCTGACCGACGGTGCGCTTTTTGTCGTGCGTGAGGATTTCACCAAGCGCGAGGAGGCGCTCAACGCCATCGGTCAGCTTAAGAAGTCCGAGAAGGTCAAGCTCATCGGTACCGTTATGAACTACTGCGAGACCGAGACCAGCGAGTACTACTACTCCTACTACACCAAGGACGGTAAGAAGGTGAAGAAGGGCTCCGACGATCAGGGGACTTCCAAAAAGGGCATCTTCACCAACCGAGCAAACGTTTAGTTGATTAAGGCTGACCTATGCGTGACATTCATTGCCATATCTTGCCGGGTGTAGACGACGGCGCCGCCGATCTCGATGAGAGCTTGGCGATGCTCGAGGCTGCCAAGCGGGCCGGTGTAACCAGAATCGTTTGCACTCCTCACTGCCGTGATCCCTATTTTGATTACGACAAGATGTGGGATGCCTTTGAGCTACTGCGTGATAACGCTGACGGTTTTCCGCTCCAGATGGGCTTCGAGGTCAACCATCGAAAGCTTGTTGAGCTTGGTATCGATGCTGCGGAGCACTTGCATTTCGATGGAACCAACGAGTTTCTGCTCGAGCTTTCGACGCATGCCGATGCGTATGCGTTTAGAGAGTACGAGAACACGATTTACGATTTGCAGTGCCGTGGCTACCAGGTGATCATCGCTCATCCTGAGCGCTATCGTGCCGTCCAAAAGGATGTAAGCGTGGCGGAGCGCCTGGTCGATATGGGCTGCAAGCTGCAGGCTTCGGCGGACTTTATTGCCGGCGGTCGCTTTGGTCGCGAGAAAAAGCCGGCACAGCGCCTGTTCGATCAGAACCTGTACAGCTTCATCGCGAGCGATGCCCATAACGTGGGTCATTACGACTGCCTGGCGAAGGCTCGCGCGAAGTTTAGCGTGCGCGGAGCTCATTTTCGCTAAAATCTGTCCCTAACGTTCGCATTGAATGAAAGGGCAGCATGGATATCCAACTTAAGACGGGATGCTTTGATGACGCGGCGTTGGTGCGCCGCGTCGTTTTTATGGACGAGCAGGGCTACGAGAATGAGTTCGACGCTATCGACGAGGATCCGAACTGCATTCATGTGACGCTCTATGTAGACGGCGAGCTTGCCGGTTGCTCGCGCGTGTTTCCCGAAGAGCTTGAGCGCGCGGCTGACGCAGAGGCTCCGGTGTCGCCGGCGTGCGACTTGGACGAAGGTGTCGCGGCGGGGGAGACCTACATTATGGGGCGCGTGGCCGTGCTGCCGAGCATGCGCCGTCGCGGTCTGGCGAGCAAGATTGTCGAGGCCAGTGATGCCGCCGCGCGTGATGCCGGTGCCAGGCTCATTAAGCTGCATGCTCAGGAATACGTGCTGCCACTCTATGCCAAGGCGGGCTACACGCAAATTGCCCCGGTAGATTACGAAGACGAGGGCCAGCCCCATGCCTGGATGGCCAAGCGCGTAGATGGCAGATAGGGACGCTCCTTTTCTGCCGGCAGTGGGGGACACTCCTTGGCAATTGGCGCATCGGAGCTTTTGGACATACAGTTTTTCGATTCCGTATGTATATATGCGCGCTAATGGGTTATAAAATCTAAGTCTGAACATAGCAGGTCTGCGATTCGGCTCGGGCGACCGGGCCGTTTTTGCGGACGGGGGTAGCGCGAAAGGACTGCACATGCGTCAATTTAAGACCGAGAGCAAAAAACTGCTCGACCTCATGATCAACTCCATCTACACCAATAAGGAAATCTTCCTGCGCGAGCTTATCTCTAACGCGAGCGACGCCGTCGACAAGCTCAACTTTAAGAGCCTGCAGGACCCGAGCGTCAAGATCGACCAGGGCGACCTGGCCATTCGCGTCTCCTTTGATAAAGACGCCCGCACCATTACCATCTCGGATAACGGTATTGGCATGACCGCCGAGGAGCTCGAGCGCAATCTGGGCACCATCGCCCATTCCGGCTCCGAGGAGTTTAAGACCGAAAACGCCGAGCAGCAGGGTTCGGATGTCGACATCATCGGCCAGTTTGGCGTGGGCTTCTACTCGGCTTTTATGGTCGCCAGCCATGTGAAGGTCGTCAGCCGCGCCTATGGCGAGGACACCGCTCACGTGTGGGAGTCTGATGGTCTTGAGGGTTACACCATCGAAGACGGCGAGCGCGCCGAGCACGGTACCGATGTCATCCTGACGCTGCGCGAGAATGAGAAGCTCGATGCCGACGGCGAGGCCGAGACCTACGATCGCTTCCTGACCGAGTGGGGCCTCAAGAGCCTGATTCAGCAGTACAGCAACTATGTGCGCTACCCGATTCAGATGATGGTGTCCAAGAGCCGCCAGAAACCCAAGCCCGAGGACGCCGGCGACGATTACAAGCCCGAGTACGAGGACTATCAGGAGCTCGAGACCGTCAATTCCATGACGCCAATCTGGAAGAAGCGCAGCTCCGACGTTGAACAGAAGGATTACAACGAGTTCTACAAGTCCACGTTCCACGACTTTGACGATCCGGCGCGCACCATCAGCTTCCATGCTGAGGGCACGCTCGAGTATGACGCCCTGCTGTTTGTGCCGGGCCGCGCGCCGTTCGATCTGTACAGTAAGGACTACGAGAAGGGCCTGGCGCTCTACAGCTCCAACGTTCTGATCATGGAGAAGTGCGACGACCTGCTGCCCGACTACTACAACTTTGTCCGCGGTGTCGTGGATTCCGCCGACGTGTCGCTCAACATCTCGCGCGAGACGCTGCAGCAGAACCGTCAGCTCAAGGCCATCGCCAAGCGTGTGGAAAAGAAGATCACCGCCGACCTTGAGGATATGCGCGACAACAACCGCGAGGCCTACGAGAAGTTCTTTGAGAACTTTGGCCGCGGCCTTAAGTACGGCATCTACTCGAGCTATGGCATGAAGGCCGATGAGCTCGCCGATTTGCTGCTGTTCTGGTCTGCCAAGGAGCAGAAGATGATCACCCTGGCCGAGTATGCCAAGGGCATGCCCGAGGATCAGAAGGCCATTTACTACGCCGCCGGCGACTCGCGTGAGCGCTTGGCCAAGATGCCCGTGGTAAAGGGCGTGCTCGACCGCGGCTATGACGTGCTGCTGCTGACGCAGGATGTGGATGAGTTCACGTTCCAGGCCATGCGTGAGTACGTTGCCGCCGATATGCCCAAGATCTACGAGGACGATGCTGCCCGCGAGGCTGCCGAGAAGGCCGTTGCCGACGGTGCTGAGCCCGAGGTCGAGGATCGTCACTTGGAGCTCAAGAACGTCGCGACCGGTAATCTTGACCTGGCGACCGAGGACGAGAAGAAGGAGGCCGAGGACGCCACCAAGGAGAACGAGGACCTCTTTAGCGCCATGAAGGAGGTGCTCGGCGACAAGGTCGAGAAGGTCGCCGTCTCTGCGCGCCTGACCGATGCTCCCGCGTGCATCACCACCGAGGGCCCGCTTTCGCTCGAGATGGAGAAGGTGCTCCAGAAGGGTCCCGAGGGCGCGCCCGACGGTATGCCCAAGAGCCAGCGCGTGCTCGAGCTCAACGCCAAGCACCCGGTCTTTGCCAAGCTCGTCGCTGCCCAGAAGGCGGGCGACGCCGACAAGATCAAGCAGTACTCCGGCCTGCTCTATGACCAGGCCCTGCTGGTCGAGGGCATTTTGCCCGAGGACCCCGTGGCCTTCGCAGCAGCTGTTTGCAACTTGATGTAGTTAGGTAGTTACGCGGTTCTACGAACCGCGTAACGGCTCGACGCTGCAAACGCCCCTAAGCGGCAATCTGACGTTCAATCGTCGGTCGCGTACCGAAGTACGCTTCCCTCCTCTTTCACGTCACCTTGCTCGCTTAGGGGCGTTTTCGCTGACTTATGCTCAACCTGCGACGCTTTCGTGGTCCTAAGTAGTCATTGGGGACGTTCTTAAATGAATAGTTGGGTTGCTAATTTGTGCGGGTTGTGGTTTTGTGACCTGCTGAAATTTAGGATACTGTACATCTGTACGTTAACTCATCTTCGTAGTATATTGCTACCCGCAAAACTCAACACCATTGTGCTTTGAGACGTTAAAGCGCCTACTACAATGGTTGTCGATAGTACGATTCGATTTAACGACAGGATGGATGGTCCAAGCGTGAGTCTCGGCAGCAAACTATCCAATGCAAAGGTGTCCTTTGCGATATTTAAGCGCGACATTAAGCGACTGCTTGTGAACCCCGTCGCCCTGGTGGTTACCCTAGGCGTGTGCGTTATTCCCTCGCTGTATGCCTGGTATAACATCGTGGCAAACTGGGATCCGTATGGAAACACCCAAGGCATCAAGATTGCTATCGCCAACAACGATCGAGGCACCCAAAACGACTTGGTGGGTGAGCTCAACGCTGGCGACAAAGTGGTCGACCAGCTCAAGGAGAATCATCAGTTGGGCTGGACGTTCGTCGACTCGACGGCCGATGCCAAGGAGGGCGTCGAGAGCGGCGAGTACTATGCCGCTATCGTGATTCCCAAGAACTTCTCGGATAACCTGGTTTCGATGCTCGACGGCAACTACCATCAGCCCAAGCTCACGTACTACGTCAATGAGAAGAAGAGCGCCATTGCGCCCAAGGTTACCGATACCGGTGCAAACACCATCGAGGAGCAGATCAACTCGGAATTTGTCTCTACGGTAGGCAAGACTGTTGCCGGTATCGCCAAGGATGCTGGTGTCGATTTAAAGGACAAGGCAACCCAGACTCAGGACTCGCTGGCAAGTTCGGTGTCCGAGGCGTCCGACACCTTGGGCGAGGTGCGCGATTCGATTGGCGATATGAATGCCGCCATCGATAAGACGAGTGGCGCTATCGCCTCGGCTGATGCGGCACTTGCCGGCTTGCAAGGCCAGGCACCGTCGCTGACGCAGGCGATCTCCCAGGGCAACGACCTGCTGAGCGAAGCTCGCACCACGGCGGGCAACTCCATCACCTCGCTCTCCAAGGCGCTCTCGGAAGGCAGCCTTGCGCTCACCAAGACGTCGGCCTCTGCGAACGCTGCCATCGGCAAGCTGACGGGCGCGGTCACATCTACGACCACCCGTATCGACAACTCGCTCGAGTCTCTTCAAGCGACGATCGACCACAATAAGGCCGTTATCGGGCACTTGGAGATTCTCGCCAATGACACGTCGACAGGTTCCGAGGAAATTGACGCGCGCATTGTATCGACCATCGATTTGCTTCGAGAGCAGAATGAAAAGCTTCAGAGCATCAAGGACGGTCTGTCCGCGCAGTCGAGCGCCATGGCGAATGACGCAGCGGCTGTTTCGGGTGCCAGTGACGCTATCAATAACGCAATTCATACCGGTGCGACCAACCTTGGCCAAGCCCAGACGGACTTGGGCCAAAACGCGCTGCCGAAGGCCTCGAGCGCGCTCGACTCTTTTGCTGCCGTTTCGGGCGACCTGACCGGTATCGTCTCGGGTATGACACCTACACTTGCAAATGCGCGCGGCACGTTGGCGCAGCTTAGCGCTACGCTCGGCCAGGCCAAGACCACGCTGTCCCAGACCGATTCCTCGCTTGCCAAGGTCCAGGACAAGCTTGCAACCGCCGCCAATGACATCGCGGCGCTGCAGACCTCCGAGTCCATGGGCGAGCTGGCCGATCTGATGGGCGTCGATGTCAATGACGTGGCAGATTTCATGGCGTCTCCGGTTGAGTTGACGTCCAAGTCAATCTATCCGGTCAAGAGCTTTGGCTCGGGCATCGCTCCCTTCTACACCAATCTGGCGCTTTGGGTGGGCGGCTATGTGCTCATCGCCATTTACAAGCTCGAGGTCGACCGTGAAGGTGTTGGCAGCTTTACGGCGCGCCAAGGCTACTTTGGCCGCTGGTTGCTCATGGTGATCCTGGGCGCGTTGCAGGCCATCATCGTTACGGTAGGCGATCTGGTGATTGGCGTGCAGTGCGTCAGCCCGCTGCTGTTCGTGCTGGGCGGCATCGCCATTTCGTTCACCTACGTCAATATCATCTATGCGCTGTCCACCACGTTTAAGCATATCGGCAAGGCTATCGGCGTCATTCTCGTCATCGTGCAGATCCCGGGTTCGTCGGGCATGTACCCCATCGAGATGATGCCCGGCTTCTTCCAGTGGCTGCACCCGCTGCTGCCCTTTACCTACGGCATCAATCTGCTGCGCGAGACGGTCGGCGGCATGTATTCGTTCAACTACCTGTTTAACCTGTGCATTCTGGGCGTGTTCTTGATCGTGGCGCTCTTTATCGGCCTGCAGCTGCGTCCGCTGCTGCTCAACCTTAACCTGCTCTTTGATAAACAGCTCTCCACGACCGGTATGATGATTTGCGAGTCCAACGACCTGCCGCGCCAGCGCTACTCGCTGCGCACGGCCATGCGTGTCATGCTCGATTCCGATTCGTACCGTCGCGAACTGCTCGATCATGCGGTCGCCTTTGAACATCGCTACCCGTACTACATCAAGGGCGGTTTTGCCGCCGTGGTGGGCGTTCAGGTCCTGCTCTTTGTCCTGTCGACGGTTCTCGATATCGACAATAACGGCAAGATCATCCTGCTTGTCATTTGGATCATCTCGGTTATTGCCATCTGCGGCTGGCTTATCAATATCGAATATATCCGCGCGAGCCTCAATACCCAGATGCGCATCTCGGCGCTTTCGGATGAGGACCTGCGTCGCGAGATGCGCGAACACACGGCCGCCATTCCTGCCGCCCGCCACATGTTTGGCCTCAACGCCAGCGAGCGTGGTGCCAAGGGCGGCGATCAGTCCACGGGCCGCTTGCCGCATATCGGCTCGCGCCATAAATCTCAGGGCAGCGACAGCACAGCCACAAATGATGGAGATACCACCGCGCTTGGCAAGCACTCCAAAGGAGGTGAGGCATAAATGAAGAACATCCTGCATCTGTTTAAGCGCGATGTCCAAAACGTGTCTCGCTCCGTGATCGGCTTGGTTGTCGTGATGGGCCTCATTATCGTACCGTGTCTGTACGCGTGGTTTAACATCGCCGGCAGCTGGGATCCGTACGGCAACACCGGCAATCTTAAGATCGCCGTGGTCAACACCGATGAGGGTTACGAGAGCGATTTGATCCCCGTCGAGGTTAACGTGGGCGAAAACGTGACCGCCACCCTACGCGGCAACGAGAGCTTGGATTGGGTTGTGCTCAACAATCGCGAAAAGGCTATCGAGGGCGTTAAGTCGGGCACGTACTATGCTGCCGTCGTTATCCCCAAAACGTTTAGCGCTGACATGATGACGCTTTTCTCGACCGACGTGAAACACGCCGATATCGAGTTTTACGAGAACCAGAAGGCCAACGCCATCGCGCAGATCGTGACCGAGAAGGGTTCGAGCGCCGTTCAAAGCCAGGTTAACGAAACTTTTACCGAGACCATTACGAGCATCGGTCTTAAGACGGTGTCCAGCCTGCTCGATTACATGAGCACCGACCAGGTCAGCAACTTTATCGCCAACCTGTCCTCGACGCTCGGCGATTCGGTCCAGGACCTGCAGGACGTTCAGGCCAGCGCAACGTCGCTTGCGGGCATTTTGAGCTCCACGTCCGATTCGCTGACGTCGGCGAGCGGTATGCTCAAGCGGACCGGTGCCGTCGATGAGTCGACAAAGCAGCTCATGGAACATGCCAAAAGCGGCATCGATGATTCCAAAGAAGCGCTTAAGGCGGCAAACGATGCCATCGATGCCGCAATCGATGGAAGTGCGGGTTCGTTCGACAATGTGTCTGCCGAGCTCGCGAAGGCGTTCGACACCGCAAACCAGCATGTCGACCTCACGGTGTCCCAACTCAACGATGCCGCTGCGGCCCTCAATGCGCGCGCCAAGGATATCGATGCGATGGCCGATCAGCTCCGCAGCCTTGCCGACCAGGTGAGCGATGAGAATTTGAAGGACGGCCTCAAGTCCGCCGCGACGTCGCTGGGCAGAATCGCCGTTGAGTACCGCAACAATGCCAAGGATCTGGCGGCCACCGCGAAGTCTCTCTCCGATAGCATGGCCGAGGTCAACAACTCGCGTGCCGAGGTCGATCAGGCAATCGCGGATGCCAAGGCCGGTATCTCGGGCGCCAAGATTGACTACGACTCTACGTTCTCGGTTAAGGCCAAGGAGTTCAAGAAGACTATTTCGGGCGTTTTGGATTCGCTCAACGGTATCTCGGGCGACCTGGATAGTGCTGTTGCCGGCCTGACCGACGCATCCGGTTCGCTGGCAAAGGGCCTCTCCAAGGCTGCAAAGCTGGTCAACAAGGCTTCCGATCAGCTGGGTGAGGCGTCGGACAAGATCAGCGCGTTTAAGGACGAGCTCGACGGCGCCTTGATGTCGGATGACCTCGCTACGATCAAGACGATGATCGGCAATGATCCCGAGGGTCTGGCCGTGTCGCTTTCCGGCCCTGTCGCACTCGACCGCAAGCCGGTCTATCCAATCCGCAACTACGGTTCGGCCATGGCGCCGTTCTACACGATTCTGTCGCTCTGGGTCGGCTCGATCGTACTAGCGGCCATGATGAAGGTCTCGGTTGACGATGAGCTTATCAACGAGCTCATCCCCGTACGCCTGCACGAGATCTATCTGGGTCGTTACCTGTTCTTTGGCGGTCTGGCCCTGCTACAGGCGACGCTCGTGTGCGCGGGCGACATCCTGTTCTTTGGCATTCAGTGCGACAACCCGCTGCAGTTTGTGCTAGCGGGCTGGGTCGCGAGTCTCGTGTTCTCCAATATCGTCTACACGCTTACGGTTTCGTTTGGCGATATCGGCAAGGCGCTCGCAGTCGTGCTGTTGGTCATGCAGGTCGGCGGTTCGGGCGGCACGTTCCCCATCGAGATGACCGGCCCCGTGTTCCAGGCGATCTATCCGTTCCTGCCGTTTACTCACGGCATCAACGCCATGCATGCTGCCATGGCTGGCGCCTACCATATGGAGTACTGGGTTGAGCTGGGCATTCTGGCGAGCTATCTGATTCCGTCGCTGGCCTTGGGCGTCGTCTTCCGCCGTCCGGTCATCAAAGCCAACGACTGGATTATCGAAAAGCTGGAGTCGACAAAGCTTATTTAGTGCGGCAACTTTAACGCTGATGTAGCACTAATGCCAGCGAGCGAGCCGCATTTGCGCCAAGGTGACGTGAAATTATTAAGTTACGCGGTTTTACCAAACCGCGTAACGGCTCGACGCTGCAAACGACCCTAAGCGGCAATCTGACGTTCAATTTCAAGGGCGCGACCAGAAGGTCAGCGCCCTTTCATTTCACGTCACCTTGCTCGCTTAGGGCCGTTTTCGCTGACATTGACGAAACATCGAGGTTTACTCTGTCGACGCTTTAGTGGGCTGGATTGCGGTGCAACGCTGGTTGTTGCTACAGTAGCGGGGCGTGCCGGGGGTCCGGTGCGCCCCGTTTTTATTTGACCATGAGGCGGCACGCAGCCATACGCGTGCGGACACCACGCCCAGATTGAGTGTGAGGATGTTCCATGGCCCAATACGCTGCCAACGAAATCGAAAACATGCCCGATAGCCCTGTGGCCCGTGAGGATTTGGGCGCGGGCGGTATTCCCAGGGGCGCCGGCGCACGCTCCCCGCTGTTCTGGAAAGTTTTGCTACTTTCGGTGGCGGTCATCTGGGGCTACTCCTTTACCACTATGAAGGACGCACTCGGCACCATTCCGGTGTTCGAGCTGCTCTATGTACGCTTTCTGCCTGCAGCGTTGGTCATGTTTGCCGTCTTCCACAAGCGCATCACTGCACATTTCAACGCTCGCAATCTGATCGTTGGCCTGAGTATGGGCGTGCTCATGTGGGCGGCCTATGCGTTGCAGACGGTCGGTCTGGCATATACTACGGCGGGCAAGAATGCTTTTTTGACGGGCACGTATTGCATCCTCGTGCCGTTCGCGAGCTATTTTCTGAGCGGAGAAAAACTCACCCGCTATAACCTGGGCGCGGCACTGCTGTGCTTGGCGGGCATTGGCTTGGTGGCGCTCGATAGCGTCGAGTTCAACATCGGTGACGTCATTACGCTGGCAGGCGCGGTCTTCTTCGCCATCCAGATGGCGGTGACCGCCAAGTACGGTCGCAAAATGGACATCAACGTTATCACGTTTTGGATGTTTGTGGGCAACGGCGTGCTGAGCCTGGTTTCGTCGCTGTTATTCGAGACCCAGGCGCCTCTGTCCGTGTGGACGCCGAACTTTATCGGTGTGATGGCGTTTCTCTCGGTGGGCTGCACATGCGTGGCTCTGCTCATCCAAAACGTCGGCCTGGCGCATGTCCCGGCTTCGACGGGCTCACTGCTCCTTTCGATGGAGTCGCCTTCGGGCGTGTTGTTTTCGGTGCTGCTGATGGGGGAGGCGCTCACCTCGCGCCTGCTCGCCGGCTTCGTGCTTATCTTCCTGTCGATTATCTTGAGTGAGACTCACTTCGATTTTTTGCGCAAAAAGCCGCGCCCGCAATTGTAAACAACTTGTTGCGCCGCCCTCCCGGGGCGGCATTTTTTATGCGTCGCCCTTAAAGTTGTACCTTGCACTTTATGCTATCAAAGTGCTTGCTGCAAAAACGTTACTGGAGGGCATCTATGGCACCAGCTTTGTCCGATTTTCAACCGCAACCAGCGCCCAAGGCTACCGCAGCGGCGCAGGCCGCTATCGGTGACGGTCTTGTTGCAGAAGCTCAGACTTTTGCAGACGAGCTTGCTGTGTGTCGACACGATCTACACCAGATGCCCGAGCTGGGTAACAACCTTCCGCAGACGTCCGCCTTTATCCAGGTGCGTCTGGACGAGATGGATATTCCCTATGCCGTGCTTGTTGACGGCTCCTGTGTCGTTGGCCTTATCGGTGCCGGCGCGGCAGCTGCTGCTCGGGGTAACGGTACGTGCACGGACAAGCAGGCCGGTACGGTCATCATGCTCCGCGGCGACATGGATGCCCTGCCCGTTGCCGAGGAATCCGGCGAGCCCTTTGCATCCACCAACGGCTGCATGCATGCTTGCGGTCACGATATGCACGCGACGGCGCTGCTTGGTGCGGCGCGCCTGCTCAAGGCCCGCGAGGCCGAGCTTGTCGACGCCAATGCCACCGTCAAGCTGCTGTTCCAGCCGGGCGAGGAAACCTTTGAGGGGGCTCGCGCTGCCATCGCCGACGGCTTGCTCGAGAACCCGCGTCCCCAGGCGGCTTTTGCCATGCACGTTAACAGCCAGTCGCCGCTCGGATTGGTGCTCTACGGGAGCCCGGCGCTTTCGGGCGTGTACGGTTTCCGCATCACGCTGCAGGGCAAGGGCGGCCATGGCTCGAGCCCCGAGATCTGCATCGACCCCATCACGGCCGGCGTCCATGTGCACCTGGCGCTTCAGGAGCTCATCGCTCGCGAAGTGCCGGCGGCCAAGGAGGTCGCACTGACTGTTGGTAAGTTCGCCGGCGGTCAGGCCGCAAATGTCATCCCCGACACTTGTGTGCTCGAGGGAACGCTGCGCGGCTTTGACGTCGAGCTCATGGAGCACCTCAAGACCCGCATCGCGGAGGTCGTCAAAGGTGTTGCCACGACCTATCGTACGCCGGCCACCATCGAGACGCTCTCGGATGTTCCCCCGCTCGTGCTCGATGACGACATGACCCAGGCTTCGCTTGGCTATGTGGGCGCGACGCTGCCCAAGGCCGCCTTCCTGCCGCTGTTCCACGCCATGGCGAGCGAGGACTTTGCGCTTATCTCAAGCGAGATTCCGAGCGCGTACTTTACGATCGGCGCCGCTGTGACCGATACGGATGAGCATTTTGCCCAGCACCATCCCAAGGCACGCTTTAGCGATGCCGAGCTGCCACTTGGCGCCGCGGCTTATGCGGCAGTCGCTTTGGGCTATATCGCCGACCACCGGTAGCACCCAATCTTGCTACTCGTTTGTTTAAAAAGGAGCAGTATGTCCCAGCAGCGTAAGTTCTTCCCCGGCTGGCTCGTGGTGGCTTCCGGCTTTGTCATCATGGCCACGTGCTACACGATTTTCGTTAACTGCATGAGCCTGTTTCAGCCGCTCGTCGTCAGCGACCTGGGCATCACGCTTGCGCAGTACAACATCTCCAACGCCATCTCCACCGTGGTGAGCGTTATCGGCTCACTTGTGATCGGTCATGTTGCCGATAAAGTAAGCGGTCGCGTTTTGGGCTCCCTCACTGTAATCGCCACCTCTGCCGTTCTTGCCAGCATGAGCTTTGTCGGTGAGCTGTGGCAGGTCTACGTGCTCTTTGCCGTCTCGGGCTGCTTTGCCGTCGCCTCGACCCGACTACTTATTAGCCTTGTGACCGCCAACTGGTTTACGGCCAAGCGAGGCCTTGCCATTTCCATCGCACTTTCAGGCACGGGCTTTGGCGGCGCTATTCTGTCTCCCATCGTGAGCTCGCTTATCGTGAGCGTTGGCTGGCGTTCCGCCTTCTTAGTGCTCGCGGCTATCTGCATGGTGGCGGCACTGCCCAGCCGCGTCCAAGCAGTTTGGCATGGCCGACCTCGGCAAGGTCACGGGCACCATTACCTCGCTTGAGATGGTCGGCGGCACCGTGGGCGCCATCGTTTCGGGTGTGCTGTCCGATGCCACGGGCTCTTTTGCGAGCACCTGGATTGTCTGCTTGGTGTGCTCGGTGGCTATGTTGGTGTTTCTGCTGGCGTCTGAGCCCATCGCCGCCAAGCTGCGTGCAAGCGTGGCGGGGGAGTAGACGTCCGTCGCTCTTTTCTGTTTGCCCCGTTCTGTTTGTGGCCGCCCTGGAAGCCGAATGGATGCTCGTACCATCATTCGGTTTCCAAGGCGGTCACGGGCCTACGAAATGACCCGTTTTCCTCCGTCCCCAAGGGATCACGTGATCCGAAGGGGACGGAGGAAAACGGGTCACAAACAGCGGCGGCGCATCTGGCCGAACGAGTCCCCATACCCTCGTTCGGTCAGACGCGCCGCCGCGTTGCTGCTTTGTGCCGTATAATGTCTACTATCTATGACGCGATACAAAAGAAAGGTGTTTGCCCATGCAGGCACAGAAGGCGGAGGGAACCCGCGACCTTATCGGCGCCGAGATGCGCGCCTGGCAAAAGATGCAGCAGATTGCGGCCGGCGTATTCGAGCCGTTTGGCTTTAAGCCCATCGAGACGCCCGCGATCGAGCAGGTGGACGTGTTTGTCCACGGCATCGGCCAGTCGACCGACGTCGTGCGCAAGGAGATGTTCCGCGTGTTTAGCGGCGCCAACCTGGAGCGCGTCTTTACCGAAGGCACCGATACCAAGCTCAAGCCTAAGCAGCGTCTGGCCCTTCGTCCCGAGGGCACGGCCGGTGTGGTGCGCGCCGTCGTGGAGAACAACCTGGTGCCCCAGGGCTCCACGCCGTTTAAGGCTTACTACGCCGAGGCCATGTTCCGCGGCGAGCGTCCCCAGAAGGGCCGCCTGCGCCAGTTCCATCAGGTGGGCATCGAGTGGCTCGGCGCTCCCGATCCGGCGGCAGACGCCGAGTGCATCATCATGCTCATGGAGTTCTACAAGCGTCTGGGCTTCGATCTTTCCAAGCTCCGTCTGCTCATTAACTCGATGGGCGATCCCCAGTGCCGTCCGGCCTATCGCGAGCAGGTTAAGCAGTTCATTCTCGACCACGCCGACGAGATGTGCGACGAGTGCCGCGAGCGCGCCGAGCTTAACCCGCTGCGCGCCTTCGACTGCAAGAACGGCCATTGCCGCGAGATCATGGCCGAGGCTCCGCTGATGGGTGACAACCTGTGCGACGAGTGCCGCGAGCACTACGAGCAGGTCAAGCGCTATCTGGATGCCGCCGGTATCGAGTATGTCGAGGATCCCACCCTGGTGCGCGGCCTGGACTACTACACCCGTACCGTCTTTGAGGTCGAGGCTCCCGGCGCCGGTGTCGGCTCCATCGGTGGCGGCGGTCGCTATGACGGCTTGGTCGAGCTCGAGGGCGGCAAACCCACGGCAGGCGTTGGCTTTGCCGTCGGCTTTGAGCGCGCCCTGCTGGCCCTACAGGCCTTTGGCAGCGACCTGGGTGCCGAGGAGGTCCCGTGCGTCTACGTTGCTAACGCCGGCAAGGAGCTGCGTCAGAACGTCTTTACCATTACGCAGCAGCTTCGCGCCGCAGGCATCGTGACCGAGGCCGACTATCAGGGTCGTTCGCTCAAGGCCCAGTTTAAGCAGGCCGATAAGGTGGGCGCCAAGCTCATCCTGGTCCTGGGTGGCGACGAGCTTGCCGCCGGCAAGGTCAAAGTGCGCGACATGGAGAGCCATGACGAGGTTCTCGTCGATCTGGCCAACGTGGTCGAGGCAGTTCGCGAGCGCCTGTAGCGCATCATTTTGAACTGCGGGTCCGCCAATACGTCCCGCTCGCGGCGAACGATTGTTACGGGGGTGTTTCGCTTTTATGCGGAATGCCCCCGTTTACGTATGCCGTCCACCGAGAAATACGACCATTTAGAGCAAAAACCCTTGCAATGCAGAAAATACTTTTGTGTGGTAAAGCGCAATCAGTGTCGAAAGTATTTCTCAAGCGCCTATAATGAATACCGCATGTTACGTGCATAGAAGGAGGAATGGGAGGAAACGTGGCTGAGAACCTAAGCAACCAGTCTGTACCCGAAGCCGCGGCGCGCGTCGCTGCCGTGGTCAACCGCCTCGTTAACCGAATCGGCTCGAATGCCGAGTCCAGGGAGCGTCTCGCCGAGATCGAGATCCCCGAGGAGCTGCGCGATAATCTGGCGCTGTTCCTGCGCCTGGAACGTCGTGTGCTTAGCGAGTATGATCCCGAGATCGCGGACCTGTTCGACAAGATTTTGACAGCCGAGATTGTGGCCAATGCTGGCAACCCCGGTAGTCGCGCTGCCGACGAGTCCGTTGACGAGCAGGGCGTGCCCACTGCCGACGAGCCCACCGCCGTGGCGTTTCGCGAAGTCGTCGATCTGATTGATAGCCTGCCGCTTGATAAGCAGCAGGTCATCGTTCGCGCCTTTACGAGCTTCTTCCACTTGGCAAACTTGTCGGAGGAGAACTACCGTGTGGCGCAGCTGCGCGAGCGCGAGGCCGGCGCATCGACCGATACCGAGGTCGATCCCGCCAACGAACTCACCGTCGCCTATCACCAGTTGGTAAACGAGATGGGTGTCGAGGGCGCCAACGAGCTGCTCGGCAAGCTCGAGTTCCACCCTGTCTTTACCGCACATCCCACCGAGGCCCGTCGTAAGGCCGTCGAGGGCAAGATTCGCCGTATCTCCAACCTGTTGGAGGAGCGTCCGCGTCTGGGCGGCTCCGACTTGGTGGAGAACGAGCGCCATATGCTGCAGGAGATCGACGCCCTGGTGCGTACGAGCCCCATCGCGCTCAAGAAGCCCACGCCGGTCGAGGAAGCCGATACCATCATCGACATCTTCGATAACACGCTGTTCGACGTTATCCCCGTCATCTACCGTCGTTTTGACGACTGGGTGCTGGGCGACAAGGCCGGCACCGTGCCGCCGCTGTGCCCGGCGTTCTTCCATCCCGGCAGCTGGATCGGCTCCGACCGCGACGGCAACCCCAATGTCACCGCCAAGGTGAGCCGCGAAGTCGCCGCCAAGTACTTCACCCACATGGTGCTCAAACTCGAGGACAAATGCCGCCGCATCGGCCGCAACCTCACGCTCGAGGCCACCTACAGCAAGCCTTCTGCCGAGCTCATTAACCTGTGGAACCATCAGGTCGAGATGATCCCTCGGTACACGGCCCGCGCCGAGCTGATCTCCGAGCACGAGCCGCATCGCGCCGTCATGCTCGTCATGGCCGACCGTCTGAACGCTACCGTGCGTCGCATCACCGACACCATGTACCACAGCGCCGATGAGTTCCTGGATGACCTGCGCGTCGTCCAGCGCTCGCTAGCCTCCTGCGGTGCCGTCCGTGCTGCCTACGGCCCGGTCCAGACCATCATCTGGCAGGTCGAGTCCTTCGGCTTCCATATGGTCGAGATGGAGTTCCGTCAGCACTCCGTGGTGCATGCCCGCGCCCTCAAGGATATCCACGAGAACGGTATCCATGGCGATCTGCAGCCCATGACGCGCGAGGTCATCGATACCTTCCGCGCTATCGGCTCCATCCAAAAGCGCTACGGCAAGAAGATGGCGCACCGCTACATCATCTCGTTCACCAAGAGCGCCCAACATGTGGCCGACGTCTTTGAGCTTGCCCACCTGTCCTTTGCGCATGAGGAGGATGTCCCCGAGCTCGACGTGATCCCGCTGTTCGAGCAGCTCGAGGACCTCGAGGGCTGCGTCGACGTGCTCGACCAGATGCTTACGCTGCCCGTGGTACAGAAGCGTCTTGCCCAGACCAACCGCCGCATGGAGGTTATGCTGGGCTATTCCGACTCCTCCAAGGACGCCGGTCCTACCACGGCCATGCTCGCGCTGCATTCCGCGCAGGAGCGCATTGCCAAGTGGGCCGAGAAGAACGATATCGACCTGGTGCTCATGCACGGTCGCGGCGGTGCCGTTGGCCGTGGCGGCGGCCCGGCCAACAAGGCCGTGCTGGCGCAGCCCAAGGGTTCGGTCAACTGCTTCTTTAAGCTCACCGAGCAGGGCGAGGTCATTTTTGCCCGTTACGGCAACCGCACGCTGGCTCAGCGCCATGTTGAGTCCGTTGCCGCCGCAACGCTTTTGCAGTCGGCCCCGAGTGTCGAGAAGACCAACACAGAGACCACGCAGAAGTTCTGGGATATGGCCGAGAAGCTTAACGCTGCAAGCCACGAGCGCTATCTGGACCTGCTGAACACCGAGGACTTTACACCGTGGTTCTCGACCGTGACGCCGCTGACCGAAGTCGGTCTGCTGCCGATCGGCTCGCGTCCCGCTAAGCGCGGCCTGGGCGCCAAGTCGCTCGACGACCTGCGTACCATTCCGTGGATCTTCAGCTGGAGCCAGGCACGCATTAACCTGGCCGCCTGGTACGGCCTGGGTACCGCCTGCGAGCAGCTGGGCGACCTTGACCAGCTCAAGGCTGCCTACCAGGAGTGGCCGTTCTTCCGCACCTTTATCGACAACATCGAGATGTCGATCGCCAAGACCGATCAGCGCATCGCCAAGATGTATCTGCACCTGGGTGATCGCCAGGATCTGTCCGAGAAGGTCTTCACCGAGATGCAGCTCACACGTAAGTGGGTCCTTGCCATCGTCGGTGACGAGTGGCCGCTGCAGCGCCGCCGCGTGCTCGGCTGCGCCGTCCGCGTCCGTAACCCCTATGTCGACGCTCTGTCCATTGCCCAGGTCCGCGCCCTTCGCGAGGTGCGTATGAACCAGGACGAGATGGCCGAAGAGAAGAAGGCCGAGTACATGAGCCTGATCCTTTCGACTGTGACCGGCGTCTCGGCAGGATTGCAGAACACGGGGTAATCGATAGCCCTGTAGTCGTCCGGGCCCGCCATTAGTTTACTTTTAGGCACGTCCTCGGACATGCAAGAAGCCCTCGCTGCGCACTTCGTGCGGCGAGGGCTTCTTGCGTCCTGCGGAATGTGCCTAAAAGTAAACTAATGGCGGGCCCTGCGATGTTCGGTCTTCGGCGGATTACTGGCTGGGAAAAGCTGGCGCGCTTCGCGCGTTTTGGATGGGGTCTATCCCGGTGGCGCATTTGGCGCTTCTCGCCTTACGACTGTAGCGGCTGCGGTCCCGTTTGGGGTCGCGGCCGTTTTGTTGTGGGTCAAATATGAACGTTGTGTTAATGAGTCGGTGGACGGTGGTGTTTTTCGGTGAGCGGCGTATCCTTCCAACGGTTTATCTAGTGTGTCAGTTGAAAAGGAAGAGGGCGCTCGTCATTGTTCGAATGTGAACTGCCGTTTGACCACAAGACGTTGCATCTGGAGCTCGAGGATAAGAACTTCGCGGGTGTGATGGAAGGTCATCAAAACGAGTTTAAGACTACAAAATCGCAGGAAGAGCTGGTAGAGGAGTCGCTTGCCAACCCTTATGGCTCGCCTTCGCTCGAGGAGCTTTGTGCTGGCAAGAAGGATATTGTCATCATTAGCTCCGATCATACGCGTCCCGTTCCCTCGCGTGTGACGATGCCTATTCTGCTGCATCACATCCATTCCGCTGCGCCCGAGGCGCGCGTTCGCATTCTGGTTGCTACGGGTATGCATCGTCCGTCGACGCACGAGGAACTCGTCAACAAGTACGGCGAGGAGATCGTTGCCAACGAGGAAATCGTTATGCACGTCGCGACTGACGACAGCATGATGAAAAAGATTGGCACCCTGCCTTCCGGTGGCGAGTGCATCATCAACAAGATTGCCGCCGATTGCGATCTGCTGCTTGCCGAGGGCTTTATTGAGCCGCACTTCTTTGCCGGTTTCTCTGGCAGCCGCAAGTCCGTGCTGCCCGGCATTGCCAGCTACAAGACCATCATGTACAACCACAACGGTCAGTTTGTGAACGATTCCCATTCGCGTGCCGGCAACCTGTGCCACAACCACGTGAGTGAGGACATGTTTGCCGCTGCCGAGATGGCTCATCTTGCCTTTGTGCTTAACGTGGTGCTCAACGGCAAGCATGAGGTCATCGGCTCCTTTGCCGGCGACATCCACAAGGCACACGAGGCTGGCTGCGAGTTCGTGAAGAGCCTTGCCGGCGTTGAGCCCGTCGAGTGTGAGATTGCCATCACCACCAATGGCGGCTACCCGCTCGACCAGAACATCTACCAGGCCGTGAAGGGCATGTGCTCTGCCGAGGCTACGCTTCCCGAGGGCGGTGTGATCATCGACGTCGCCGGCTGTGCCGACGGTCACGGTGGCGAGGGCTTCTATCACAACATCGCCGACAATGATCCGGCAGAGTTTGAGCGCGCCTGCATCGACCGTCCTAAGGACGAGACCCTGCCCGACCAGTGGACGAGCCAGATCTTTGCCCGCATCCTGGCGCATCACCCTGTGATCATGGTTACCGATCTGTGCGATCACCAGATGATCAAGGATATGCACATGACGCCGGTCAACACCCTCGATGAGGCGCTCAAGCTCGCCTTTGAGATGAAGGGTGCCGATGCCAAGGTGGCCGTCATTCCCGATGGCCTGGGCGTTGTCGTCGCTCAGCACTAGTGCGCGGCTCAAACGAATCGTTTATAACCGACAAGAAAGATAAGGTTCTATGCTTACCAAACTCCTCTGCGAATTCGGCGCAACGGCCCTCATGATTATCTTTGGCGTGGGCGTGCACTGCGATACCGTGCTCAAAGGCACCAAGTATCAGGGCTCCGGTCACATGTTTGCCATCACCACCTGGTCTTTTGGCATCTCGGTCTGCCTGTTTGTCTTTGGCGGCGCCGTGTGCATGAACCCCGCCATGGTGCTTGCTCAGTGCATCGTAGGCCTGGTGCCGTGGAGCAGCTGCATCCCCTTTATGATTGCCGATATGCTCGGCGGCTTTGTGGGCGCCGTAATCGCTTGGTTGATGTATGCCGATGAGTTCAAGGCTTCCGATGGCGTCGTCGATCCCATTGCCCAGCGCAATATCTTCTCGACCAACCCCACCACCGAGGGTACGAACTATGCTCGTAATTTCTTCTGCGAGGCTATCTGCACTTTTGTGTTCATCAGCGCCATCCTTGCTGCTGCTAACCGTGCTGGCGAGAACGTCCTGATGCTCGCTATCTGCGTCGGCCTGATCGTTTGGGCCGTTGGCATGGGCATGGGCGGCATCACCGGCTTCGCCATGAACCAAGCCCGTGACCTTGGTCCTCGCATGGCCTATCAGGTGCTGCCGATCAAGAACAAGGCTGACAACAACTGGAAGTACGGCCTGCTCGTCCCTGGCATCGCTCCGTTTGTCGGTGCCGCTCTGGCTGCACTGTTTGTGCACGGTTTCTTGGGCATGTTCTAGTCCAAGACAATTGATATAACGCCCGGGTCCGGCATAGGTTAACTTTCCGCCGCGTCCTCGGACATGCAAGAAGCTCCCGCTGCGCACTTCGTGCGGCGGGAGCTTCTTGCGTCCTGCGGAGTGCGGCGGAAAGTTAACCTATGCCGGACCCTGCGGGAATCCAGTTGCGTTCGAACAAGCAACCAACATATATATCTGAATTTGGATGTGGTGGGCACTTTGTTGTTGGGCGCTTTGAGGTGCGAGTGACACTTTGGGATGCGTGGCGGCCTGGGGTGGGGCGGTGCCTTGGGATGAGAGGCTTGCTTACTTAGTTGAAGAGGGGCTTTATGGCTGATAGGTAGTCTTTGGCTACGTCCTCTTTTGGGGCTTGGAAGTTGTGCCAGGCCCACCATTGGACCATTCCTACGAAGCTTGAGGCTATGTGGTGTAGTAGGAAGCTTCGGTCCATGGTGGCGGCGGGGCCGTTTGGGTCGGTAGGGACGGTTTCGGCTGCGCGCGACATGATGGTCTTGCGGAGACAGTCGGCGAAGAGGCGTGAGCCGGCGCCGGCTACGAGGGCTCGAACGCCCTGGCGACGCTCCCAGAGGTTGTTGAGGATATGCTCGACCTGTACGAGTGGGTCATCGAGGGGCGTACCGTCATCGTCGATGGCATGGGTGCAGATATCGCGCACGAGCTCAGCGAGCAGGTCATCTTTGCTCTTGAAGAGCCCGTAGAACGTGGCCCGACCTACGTGGGCACGAGCGATGATGTCGCCGACGGTGATCTTGCCGTAGTCTTTCTCGCACAGGAGCTCGGAGAACGCCGTAACGATGGCAGCGCGGCTTTTTGCCTTGCGGGCATCCATGGCTATGCGTCCGCGTGAACGAGTAGGCAGCGGAGCGTACCGGAGCAACCTTCGTAGGGGCGTTTGCCGGCGCCGTAGCCGACGGCTTCGATGCGGTAGCGTGAGGGCAGTTGGTCGGACGTGCGCAGCGCGGTGACGATGGCGGCGCCCGTCGGCGTCACGAGCTCGCCGGCGACCGGTGCAGGCGTGAGGGCGATATTGCCCGCCTGGCACAGGTTGACGACAGCGGGGACGGGAATGGGCATGAGGCCGTGGGCACAGTGGATGGTGCCGTGACCCTCGGAGAGCGACTCGACCACGATGTCCTCAATACCAAGGTCGTCGAGGCAGATGGCGACAGAGCAGACGTCGACGATGGAGTCGACGGCGCCCACCTCGTGAAACAGGACGGTGTCGGGCGTTTTGCCGTGAGCCTTGGCCTCGGCAGCAGCGAGTACGGAAAAAATGGCGAGGGCGCGACGCTTGGCGCCATCGCTTAGCTGCGAGCCGTTGATGATGGCGGTGACGTCCGCCAAAGAACGGTGGTGATGGTGGTGGGTGTGATGGTGACCCTCGTGGCCATGACCGTGGGCCTCATGGTCATGATCGTGGCAGTGCTCGTGTTCGTGCTCATCATGGTCATGATGGTGGTGCTCATGCTCGTGCGTGTGCTCGGCAGCTGCTTCGTTGCCGTAGAGCCAGGCCATATCGTGATCGTGGTTCTCGAGCTCCTCTGCAAGCTGGACGTCGAAATCGCAGGCGTCGATGCCATGCTTGTTTACGCGCGTCACGGCGATCGAAAAGCCGTCGACCGGCAGCGTGGCGAGTTGTTCGCGCAGATGTTCCTCGCTGGCGCCCAGGTCGAGCAGGGCCGCGACGGTCATATCGCCGCTGATGCCCGAGGTGCCGTCGATGATAAGCGTATGCTGATGGTTGGACATGGAATGCTCCTTAACGGGCGCGGGGTGTGCCGGCGCTCAGATGGTTGATAAGACTTGCCTGGTAGGCGGCACCAAAGCCGTTGTCGATATTGACGACCGAAACGCCGCTGGCGCAGGAGTTGAGCATGGCGAGTAGCGCGGCTACGCCACCAAAGCTCGCGCCGTAACCCACGCTGGTGGGAACGGCGATGACCGGACAGCTCACCAGGCCGCCGACAACGCTCGCCAGTGCGCCCTCCATGCCGGCAATGGCGATGACCACCTGTGCCTGGGCAAGCTCCTCGGCATGCGCGAGCAGACGGTGCAGGCCGGCGACACCCACGTCGTAGAGGCGGTCGACCTCGTTGCCATAGAACTCGGCCGTCAATGCGGCTTCCTCAGCGACGGGCAGGTCGCTCGTGCCGGCGCAGGCGACGACGATGCGTCCGTTACCGGTAGGGGAGGGCTTGTCTCCCACGAGGGCGAGCTGTGCGTCCGGGACATATCCCAGGTCGATGCCGTTGCCGAGAAGCTCAGCGGTGCGCGCGGCTTTTTCGGCATCCAGGCGCGTGACCAGGATGCGCTCCTGGCCGGCATCGCGCAGCGCTTTGATAATGGCGGCAATCTGCTCGGCGGTTTTACCGGCGCCGTAGACAACCTCGCCGGCTCCCTGGCGCACCCCGCGCGAAAGATCGAGCTGCGCAAAACCCAGATCGGCGGTTGGCGCCGTCTGGATGCGCGTGAGGGCGACTGCCGGGGCGACTGCTCCGCCGGCAACATCGCTCAGCAACTGCTCAAGATCTCGCTTATCCATATATGTTCCCTTCGACGGCGCAAAGTCTAGCACTCAAAGGGTATGTTTCCGAACACTAAGACAAAATTGTTCGGAAACTATAGGACAGACTGATTCAATTGTTAGACGGATCGGCTAGTCGCGCAGGATGATGTCCATGGCGAGCATCAGGTTGCGCTCGTCGATGGCAAACGGGGCGGCTTCGCGCGTCTTGGGCTTGGCGCAAAACGCGATGCCCGTGCCCGCGGCCTGAATCATGGGGATGTCGTTGGCGCCGTCGCCGATTGCCACGGTGTGTGCCATGTCGACACCGCACTCAACTGCCCAATCCAACAGCTGGATGAGCTTGGATTCCTTGGTCACAATGTTTGCCGCCAGCTTGCCGGTGAGCCTGCCGTCCACGACCTCCAGGCGGTTAGCGAGGCAAAAGTCGATGCCCGCGGCGGCCACGATCTTGTCGGCGACCTCGTGGAAGCCACCGCTTACCACGCCGACCTTCCAGCCCTTGCAGTGCGCCGATCGCACAAGCTCCAACGCGCCGGGGGTAAACGTCACGCGCGCAAAGGTGCGTTCGAACACGCTCTCATCCAGGCCGGCAAGCAGCCCCACGCGCTCCTCGAGCGCCTGCTTAAAGTCAAGCTCGCCGCGCATGGCGCGTTCGGTGATCTGTGCAACTTGCTCGCCCACGCCGGCCTCCTCGCCCAACAGGTCGATGACTTCTTGGTTGATGAGCGTGGAGTCGATATCCATAACGATGAGGCGTGCGGTCATGACGGGCCTTTCCGAGTGCAGTTGTATTGGGGCACATTGTCGCACGCGGCGCGCCTTGGCGACGGCCGGGCCGCGTCAATTGTTTCGTCTCCGTCAAGTCTTTGGGCAAGAGCTACTTTTTCGCGGCACATCGACGCGGGTGCGATAAGATAGAACGCCATGTCTGGCTGCGCGGTTTACGCAGGCTGGGCAAATCTGTACGACGCCGCCCGGAACGACACGGGGCGGCACAGATCCATAAAGGAGGATCACTGGTATGAGCCAGACCCGTCCCATCGATGAGCATTCCATGCACACCCGTACCTGCGGCGAGCTTCGCTTCGAGAACGTGGGCGAAGAGGTCACCCTCACCGGTTGGGTGAGCCGTCGCCGCGACCACGGCGGCCTTATCTTCTGCGACCTTCGCGACCGCGAGGGCATCACGCAGCTCACCTTCGACCCCGAGCACTCCGACGGCGATGCCTTTAAGATCGCCGAGACTATGCGTCCCGAGTGGCCCATCAAGATTCACGGCGTCGTGCGCGCCCGTGGCGAGGAGACCACCAATACCAAGCTCGCGACCGGCGAGATCGAGGTCCTGACCGACCACGCGGAGGTGCTCAACACGTCCGTCACTCCGCCGTTCCAGATCGAGGACGGCATCGAGACGAGCGAGGACACCCGCCTGCGCTATCGCTATCTGGACCTCCGCCGTCCCGAGATGATGGCCAACCTCAAGCTGCGCTCCGACTTCACCTTTGCCATTCGCGAGGCGCTGCACAACCGTGAGTTCATGGAGGTCGAGACGCCCTCCCTGTTTAAGTCCACGCCCGAGGGCGCTCGAGACTTCATCGTTCCCAGCCGTATCCAGCCGGGTAACTTCTACGCCCTGCCGCAGTCCCCGCAGCTCCTGAAGCAGCTGCTCATGGTCGGTGGCGTCGAGCGCTACTACCAGGTCGCCAAGTGCTTCCGCGACGAGGACCTGCGTGCCGACCGTCAGCCCGAGTTCACCCAGGTCGATATCGAGATGTCCTTCGTGGACCAGAACGACGTTATGAGTGCGCTCGAAGAGGTCCTGGCCGATGCCTTCGGCCGCATGGGCGTCGAGATGCCCACGCCGCTGCGTCGCATGGACTACTGGGAGGCCATGGACACCTATGGCTCCGACAAGCCCGATACCCGCTATGGCATGCACCTGGTCGACCTGACCGACATCTTTGCCAACTCCAAGTTCAAGGTCTTTGCGACTGCCGCGAACGAGGAGGGCTCTGTCGTCAAGGCCATCAACGCCAAGGGCGCCGGCGCCTGGGCACGTGCCAAGATCGATAAGCTCGCCGGCGTGGCCTCCACGTTTGGCGCCAAGGGCCTGGCCTGGATCGCCTTCCGTGAGGACGGCTCCATCAACAGCCCCATCGTCAAGTTCTTCTCGGACGAGGAGATGGCGGCTCTGCGCGAGCGCATGGACGTCGAGCCTGGCGACCTCGTGATGTTCGCCGCCGGCCCGCGCCTGCTCTCTGACGAGATCCTGGGCGGCATGCGTTCCCACATGGCCAACGCGCTCGAGATCAAGCGCGAGGGCCACGACTTCCTGTGGGTCGTCAACTTCCCGCTGTTCCACTGGGATGAGGACCGCAAGGCCTACGCTGCCGAGCACCAGCCCTTCACGCTGCCGACCGAGACCGACATCGCCAAGATTGAGGCCGACCCGCTGGCGGCCGGTTCCTGCACCTACGACTTTGTCATGGACGGCTTTGAGGCCGGCGGCGGCGGTATGCGTATCCACAACGCCGAGATGCAGATGTCTATGCTCAAGCTCCTGGGCTTCACCGAGGAGCGAGCCGAGTCGCAGTTCGGCTTCCTCATGGAGGCGCTCAAATTTGGTGCACCCCCGATGGGTGGTTTTGCTCTGGGCCTGGACCGCGTGTGCATGCTGCTCACCGGCTCCGACTCCATCCGCGACGTCATGGCGTTCCCCAAGACGGCCAGCGGCTCCGACCTTATGTCGGGTGCTCCGAGTGCCGTTAGTGGCGCCCAGCTCAAGGACGTCAGCCTGCGCCTGATGTAGGGAAGCGGCTACATATTGCCTGTAACGAGGGAAGGACGTGTGCCTTCCCTCGTTTTTTGTGAGACGGGGGTGCGCCGGTAACGTACAATAACTACCACGTGGCTGGGTTTGCCGGCTGAATGTGCGATGTCGCGGGAGGGGACATGGTCGAGTTTACGAAGACGATTAAAGATCCGTTAGGACTGCATGCCCGCCCGGTTGCGCTGCTTTACGACATCATTGCCAAACATCGTAGTGACGTGTCGGTCAGCATCGGCGACCGCCATACCGATGGCCGCGACGTTATAGGGCTCATGGCACTCTGCGGCGAATGTGGCGAGGATGTCGTGTTCCGCGTTTCGGGTGTGGATGAGGCCTCCTGCGTCACGTCGATCAGAAACCTCTCGCTCTAGCCTCAACAATGTGACAAGGGGACAGTCCCCTTTGTTGCATAAATTGGTATGACAAGGCACCGCAAAGAGATGGTCTTTGCGGTGCCTCTTTTGTTTCATATAGGAAACTTTTTCGAAATCTGAATAGGGACCCTTTCCAAAAAGTTAACCACGTGCTAGTTTACTAAAGCGAACATAGACGTGGTTAACTTTTATCGCGTCGATGTTGAGGACGAACTGACGTTAGGAGCCACTCATGTCTTGCGGACCGCAGATGCCGGCCATGCCGCTTTCGATGGTAAAAGCGGGCGAAACCGTGCGCGTGTCTCGTGTAAAGGGCAATGAGGACATGAAACACCACCTCAAGGACCTCGGTTTTGTCGAGGGCAACGAAATCCACGTGGTGAGCTCGAGTGGCGCCAATATCATCGTCACGGTGCTGGGCGCACGCTTTGGCATCGATTCCAAAGTTGCCATGCACATCATGACCGTCGGTTAGTCGACGGTATTTCTGTACGCACTGAAAGGGGGACAAGTAAATGAAGACGTTGGGTGACGTTAAGGTGGGCGAGAGCTCCACCATCGTCAAGCTTCACGGTGAGGGTGCGCTTCGCCGCCACCTTATGGACCTGGGGCTCATCAAGGGCACTTCGTTCAAGGTCGTGAAGGTTGCACCGCTCGGTGATCCGGTCGAGATCAACGTGCGCGGCTACGAGCTTTCCATCCGCAAGGAGGAGGCGGCCGTCGTCGAGGTCCAGTAAGGGCCCGAGGCGTATATTTCTGCAGATAAAGTTAGGTTTTTCTAACTTGATGCTGCAACTTTGAAGCACATTATCCAGCCTGCGCGGAGAAAGCAGCGCAGGCACACAAGGAAGAAGGATTGAATGGCGGATTCTCAGATCCATGTCGCGTTGGCGGGTAACCCCAACTGCGGCAAGACCACGCTTTTCAACCTGATCACCGGCGCCAACGGCTACGTTGGCAACTGGCCCGGCGTCACGGTTGAGAAAAAGGAGGCCAAGCTCCTAAGCGACAAGAACGTTACCATCACGGACCTCCCTGGCATCTACTCGCTTTCCCCCTACAGCCCCGAGGAGCAATGCTCGCGCGACTACCTCATGAGCGGCGAGCCCGATGTCGTCGTTCAGGTGGTCGATGCCACCAACCTCGAGCGTAACCTGTACCTGGCGCTTCAGGTTATCGAGACCGGCCTGCCCGTGGTCGTTGCCCTCAACATGGCCGATCTGGTCGAGAAGAATGGCGACAAGATCGACACCGACAAGCTCTCCAAGAAGCTCGGTTGTCCGGTCATGATGATCTCGGCTCTTAAGAACAAGGGCATCAAGGAGCTCTTCGAGCAGGTCAAAAAGTCCGCTGCTTCTAAGGGCCAGGTGCCGGAGCACAAGTTCGATTCCTCCATCGAGGATGTCCTGACGCACATCGAGAACAACCTGCCGGCAAGCGTTCCCGCCAACAAGCGCCGCTACTACGCTGTCAAGCTGTTCGAGCGTGATGCAGACGCCTGCAAACTCATCAACCTCACCAAGGAGAAGGCCGCTCGCGTGGAGCAGCTGGTCGCCCAGTGCGAGCAGGACTGCGACGACGATGCCGAGTCCATCATCACCGGTGAGCGCTATGGCGTCATCGCGCACATCATCGATGAGTGCCTCACCAAGGCCCCGGCCAAGATGAGCACCTCCGAGAAGATCGACCGTGTGGTTACCAACCGTATCCTGGGCCTGCCGATCTTTGTGGTCATCATGTTCTGCGTGTACTACATCGCCGTTTCCACCCTGGGCGGCACGGTGACCGACTTCACCAACGACCAGCTCTTTGGCACCGACGGTTGGTATGTGCTCGGTCAGGGCCGCGACGCCTACGATGCGGCCGTCGAGGCCGCGGGCGACAACGCCGACTCGGTCGACCCGGCGCAGTACGGCCCCTATGTCCCGGGTATCACCACCGTGGTGCACGATGCCCTCGTGGCGGGCGGCACTGAGGACGGCGGTCTGGTCGATTCGCTGGTCTGCGACGGCATCGTCGGCGGTCTGGGTGCCATCTTCGGCTTTGTGCCGCAGATGTTCCTGCTCTTTGTGATGCTGTCCTTCCTGGAGGACTGCGGCTATATGGCTCGCGTCGCTTTCATCATGGACCGCGTGTTCCGCCGCTTTGGTCTGTCCGGTAAGTCCTTCATCCCCATGCTCGTGTCCTCGGGCTGCGGCGTCCCCGGCGTCATGGCCACCAAGACCATCGAGAACGAGAAGGACCGCCGCATGACGGTCATGACCACCACGTTTATTCCCTGTGGCGCCAAGCTGCCGATCATCGCCCTGCTCATGGGTTCCATCATCGGCGATTCTTCTACCACCGCCGCGTGGATCAGCCCGCTCTTCTACTTCCTGGGCGTCTTTGCCGTCATCGCCTCGGGCCTCATGCTCAAGAAGACCAAGCTCTTCGCCGGTCGCCCGACGCCGTTTGTTATGGAGCTTCCTGCCTACCACTTCCCGGCGATCCGCTCTTGGGCGCTGCACGTGTGGGAGCGCTGCTGGGCCTTTATCAAGAAGGCCGGCACGGTCATCTTCGCGTCCACCGTCGTCGTTTGGTTCCTCTCCAACTTTGGTAGCTACAACGGTTCCTTTGGCTTCCTGCCTGCGATGGACGGCATCCCCGAGGAGTTCATGGACTACTCCGTGCTTGCCATGCTCGGCAACCTGATCGCCTGGATCTTCGCCCCGCTCGGCTTTAGCACCTGGCAGGCAACAGCACTGTCCGTCTCGGGTCTTGTCGCCAAGGAGAACGTCGTCGCCACCGCCGGCTCGCTGCTGTCCGTCGCCGACGCGGGCGAGACCGACCCGAGCCTGTGGACCGCGTTTGCCGGCATGTTCCCCACCATGGGCGCTTGCGTTGCCTTTGGCGCCTTCAACCTGCTGTGCGCTCCGTGCTTTGCCGCCATTGGCACCATCCGCAACCAGATGGATTCCGGCAAGTGGACTGCGATCGCCATCGGTTACGAGTGCGCCTTCGCTTGGGTGATCGGCCTGTTCATCAACCAGTTCTACAACTTGCTTGTTCTGGGGCAGTTTGGTATCTGGACGGTTGTGGCCATCGTGCTGCTGGTTGCGATGCTCTTCCAGATCTTCCGTCCCATGCCCAAGCACGCTTGGACCGACGAGGACGAGACCAACACCGCTTCTGCTGCAGTTTCCGCTTAAGTCCGAATAAGGATTAACCCCTTTCCACGAGCCCGGGTGTCCCAGCGACACTCGGGCTTTTTGGTGGGGGAGATGTGGCGTTTCCGCAGATAAAACTGATCAAAATAAGCCCGTCCCTTTTTGGTGGGTGGAGAATGGGGTAAAGTAAGTGGTGGTTAACTAGAGGAGGCTTGCTATGGCACCTATCGATATTGTTGTACTGGCCGTTATCGGTATTGCGTTTGTTGCCGTGTGCGTGCGCATCTACCGCAAAGGCACCTGCGCCGACTGCGCTCAGGGTGGCGTTTGCACGGGGCATTGCTCCAACAAAAAGACCTGTGCCGCACTTAAGGGCGTCGACAAAATCGCCGAAGACTTGAGCCGCGGTATTCATTAGTCGACCGGCGTTTGGGTATGTTTGGCTGCGGATGCGGCAGTTGCTGATACGATAAGTACGTTAGCAACTGCCGCCGAGCGGCTCAAACGAAAGGAACCCTGTATGGAGTCTTCCGCCTATCCGATGCTCTTTAGCCCGATCAAGGTCGGTACGACCGAGGTCAAGAACCGCGTCTTTATGCCGCCGGTATCTACCAACCTGGCCGATCACGGCTATGTGACCGACGACTTGGTCGATCATTACCGTGCCCGTGCCAAGGGCGGCGTGGGCCTGATCATCACCGAGGTCGTGACGGTCGAGCCTACCTATACCTATCTGCCGGGTGACATGTGCTGCTACGACGACACGTTTATCCCCGGCTGGGAAAAGCTCGCCGCGGCCGTCCACGAGTATGGCTGCAAGATCATGCCGCAGCTCTTCCATCCCGCCTACATGGCCTTTAACATTCCGGGCACGCCGCGCCTGATCGCTCCGTCCTTTGTGGGGCCGTCCTATGCCCGCGAGGCGCCACGCCCCATCACGGTCGACGAGATTCACGAGCTCACGCATCAGTTTGGCGACGCTGCCGTGCGTATGCAGAAGGCCGGCGTCGATGGCGTCGAGGTCCATGCGGCGCACGCCCACGGTATGCTCGGCGGCTTTTTGACTCCGCTCTACAACAAGCGCACCGACGAGTACGGCGGCTCGCTCGACGCCCGCATGCGCTTCTTGCTCGAGGTCATCGCCGAGATTCGCGAGCGCTGTGGTAAGGACTTTATCATCGACGTCCGCATCTCGGGCGATGAGTACACCGATGGCGGCCTGACCCTCAACGACATGATCTACGTCTCGCGTCGCCTGGAGAAGGCCGGCGTCGACATGATTCACGTGTCGGGCGGCACCACCATCAAGCGCGGCTCCGCGATTCCCGCCGCCGGTACGCAGCAGGCCTCGCACGCCGCTTGCTCGCGTGAGATTAAGAAGCACGTGAACATTCCCGTCGCCACCGTTGGCCGCATTAACGAGGCATGGATTGCCGAGGAGCTGATCGAGGACGGCGCTGCCGACATCTGCATGATGGGCCGCGCCAATCTGTGCGATGCCGAGTTCTGCAATAAGGCCGCTGCCGGCAACGCCGACGACATCCGTCCCTGCATTGGCTGCCTGCGCTGCCTGAACGGCATTATGTTCGGCAAGCGCATCTCCTGCACCGTCAACCCCGATGTTGAGCGCGACGAGGCCGGTTACGAGCCTGCCGCCGAGGCCAAGAACGTACTGGTTGTGGGCGCTGGTCCTGCGGGCATGGAGGCGGCGTTCATTGCCGCCAAGCGCGGCCACAACGTGGTGCTCGTGGATAAGCAGGACGAACCGGGCGGCGAGATGCGCATCGCGGCCGTTCCGCCGGCCAAGCAGGAACTCACCCGCGTGATCAAGTATCAGTATCGTCGTCTGGCCGAGTCGGGCGTGAAGTGCGTCTTTGGTACCGAGCTTACTGCCGAGGACATTCAGCGTGACTACGCGGGCTACGAGGTCGTCCTGGCTTATGGCGCCGAGCCCATCGCTCCGGCCTTCATGCAGGGCTTTAAGCAGGTTATGACGGCTGACGACCTACTGGGTGGCAAGGCTTTCCCGGGCAAGAAGATCGTCATCGTGGGCGGCGGCACCGTCGGTTGCGAGACGGCAGATTACCTGGCCCCGCTGGTCAACGACCTGTCGCCGGCCAATCGCGATGTCACCGTTATCGAGATGACCAAGACGCTCGCCGCCAACGAGGGCGGCGCCGGTCGCGCGGTGCTCATCACGCGCATGCTCTCAAAGGGCGTCCACGTGCTGACCGAGGCCAAGGTGACCGAGATTACCGAGGACGCCATCAGCTACGAGAAGGATGGCGAGGTCCACACCATCGCCGATGCCGATACACTGGTGCTTGCCATGGGCTATCGTCCCAACACCAAGCTTGCCGACGACCTTGCCGCTGCCGGCGTTACCACCCACGTGCTGGGTGACGCCAACAAGTGTGGCAACATCCGCGACGCCATCGGCGACGGCTACAAGGTTGCCTGCGAGCTCTAGCCAACCCCTTGGTGCGTGGGGGCAGGTTACTTTGCACCAACTTGGCGCATGTAAACCTGGCCCCATTGACGAGGTTGCCGCCATCCCAGGGCGGCTTCATGGAGTAGCGCCCGTATGCATCGAATAATTCCTCTCATAGATGCGTGGCACAAAGAGCCCCGAGCTCACACGAGCTCGGGGCCTTTTTCGTCTGGATTGGGGACGCATAGCCGGACGAAAACAATTTGCGTCTGGTAATAAGCGTACGAAAGCGCAATTTACGTCTTAATTTCGGACGCAAATCAAGACGAAAACCGTTTACGTCTGCTTTAAATCCGTACGAAAACGGTTTTCGTCTTGCAGGGCAGTTGTCGTTTCTACAGTTCAGCTTCCAGTTCGGCTTTGTGCTCGTAGAGGTAGTCGCGCATGTAGGGGATGGCAAATGAGACCTTGCCGTACGAAGGAGCCTCGATAATCGATTCTCTTAACAGGCGGCTGCGGACGGAACTCACCTGTTGAGGCGTTTTGTTTAGGGCATCGGCAACCATGCTGGTCGAGCTCGTCTGCCCCAAAGACGCCATGCTCAGCAGATAAGCGATGCACGTGGGCGGAATGCGCTGCAGCGCGGGCTCAATCACCATGGCGCAGAAGCGTTCGCGTGCCGTTGCAATGCCGCGCTCGGCTTCTTCTTCTCCAATAATCGCTGTATGTGCACGTCTTGCTAACTGCCATGCGTAGTATCCAACGAGTTGGATCATGAAAGGATAGCCTTGCGTTGCCTCGGCAAGTTGGCCGGCAATACCTGGCTGCAACTCCATGCCAGACGCTTCAATGGTTTCCTCGAGGGAGTACGACACTTCGGTTACTGCCACAGCCTTCAGATCAAAGGGGAGGGCACGGCGCAAAAACGCAAGTGTCTTTCCGTTGATGATGCTTTCAATCATCGAAGGCAGCCCAGCAAAAACAAAGGCGATATCAAGGTCTTCGCCGATAACCTGCTGAATCGCAATGGAGAGCGTTCGGACCTCATCGAGCTCTGCGTCTTGAACCTCGTCGAGAGTGATGAGCAGGCCATTTCCATTCTTGGATATTGTCTGTCTCATGGCGTCGCGTAGCGATGGGCCGATTCGCTCAATATCTATGCTGCCGAGGGATATGCCAGCTACGGTGGGCTCAAATCTGGCGTGTTTGGCCTGGAATTTGGGCTGCAGCTGTTCGAGAATGCGCTGGCAAAGTCCCTCGGTTGCGACCTCTTTTATGACCGTCCAGCCACGACTTTGCGCCAAACGTGAGCACTCGTCAAGGAGGACCGTCTTGCCCGTTCCACGGACGCCGGCTATGCGCATTAGGCGCCCCGGGGCACCAGGCCCGTTGACGAGGCCCTCATTGAATTCTTCGAGCACATCTTCGCGGCCGATAATCGTGGGAGGTGTTTTACCTGCTGTGGGCTTAAAAGGGTTTGTTTGCATGTGAGCCACCTTTGCTCAAGTTATAGCAAGATATAGCAAAGTATAGCAAGATATAGCAAAGTATAGTGAGATATAGCAAAGTAAGCGCTACTCGCGGGTTTTGCGGTGGTGCTATTTTCCAAATGCCGCGCGGATAAAGCGCTGGGCGAACAGCTTGTTGGCAACTCACGAGGGCTCGGGGTGCCAATTTGGGATGGAGTAGTGCTGTGCCACGAATAGGGCCTATCTACTACGTTTAAGCCGCAGGGGTCAACCATAGTCGGCTTTTTCGAAAATCGACAAGCTGTCTACCTGCACTGATAATTGTTCTCGGGGGAAGCGGGCACTGCGGGGCGCGGCAACGGCGCGCGATTTCCGCGTCGC
>UQIS01000025.1 GCA_900541245.1 uncultured Collinsella sp.
GTATTACGAGCTCCTGTGCGAATTGAAGAGAACGCTCCCGCAAACTGCCTCTTGACAACTTATAGGAGCGTCGGTTTTGTTTTCACGGTTTTCGGTATGGTCGAGGCTATCCGTGTTAACGTAGTAGATAGGCCACTTTTGTGGCAAGGGGGCCGATCTGCGGGTCAGGGTAGCCAAAAGAACCCCGTCCCAAAAAGACTGATTGGGAGCTGGGGCGTGTCGATGCGATAGTATTACGTGGTGATATTCGACAAACCGTGAGCTTCATCCGAGGGCTTTATGGAACAACACCAGCATTATCAGAGCCTGCAAGACCAGGCATACAACGCATTGCGCTCCAAGATCATCTATGCCGAGCTCAAGCCCGGCACGCGCCTTTCGGCGATTGGTCTGGAAAAGGAGACGGGAATCGGGCGCACGCCCATTCGCGAATCCTTTGTGCGTCTGCGTGAGCAGGAGCTGGTGGAAACGCGTCCCAAAAGCGGCACCTACGTCTCTAAGATCAGCATGGAACGCGCCGAAAACGCCTGCTTTTTGCGCGAGAAGCTCGAGAGAAGCGTGCTTATTAAATGCTGTTCGGCCGCCTCGCCCGAGCAAAAGCAGCGGCTTGAGCAGATTCTTACCGAGTCCGAGTCGCTCGACCATGGCGAAACGCGTCGTTTCTTTGACCTGGATAACCTGTTCCATGAGACGTGTTTTGAGATTGCCGGTCGTCACATGTTGTGGGATTGGATGAAAAGCATCAACACGCATTTTGAGCGATACAACTGGCTGCGTATGGTGTCGCAGGACCTGGATTGGGAGCCGATTCGTCGGCAGCATCGCCGGATTCTTGAGGCCATTAAGAGGGGCGATACCGATGCGGCGAGTTATCTGGCAGAGACGCACTTGCACCTGATGCCCGAGGAGCAGGGCCCGGTTATCGCCTTGCATCCCGACTATTTTGAGCTGCCTAAAGACTCGTCTATCTAGCCCATCATCGCATCTGCTCGAGACGCAAAAACGACGCTGCTCACCTACAGCGTTTTGCAACCGAGATTTTTAAAAAAATGCCTAAAATGGCTCAGACTGCCGACAATTGGGAAACGGGGTGCGCTATGGCGCAGATGAGAATCAAGGACATTGCCGCCGAGGCGGGCGTGAGTCCGGCCACGGTCTCGCGCTATCTCAATAACCGCCCCGGGCAAATGACCGAGGAGACCCGTGCTCGCATCGCGGCGGTTATCGAGCGTACCGGCTATCGCCCGCGTGCCGCCGCACGCAATCTGCGCTCCTCGCGTACGAACCTTATCGGCGTGATTCTGGCCGACATCGCCAACCCGTTCTCGAGCGCCATGCTCGAGGGCCTTTCCGCCAGCGCCGCCGCGCGCGGCTGCTCGCTCATGACGGCCATTAGCGGCAACGACCCCACAAAGGAGGCCGAGTCGCTCACCAGACTTATCGATGCCGGCGTGGACGGTCTGGTCGTCAACACCTGTGGCGGCAACGACAAGGCGATCGCCGCGGCCGCGGGGCGCCTGCCCGTTGTGCTGCTTGACCGCGATGTTGCCGCCGGCGGTGTCGATCTGGTGACATCTAACAACCGCGAGCTGGTTGCCGGCTTGGTAGGCGCCTTGGCTGCCGCTGGCAGCGAGCGCCTGTGCCTGCTCACCGAGGCAAGCGACGACAGCCCCGTGCGTCGCGTGCGCGCCGAGGCCTTTGCCGACGAGCTTTCGCGCCGCGGCCTTGCGGGCGAGGTCGTCACCCTGGCCGACGGTGGCGCCACGGGCGTCGGTCGCTTGGACGAGACCATCCGTGGCTATGCAGGTAAAAAGCTCGGCCTCATTGCCGTCAACGGCCTGGTCTTCTTGCGCCTGACCGAGGCGCTGGCCCAGCTTGGCCCCTCGCTGCCGGCAGGGCTCAAGATCGCGACGTTTGACGACTACCCTTGGAACCATGTGCTCTTTGGCGGCGTGACCACGGCCGCGCAGGATACCCTCACCATTGCCGAGCGCGTGGTCGAGCGCCTGTCCGAGCGCATCGACGTCGTTACCACCACCGTGGGCGAGGCCGCAAAGCTCGCCCCCAAACGCATCGAGATCCCCGGTCACATCGAACACCGCGCCTCGACCTCGCGCTAGTCTGTATGATAATATATAGACAATGTCATACAGGAGGTATCCATGGCTGCGTCTGTGCTGAGTGTGCGAGTGGACTCGTCAATTAAAGACTCATTTGCCGAACTGTGCGAAGAGCTTGGCATGACTTCGTCTGTTGCGGTCAATATGTTTATGAGGCAGATGCTGCGCGAGCGCTCTCTGCCGTTTGTTCCTTCACTTGGTAAAAGCTCTGCGAGCGAAAGCGCCGCGGCGGGCATTTTGGATACTGCCCAGATTGAGTCCGCCGTCCGCGAGGCAGCCAACACGATTCCCGCCATCAAAACCGTGATTCTATTTGGTTCGTATGCCCGTGGCGAGGCGCATGCCAATAGTGATATTGACTTGCGCCTCGAAGTCGATCGCGAGCAGGGCTTTGGTCTTTTCGCGCTGTCGGCATTTGGTGAGGCGGTGCGCAAAGAAACCGGGAGGCAGGTTGATCTCGTCTCTAGTGATCATCTTGATGACGATCTTGCCGCGGTAATCGAGCGCGAAGGAGTGATCCTTTATGATCGCGCGTAAGTCAGACGGCCTCCGCGCCCAAGAGGTTTTGGAGGCCATCTCCGAAACGAACGAGCGCATCGAGGCTTTTGATATCACCGAGGACCAGTTTCTGCATGCGAATGACGTGCGGACGAGGGCGTTGGCGGACTCCCTTTTGATGTGTGCGCTTAGGGTGACGGAAGAAGCGGGCAAATTGTCGGAACGCTCGCAGCGGCTTCATCCCGAAATCGAATGGCGTGGAATTGTCGGCATGAGAAATTATCTTGCGCATGATTACGGCAATGTCGACCGCTCGGTTGTTTGGGATGCAGTGACGATGGAGTTCCCTGCGCTGGAACGAGCCTGTAGGCAAATTGTCTCCGAATCTGAGCGATAGTCACTTGTCATATCGGCCTGTTCGCGCACGTTTTTTGAGCGCTTGATACGCTTTAACCCTGCGGAAACATTTTTCTGCGATAGTATCTGCGATATAAACCAGTCGAAACCCGCCCGAAAGAAAGGGGAGCGACATGAACCAGCAGAACATTGATTACGTACTCCGCTCCGTAGAGCAGCGCGACATCCGCTTTGTGCGTCTGTGGTTTGTCGACATTCTCGGCCGCCTCAAGAACTTTGCCATTAGCCCCGAGGACCTCGAGGTCGCTTTTGAGGAGGGTATCGGCTTTGACGGCTCCGCCATCGAGGGCTTTGCCACGCCCGAGGAAGCCGATATGCTGGCGTTTCCCGATGCTTCGACCTTCCAGATTTTGCCGTGGCGCCCGAGCCACAACGGCGTCGCCCGCGTGTTCTGCGACGTGTGCACCCCCGACCGCAAGCCCTTCGCCGGCGACCCGCGCGACGCCCTGCGCCGCATGTTCCGCAAGGCCGAGAAGGCTGGCTACCTGCTCAACGTGGGTGCCGAGCTGGAGTATTACTACTTCCCCGACGAGCACACCCCTGAGCCGCTCGACAACGTGGGCTACTTTGACCTTTCGGTAAGCGATGCCGCCCGCGACCTGCGCCGCAACACGGTCCTCACGCTCGAGAAGATGTCCGTGCCCGTGGAGTACACCTTCCACGCCGCCGGCCGCTCGCAGCACGGCATGAGCCTGCGCCACGCCGAGGCCCTGAGCATGTCCGACGCCATCACCACGGCCAAACTCATCATTAAGCAGCAGGCCTACGAGAGCGGTTGCCACGCCTCCTTTATGCCCAAGCCGTTGGCGGGCGAGGACGGCAGCGCCATGTTTTTACATCAGTCGCTGTTCGACCACGACGGCAACAACGTCTTTTGGGGCGAGGACGACGAGAAGTACCACCTCTCCGATATCGCCAAGCACTACATGGCCGGCATCCTGGCGCACGCGCGCGAGATCAGCGCCATCACCAACCCCACGGTAAACTCGTACAAGCGCATCACCACGGGCGGCGACTCCGTGCCGCAGTACGCCACGTGGGGCCTGCGCAACCGCGCGAGTATGGTCCGCATCCCGGTCTACAAGCCCGGCAAGCAGCTGTCCACGCGCATCGAGCTGCGCAGTCCCGACCCCATGGCCAACCCGTACCTGGTCAACGCCGTCACGCTGGCGGCTGGTCTGGACGGCATCGAGCGCAAGCTGGAGCTCCCGCCCGAGGCCACGGCCGAGACGCTCAAGCTTACCGACCGTCAGATGGTCGAGGCCGGCTACACGCCGCTGCCGCGCTCGCTCAAAGAGGCGCTCGACGTGTTTGAGGACTCGCAGTTTATGAAGGATGCCCTCGGCGAGCACATCCACAGCTTCTTCCTCAAAAAGAAGCGCGACGAGTGGCATAAGTTTGAGTCTACGATCACCGAGTGGGAGATCAAGCACTACCTGGCGAACTCCTAATCGCGCTGATTTGTTCCAGTACGATTGAGCTCATTTCTTTGGAGGCCGATATGTCCGAAAAGAGTGCCCTGTTCATGGCGCGCACGACGCGCTTCCACGAGTTTGCCCGCAGCTTGACGACCACCCTGGGTGTCGAGGTGAGCCTGGCAACCCCCGATTCGCCGACCGCGGCGCACGACTTTGACCTGCTGATCCTCGATTCCGATGGCATCCGCAGCGACCGCATCGATCAGATTGCCAAGTGGCTTGACGATCGCGGCGGCGTCCCCATGCTGGTGATCGTCGACGACGAGGCGCTCGGCACCCTGCGCCTGCCGAACCACGCGCATGCCGACTTTGTATGCCCCACGGCGACGCCCAACGAGCTCAAGGCTCGCGCGCAGCGCCTGATGGGCGAGGAGGAGACCGTCACCGCCGACGATGTACTCAACATCGATAACCTCGAGATTAACCTGGCTACCTACCAGGTGACGCTCGATGACGAGCCCATCGACCTGACGCTGATGGAGTACTCGCTGCTGAGCTTTTTGGCGACGCACCCCAACCGCGCCTACAGCCGCGAAGTGCTGTTGCACCGCGTGTGGGGCTTTGAGTACTGCGGCGGCACGCGTACCGTTGACGTGCACATCCGACGCATCCGCTCCAAGGTGGGCCCGCAGATCGCGGCGCACATCACCACCGTCCGTGGCGTGGGCTATCTGTTTAAGGACTAGATTTCCACCACAAAGGGGACAGGCACCTTTGCGGTGGTTTTGCCGTAGGCCGGGTCCTTTTGGGCCTGCAGCAGAACTTAAGCCTTCCTAAAAGATTGCGTTCTCATACACGTTCGCCCGCATATTGGGGTACAACTCAACGTGAACAATGATGGCCCGCCACATGTTTGGCGGGCCTTTGGTTATTTGACGAAAGGATCGTAGCTATGAGCGAGTACGATTCCCAGCGTCCCCAGGATGCGGGCAACGCCGGCGAGACCCAGCAGCAGCCGCGCGTGCAGGTAGAGTCGACGCCTGCCGACGGCAACATTCCCTACGTGCAGGCCTACGACACGCAGACCGGCAAGCCGCTGGGCGGTCAGCAGGTTGTAAACAAGCACACGGTGGTCAAGACCAAGACCAAAAAGCTGCCGATCTTTATTACAGCGCTTGCCGGCTGCGCCTGCGGCGCCCTGCTGGTCATCGCGCTCATTATGAGCGGTACGCTCAACATTGGCGGCGGAAAGAATGCCGTGACGGCGGGTGCTTCGGGTTCGTCGACGCAAAAGATTACGATTGATTCCGAGGACACCACGCTGGCCGAGGCCGTTTCTGCCAAGGCGTTGCCCTCCGTCGTTTCCATCACCGCCACTTCGAGCGGTAGCCAGAATGGCTCGCTTTCGCAGTCTGCCGACGAGTCGGACAGCTCGGGCAGCGTCGGCTCGGGCGTTGTGCTCGATACCGAGGGCCACATCCTCACCAACAACCACGTGGTCGATGGCTATGACCAGTACGTGGTGACCATGGACGACGGCACCACCTACGAGGCCGAGTTCGTGGGCAACGATGCCTCGAGCGACCTTGCCGTCATCAAGCTCAAGGACGCCGACGCCTCCAAGCTCACGCCGATCGAGATCGGCGACTCCTCCAAGCTCAACGTGGGCGAGTGGGTCATGGCCATCGGCTCGCCGTTCGGCAACGAGCAATCTGTCTCCACGGGCATCGTGTCGGCGCTGTACCGCTCCACGGCCATGAGCTCTACCAGCGGCAATACCATCTACGCCAATATGATCCAGACCGATGCTGCCATCAACCCGGGTAACTCCGGTGGCGCGCTCGTCAACGACAACGGCGAGCTCGTGGGCATCAACTCGCTCATCGAGAGCTACTCGGGCTCCAGCTCGGGCGTGGGCTTTGCTATTCCCGTTAACTACGCCAAGAACATTGCCGACCAGATCATCGACGGCAAGACGCCGGTGCACCCGTACCTGGGCGCCACGCTTTCGAGCGTCAACGCGCTCAACGCCCGTACCAACAAGCTGAGCACCGATAGCGGCGCGTACGTGGCGAGCGTCGTCGAGGACGGTCCTGCCGCCAGGGCTGGCATCCAAGAGGGCGATGTTATTACCAAGCTGGGTGACGATGAGATTACGAGCGCCGATGGCCTGATCATCGCGCTGCGCAGCCACGAGGTGGGCGAGAAGGTCGAGATCACGCTCGTGCGCGGCAAGGAAGAGAAGAAGGTCACGGTCGAGCTGGGCTCCGACGAGGAGTTGCAGAACCAGCAACAGGACGACAGCGCGACCGACACCGGCAACGGCGGTATTACCGACGAGCAGCTGCGCCAGTATCTGGAGGAGCTGCTGGGCCAGCAGGGCCAGGGTCAGGGCTACGGCCAGGGTTACTAGCGAGCCGTTTCGCACATACCGATGCCAGAGGGGCTGTTCCGCCAACGCGGGACAGCCCCTCTTTTCTCATTGATCCGTTGGGGACGGAGGAAAACGGATCATTTGGAGCTGGCGAAGGACTTGCCTCGGAAGGGGCTGCCGATTCGGTGCGGTTCGAAAGGGTTATTCGGCCCCATGGTGACCGGTGGTACTCTAGTATCCGTTTGAAATCGAGCGAAGGAGTGCCGCTATGGAGCAATCGAGCCTGTTTGGTGACGGCGTGGACATCGATACCGAAACGCCCGCGAGCGCGGATGCCGCCGCACCGACCGACGCCCATGCCCATGCGGCAGCGCGCGCGGCCGAGCTGCGCCACGAGCTCGATTACCACGCCTATCGCTACTACATGCTCGATGCGCCCGAGATTACGGACGCCGCCTTCGACAAAATGCTCGTTGAGCTGCAGGAAATCGAGGCGACCTACCCCGATTTGGTAACGCCCGACAGCTACACCCAACGTGTGGGCGGCTACGTGAGCGAGCAGTTTACGCCGGTCACGCATATGGCGCGCATGTATTCCATGGACGATGCCATGGATCTGGACGAACTTGACGCGTGGCTCCAACGAACCGAGGATGCACTCGGTGCCGGTAGCGTCACCTATACCTGCGAGCTTAAGATCGACGGTCTGGGCGTGGCGCTTACCTACCAAAACGGCACCTTCGTGCGCGCGGCCACGCGCGGCGATGGCACCACGGGCGAGGACGTATCGCTCAACGTCCGTACCATCAAGGATGTGCCCATGCATCTGTCCGAAGCGGCGCTCACCCACATGGGCGCCGACCGCGAGCGTACCATCGAAGTGCGCGGCGAGGTGTACATGCCCAAGGGCAGCTTTGTTCGTCTGAATGAAGAGGCCGATGCCGAGGGCCGCGACCCCTTTGCCAACCCGCGCAACGCCGCCGCCGGCAGCCTGCGCCAAAAGGATCCTAAGGTCACGGCGCGCCGCGACCTGGCCACCTTTATCTACGCCATTGCCGATACCGATCCGCTGCACGTCCACAGCCAGCGCGAGTTCCTCGATTGGCTGCGTAGCGCCGGCTTTAGCGTCAACCCCAACGTGGCACGCTGCGCCACGCCGGCCGAGGTCCACGAGTTCTGTGCCCAGGCGCTCGAGCACCGCGGCGACCTGGATTACGACATCGATGGCGTGGTCGTAAAGGTCGACAGCTTTCAGCAGCAGCTCGACCTGGGCTTTACCGCCCGCGCACCGCGCTGGGCCATTGCCTTTAAGTTCCCGCCCGAGGAAAAGCAGACCGTCCTGCGCGAAATTCGCATCCAGGTGGGCCGCACCGGTGTGCTCACGCCGGTCGCCGAATTCGACCCGGTGACGGTCGCCGGCTCCACCATCGCGCGCGCCACGCTGCATAACATCGACGAGATCCGCCGCAAAAACGTGCGCGAGGGCGACACTATCATCGTGCACAAGGCGGGCGACGTAATCCCCGAGGTCGTGGGCCCGGTGCTCGACAAGCGCCCGGTCGATTCGGTCGACTGGCACATGCCCGAGGTCTGCCCCGTGTGCGGCAGCCCCGTGGTCCACGAGGACGGCGAGGTTGCCTACCGTTGCGTCTCCATCGACTGCCCCGCGCAGCTCAAGGAGCGCCTGCTTCACTGGGTGAGCCGCGGCTGCATGGACGTCGACGGCCTAGGCGACGAGATTGTCGACAAGATGATCGCCGCCGGCCTGATCCACGATGTCGCGGACTTCTACCAGCTCACGGTCGATGACATCGCAGGCCTGGACACGGACCGCACCTATGCCAGCTCCAACAGCAAAAAGGGCGTCAAGAAGGGCGACCCCATTCCGGTGGGCCTCAAGACGGCCGAGAAAATCATCGCCGAGCTCAACAAGTCCAAGAGCCAGCCGCTCGGTCGCGTGCTGTTTGCCCTGGGCATCCGCCACGTGGGCAAGAGCGTGGGCGAGGTCATCGCCGAGCGATTCCTGTCGATCGACAAGCTCATCTTGGCGAGTGAAGAAGACATCGCCGAGTGCGAGGGCATCGGTCCCAAGATTGCGGCGAGCGTCAAGCAGTTCCTGGCCGTGCCCGAAAACCTTGCCGTGCTGGAGCGCCTGCGTCAGGCGGGCCTGTCGCTCGAGGTCGATTTGGGCGCCGCGCACGCGCAAGCCGCAGCCGACGCTGGCGTGGCGGGCGAGCTCGCCGACGCACAGCCGCTCGCGGGTCTGACCTTCGTGCTCACCGGCACGCTCGTCAACCGCACGCGCGACGAGGCGGGCGCGGCGCTCAAAGTGCTCGGCGCCAAGGTTTCGGGCAGTGTGTCAAAGAAGACGAGCTATCTCGTCGCCGGCCCCAAAGCGGGCTCCAAGCTCACCAAGGCTGAACAGCTGGGCGTGCCCGTGCTGGATGAGGATGCACTCGAGCAGATCTTGGCTACTGGTCAGGTGCCCCAGGCTTAGTGCATCAATAGTCAAATTGAAGAACCGCCCGGAAAGCATGACTGAACTGCCTTCCGGGCGGTTCTTATTTGGACGGGGCAACCGGCACCGTGATCTGCGTCACGTAGGTCGCCGGGTCGTCGCTGATGATGTCGTCGATAAGGGCGATTTCGCGTTGCCCCGCTACGCTGCCAACTTGTCAAAAGCCCCGCGCCGGTTGAGCACGGTAAACGCGACAACACAGATGACTGCCGACAAAATCGATCCGCACGGCGAAGCGATGCCCATGGGAAACAGCGTGTCGGAATAGGCGTTCGACAGCAGCCACGCGCCCGGCACGCGAATGAGCGCCACGGCCAGCACGTTGTGCGCAAAGCCGATGTAGCTCTTGCCGTATGCAGCGAAAAAGCCGCTAAAGCAAATGTGGATGCCGGCAAAGATTGCATCGAAAATATAACTGTGCATATAGCCGGTACCGGCCGCGACCACCGCAGGGTCCTTGGCAAAAAAGCCAATAAACGCCGGCGCCACCAGCCACATCAGCACGGTGATCAGACAGCCATACACTACCGAGATGGTCATGGCGTCTTTGAGTACCTGGCGCGCGCGGTCGCCCTTGCCCGCGCCGGCGTTTTGCGCCGTGAGCGCGCTGACGGTGGCGCCCATGGAACTCGGCACAATGAACAAAAAGCTGATCATCTTCTCGACCAGGCCCACGGCGGCGGCGTCGACGAGCCCGCGGCGGTTGGCGATGACGGTGATAAACATAAACGCCACCTGGATGCAGCCGTCCTGCACGGCCACGGGCACGCCGATCTTAAGAATGCTGCTGAGCACTTCGGGCTGAGGACGCAGATCGCTGCGCTTAACGTGGATGTTCGTGCGACGGCTCTTGAGCCACACGAGCGCGAGGGCAACGCTGGCCGTCTGGGCGGTCACCGTGCCGAGTGCCGCGCCCACGGGGCCGAGCCCCATGTGCCCGATAAACAGAAAGTCGAGCGCGATGTTGATGATGCATGCCACGCCGATCACGTACATAGGCGAGCGCGAATCGCCCAGCCCGCGAAAGATGGCCGAGAGAATGTTGTACGCGGCGATAAAGGGAATGCCCATGAAGCAGATACGCAGGTAGGCGGCGGTTCCTTCGACTGCCTCGGCCGGCGTGCCAATGAGTGCCACGATCTGCGGACACAGTGCGAGCAGGACAGCGGCCAGCACTACCGAGACGCCCATAAAGAGCGTGATGGTGTTGCCGATGGCGGTCTCGGCGCGGTCAAACCGGCGTGAACCCACAGCGTGGCCGACGATGACCGTCGTTCCCATGGCCAGGCCCACGAGCGCCACGGTAATCATATAGAGCGTCTGCGCGCCATTTGCCACGGCGGTGATGCCGGCGGCGCCGCTAAACTGCCCCATCATGTACAGGTCGGCCATGCCGTAGAGCATCTGCAAAAAGTACGAGAGCATATAGGGCAGGGCAAAGACCGCGATGGTCTTAAGGACATTGCCGCGTGTGAGGTCGTGTTCCATGGGCGGGGCTTTCTGGCTTGGTTTGTTTACGTACCAGTGTAGTGAAAACCCTACAACGATTGTAGAGTCAAGGTTTGTGTCGACAGTGGGGCGAAAAAAGTCGCGCGCACCATTATTCCGAGTGAATATGGACACACATCACGAGAACTCGCCGCCGGCGCTAACCTTGCAGAAAACGATTTCGGAATACTTGACACCATTATTCGGCGCGCAATAATACGTGCGTTTGCGAACAACGTTTGATGGGGGTTGAACCTGCGTGCGCAATCTCAAAATACTGTTTTCCTATCTAGGGGCATACCGTCGCGATGCCATCCTCGGCGTGTTCTTTGTGTCGGTCGAGACGGTGCTCGAACTGTTTATCCCGGTCATCATGGCCAACATCATCGATGTGGGCGTGCCTGCGGGTGATATCAACTACATGCTGCTGCAGGGCGCGTACATGTTGGTGTGCGCTGCGCTTTCGCTGGTACTGGGCTTGGGTTATGCCCGCACGTCCGCCCGCGTTGCCTCGGGCCTAGGCGCTAACCTGCGCGAGGCCGAGTACAAAAAGATTCAGACGCTCGCTTTTGGTAACCTGGACAACTACGACGCCAGCTCGCTCGTCACTCGCATGACCACGGACATCACCGTTATCCAAAATGCTGTGAGCAACGGCTTTCGCCCTATGGTGCGCGGCCCGGTGACGCTTATCGTCGGCCTTATCTACGCGTTGATGCTGTCGCGCCCGCTCGCCACCGTCTTTGCGATCATCTTGCCCGTGCTGGCGATCGTGCTGGGTGTCATCACCTATCGCGTCAGTCCGCTCTACCGCCAACTCCAGACCTCGATGGACCACCTCAACGGCGTGGTACAGGAAGACCTCACCGCCGTGCGTGCCGTCAAGGCCTACGTTCGTACCGAGCACGAGGAGGCCAAGTTCGACACCGTCAATACCGAGCTCGCGCGCACTGCGACAAAGACCTTTGGCAGCGCGGTGCTCAACCTGCCGGTGTTTCAGCTGTCGATGTACGTGGCTGCGCTCTCCATCCTGTGGATTGGCGGCCGCATGATTCTCGCCGGCAAGCTGGGCGTGGGCTCGCTCACGGGCTTTATGAGCTACGTGCTGCTGATCATGAACTCGCTCATGATGATTTCCAACGTGTTTTTGCTGCTCACGCGCGCTCTCACGAGTGTGGGCCGTATCGCAGAGGTGCTCGATGAGGAGCCCTTTATCGCCAACCCCGCGGGAGACCTCGCAATTGCGGCGCCAGCGGACGGCAGTATCGAGTTTCGCGACGTTTCCTTTAAATACCGCGCGGATGCAGCCGAGGATGTGCTCGAGCATATCGACCTTCGCATCGAGAGCGGCTCGACGGTGGGCATCCTCGGCGGCACGGGCTCGGGCAAGAGCTCGCTTGTGCAGCTGATTGCGCGCCTGTACGACGCCACCGAAGGCGCCGTGCTTGTGGACGGACGCGACGTGCGCGACTACGACCTCGCGACTCTACGCGACGCCGTGGGCATTGTGCTGCAAAAGAATGTGCTGTTCACGGGCACCGTGCGCGAGAACCTGCAGTGGGGCAATCCGCAGGCGTCGGACGATGAACTCCTCGCGGCTTGCCGCACGGCGTGCGTGGACGAGTTCCTGGATCGCATCGGCGGGCTCGACGGCGAGTTGGGTCAGGGCGGCGCCGGTGTCTCGGGCGGCCAGAAGCAACGCCTGTGCATCGCGCGCACGCTGCTCAAGCATCCGCGCGTGCTCATTTTTGATGACTCCACCAGCGCGGTCGATATGGCGACCGACGCAAAGATTCGCGAGCACATCGCTCGGATTCCCGATACGACCGTGCTCATCATCGCCCAGCGCATCGCGAGCGTCATGGATGCCGATCGCATTGTGGTGCTGGACGACGGTCGTGTCCACGGCGTGGGCACGCACGAGGAACTGCTGGCGGGCGACAACATATACCAGGAGATTTACGCCTCGCAGATGGAGTTTGCGGGGAACGCGGACGCCGGCGATGGCAACGACGGTGGCTGCGCGAATGATCCATTTTCCTCCGTCGCATGCGGATTGCCCTTGGAAGGGGGTGAGCGCCATGCCTAAGACCGCAGCCCAAGCACGCCCGGCCGACCTCAAGCGCACGGTGCGCCGCTTGCTCTCCTACATGGGGCATGCCAAGTTCTCGTTGCTCGCGGTGGGCGTGCTCGCCTCCGTCGCCGCCATCGCGAGCCTCGCCGGCACCTACATGGTGCGCCCCATCGTTAACGGTTTGGCCACGGGCGGGGAGGAACTGCTCGCCAAGCAGGTCATCCTGACGGCGATCATCTACGCCGCGGGCGTGCTCTCGGCCCTGGGCTACTCGCAGATTATGGTGCGCGCGGCCCAACGCGTGGTGTCCGATATTCGCCGCGACCTGTTCGCGCACATCCAGACGCTGCCGCTCAGTTATTTTGACAGCACGCGCTCGGGCGACATCATGAGTTTTTTCACCAACGACGTCGACACCGTCTCCGAGGCGCTCAACAACAGCTTTGCCAACGTGATTCAGGCAGGCATTCAGGTTGTGGGCACCACGGCCATGCTCATCATCCTCAACTGGCAGCTCACGATTATCACGCTCGTGTGCGATGCGGCCATTGTGCTGTATGCGCGCTACTCGGGCGCGCGCTCTAAGCGCTTCTTTGCCGCCCAGCAGGCATCGCTTGGCGATCTGGACGGATATATCGAAGAGATGGTCTCGGGCCAAAAGGTCATCAAGGTCTTTAACCGCGAGGCGGCGAATGTTGCCGGCTTCACCTGCCGCAACGACGAGCTTCGCCGCACCGGCACCGCCGCCGTGAGCTATGCCAACTCCATGGTGCCCATGACCGTCGTGATTGGCTACGTCAACTATGCCATCGTCGCCGTGGCGGGCGGCATGCTCTGCATCAACGGCCTGGCCGACGTGGGCGCGCTCGCGAGCTACCTGGTCTTTGTGCGCCAGGCGGCCATGCCCATCAACCAGTTTACGCAGCTGGGCAACTTCTTGCTCAACGCGTTGGCCGGTGCCGAGCGCCTGTTTGCGGCTATGGACCTTAAACCCGAGGTGGACGAGGGCTGCGTGGAGCTGGTGCAGACGGGCGACGCCGCGTGGGCGTGGAAGATTCCCGAGGGCCAGGGCGTGGGCGCGTACGGGCATTTGCATGACGTGGCAGCCGTTGATGAGTCGGGCCGCGCGGTGGCCGCCGACGGTACCGAGCTCACGTGCGGCTTGGTTCCGCTTGCCGGAGACGTGCGCTTCCATGCCGTGGACTTTTCCTACGTGCCGGGCACCCGCGTGCTCACAGACCTCAACCTGTTTGCCAAGCCGGGGCAAAAGATCGCGTTTGTGGGCTCGACGGGCGCCGGTAAGACGACCATCACCAACCTCATCAACCGCTTCTACGAGGTCGATGATGGTGAGATCACGTACGACGGCATCGACGTCAAGCACATTGCCAAGGCCAGCCTGCGCGGGTCGCTCGGCATTGTGCTACAGGATACGCACCTGTTTAGCGGCACCATTGCGCAGAACATCCGCTTTGGCAAGCTCGACGCGACCGACGAGGAAGTGCGCGCCGCTGCCGACGCCGCCTGCGCCGACTCGTTTATCCGCCGCTTGCCGCAAGGTTACGACACACTTGTGACCGCGGACGGTGCCAACCTGTCGCAGGGCCAGCGCCAGCTGCTCGCCATCGCGCGCGTGGCCGTCGCCGACCCGCCAGTGCTCATTCTGGACGAGGCCACGAGCTCCATCGACACGCGTACCGAAAAGCTCATCGAGCGCGGTATGGATCGCATCATGCGCGGACGCACCACGTTTATGATCGCGCACCGCCTGTCCACCGTCCGCGATGCCGACGCCATCATGGTCCTCGAACACGGCCGCATCATCGAGCGCGGCACGCACGAAGAGCTGCTCGCCCAGCACGGCGAGTACTGGCAGCTGGCGCATGGCTTAAAAGAGTTGGATTAACCCGTTCGAGCACGATGCTTTGACCCTTCTGTGCCCCTCACCTCGCCTCAAACCATCACAACATTCGACGTTTTTCGCTAAAAACGGGAAAAGCATCGATTGTTGTGATGGTTTTTCTGCCACTCGATCGGGTGGAATCGCTTTCTTGCGCACGAAGGTGTGCGGACCCGTGGGCAGGGGAATAAGGTTGGTTATCCGACTCCATTGGAGGGCTCATGGACCTGCCGATCGTCCTGTCCCATAAGACTGCCTGGCTGTACCACAACGTGGCGCGCCCGTCCGAGCCGCTCTCGCGAGCAAGCAGCCTATACGATGAGGACTCGCTTGCTAACGAGGCAGAGCCGACCGCGAGCCTGCCCAAGTTGGGACTCGATGCCAAGGGACTGAGGGCTTCAACGGCCGTCGGGATTGTTACCGACTATCTGGTTTCGCTCGGTATTCCACGAGAAGAGCTCGATCATGTCGACACGCTCGTCAACTTCGATTTTGAGCGCTCGACGCCGGCTGGATTTAGGTGCCACGTGTTTGGGGCGCCGATACCTCCATGCCATCTTATCGAGGTGGCAGAGGGCCTTCTGGTGGTTGATGAGGCCATGTGCTTTGTCCAAGCGGGTTCGTGGATGAGTGAGCCCGAGCAGCTGGAATATGGCTACGAAATCTGTGCCCGATACCATTTGAATCATCTGTCGACAGACGATTATATCGAGTTGGGGCAGAGGTATACCGTTGCCGACTTGGTTGCTTATTGCAATGAGAACCGATCTCGTCAGGGGGCTGTGCGCGCGGCCGCCGTGCTCAGGCGCGTGCACGATGGCGCGCGTTCGCCCATGGAGACGGCCACCGCAATCATGGTCGTAGCAAAACGTTCCCAGGGAGGGCTGGGATACGCCAAGATCGAGCTCAACCATCGGGTCGATGTTCCCAACGAGTTCAAGTATCTCGCAAAGGCCGGGTATTTCGAGATCGACGTATATGCGCCTGCGAGCGGTACGGGGATTGAATACAACGGCTCGGACCATCTTGATAAACAGCGCAGCGCGTCGGATGCGGAGCGCATGACCGTGCTGAGCACGCTGGGCTTTAGGATGATCGTCCTCACCGGGACCCAGTTTGCCCATCAGCTGCAATTGCACCGGGCGATGAATGCCATCGCGCTCGCTATGGGCCTTAAGTGCGACCGAAGCGAAGCGTTCCAGAAACGTCAGAACGACCTGCGAGAATTCGTGATTCGGCACTGGGACGGCGGCCTTTAGGGGCGCTTTGGTCCTTCTACGGGGTGCCGTGGGCAGGCAGACCATCACAACATTCGACGTTTTTCGCTAAAAACGGGAAAAGTGACGAATGTTGTGATGGTTTGTGTGTTGGGGATGGGCTTGGGAAGCCGGTCTTGCTCGCAAAGGCCTTTCGTGTCGTACGCATGTCGACCCATTCTTTCCGTGCGGTACTATATTCCCTGAAGAATAAAGACCGGCGTGAGGGGAGGGCTGCGTGGACGGGCGCGTGCAACATGACGGCTTTGGCCGCGATATCAACTACCTGCGCATTGCCGTTACCGACAAGTGCAATTTCCGCTGCATTTACTGCATGCCGGCCGATGGCGTGGCGCCCCGTGCACACGACGAGCTACTCAGTGCCGAGGAAATCGCCCGTTTTGTGCGCTTGGTGGCGGGGGAGGGCATTCGCCGCGTACGCCTGACGGGTGGCGAGCCGCTGGTCAGCCGCCGTATCATCCCGCTTATTCGTGACATCCGCGCGATTCCGCAGATCGAGGACATCTCGCTTACCACCAATGGCGCCCTGCTGCCCAGGCTGGCACCGCAGCTCAAAGATGCCGGGCTTAACCGCGTCAACATTTCGCTCGACACACTCGACCCTACGCTCTTTGGAAAGATCACGCGCCTGGGCCGACTCGAGCAGACCATGGCTGGCATTGACGCGGCGCTGGCTTGGGGCTTTGAGCCCGTTAAGGTCAACTGCGTTGTAGTGCGCCGGCTTAACCAGGATGTGGCAGCCCTCGCGCGACTGACCGTCGACCGCCCCATCCACCTGCGATTTATCGAATACATGCCCATCGGCGACGAGCGCACGAGCTCGCATTGCGCTGTGGACCCGCATGCGCCCACACTCAATCCCGAGCTGTGGGACGCGAGCGATACCGTGCCGAGCGACGAGCTGCGGGCGCGCATCAATGCCGATGCCGCCGCGACGGGACTGGGCGAGCTCGAGCCGCTCGACATTAACGACGCTCCTGCCGGCGCGGGCCCTGCGCGCTATTGGCACTTTCCGGGCGCGGCGGGAACGGTTGGCTTTATTAGCGCCATGTCCAACCATTTTTGCGCGAACTGCAACCGTCTGCGCCTGACGGCCGATGGCAACGTGCGTCCGTGCCTGTTCAGCGATGCCGAATATTCGGTGCGCGACGCCCTGCGCCGTGGTGATGATATGCAGGTACTTTCGATTTGGCGCGATGCCGTGGCCCACAAACCGCAGGAACACGCGATAATTGAGGGCACGCAACGATTTATGTCCCAAATCGGAGGATGATCATATGGCCAAGAGCAGGTACGCCGATGCCACCAAGGCCGCTCGCAGGGCCGCGATGTCTGCCCACAAAGTCACGGCTGCGGCGAATGCTGGCAACGCCGACGCGTCCGCACAGCCGACTGCCGGCGCTGCCACCGAGCCCGCCCGCGACGCCCGTCGCGACGAGCTGACGCACGTGGACGCCAAGGGCGAGGTGCGCATGGTCGACGTGTCCGACAAGGCCGAGACCCATCGCATCGCCATCGCCGAGGGCACCATCCTCATGCACCCCGAGACGCAGGCCATGGTGCTGCAGGACCGCGCCAAAAAGGGCGACGTGCTTGCCTGCGCGCGCGTGGCGGGCATCATGGCCATCAAACGCACGAGCGACATCATTCCCATGTGCCATCCGCTGCTCATTACCAAGAGCAAGTGCGACATTGCGCCCATCGCTGCGGCGGGGACGCCGGTCGAGAACGTGCCCGAGGGCTGGGCGCCGGCGCGCACGGACGGGCAGGTTGGCTTTCACGTGCTGGTTACGGCGGGCGTGACGGGCAAGACGGGTATCGAGATGGAGGCCCTGACCGGCGCGAGCGCTGCGTGCCTAACGATCTACGACATGTGCAAGGCGGTCGATCGCGGTATGGAGATTGTCGACGTGCGCCTGTTGCACAAGGAGGGCGGCCGCTCGGGCGTGTGGGATCGTGCAGAGCGTCAGGCCGCTGCCGTTGAGTCCGTGGCCGCTGACGGTGCCACGCTCGCAAGCGCGCCCGTCGCGCCTGCAGCTCCGGCACCGGCCGTCCCCGCGATCGCGTTTATCGGCTACCAAAACTCGGGTAAGACCACACTCGTCGAGAAGGTTATCGCCGAGCTCACCCGCCGCGGCCTGCGCGTGGGTTCGCTCAAGCATCATGGGCATCACGGCTTTGATATCGATGTGCCCGCTAAGGACACCTGGCGCCACCACCAAGCCGGGTCCAAGCACGTGGGCCTCATCTGCGCCACGCGCTGGGCGGAGTACGCCGATACGCGCGAGGAAGACGAGATGCCCGCGCGAGAGCTGCTGTCGCGTTACAACGATGTCGACGTGGTGATCATCGAGGGCTACAAGACCGAGGGCTTCGACAACATCGTGGTCGCGCGCTCCGGTGTCGACCGTCTGCGCGGCAAGAGCTCGCTCGACCTGGTCGACGGTCGCACGCTGGCCCTTGCCTGCAACGAAGCCCTGGCGCGTCAGGCCTTCGATGCCGGCTTTGCGACCCGAGCCATCAACATCAACGACGCCCGAGCCATCTGTGATCTTATCCAAGACCATCTGGCCTAAAACCTGCCAAAAAAGACAGGTTAATTTGGCAGGTTTTATCTGGGCAAACGTCACTTCCACCACAAAGGGGACAGGCACCTTTGTGGTGGTTTTTGCTTTGGTAGATGGTTGGGACATGCCTTACAATCTACCAAGTAGTTCATGACGGGCGAAAAACGGAGAGAAGGGGCTTGATGCGTCCTTAATGTTTCATGCGGATAGATTGATTTGACAGACGGTGGCGAATGCCCGCCGTGCGCATTCGTATGAAACAAGGAGTCTCCATGCTCGCCTCTCTTTTCTCAAAGCCTCAATCATCACTGTCCGCGCAGGCCAAGCGTCTGGTGGCGATGCGCTTTCTCATCTACACCGGTTTTCAGACCAGCTACTTTATCGGCGTCATTGGAACGCTTACCTATGCGGACGGCGCTTCGGTCGTCGCGACATCGCTGGCTGTCCTCTTTATGAACGTCTTTGTGATCCTGGGGCCCTTTGCGGGCGGTGCGGCGCTCGACGCTTGGGGCCCGCGCCGCCATTTCTTGCTGAGTATCGTCGGTACGCTAGTAACGGGTGCGGCGATCCTCGTTTTTGGCAGCGCGACCGGCATAGTCCTGCTCGGCGCGGTACTCCTGGGCTTTGTGATGGGATTCGCCCAGCCCGTCGCCACGTCCTATCCGGCGTATCTCACCGACGACCCCGTCGAGCTCAAAGACATCAACTCCGCCATAACCATGTTCTCCAACGTGAGCATTATCGTCGGTCCCACACTGGGAGGCTTTGTCGCGGTGGCTGCATCGTCACGTGCGGTGTTCGTGCTCATGATGATCTTTACCGTACTGGCGCTCGTCGCCGGTTGGGGCTTTAGGCCGCAAGCAAGTCGCGTCGCCGCGCGCGAAAGTACTTCCGCGGATAGCAGCACAACGGCAAGTACTGCCAATCAAAGCCCCGACTCCAGTAAATCCACCCGCGTCACCTTCGCGACCAGCATCAAGACGGTCTTTACCAACAGCGTCCTCGCCCTGCTGTTCTGTATTATTTTCCTTTCGAATTTTGGCTACGGTGCCTTCGACCCGCTGGAGTCGTTCTTCTACCGCGATGTCCTGCACGTCGGTGTCGAATGGATGGGCTGGCTCTCGTCGGCCAGCGGTGTGGGCGCGGTGCTGGGCGCCGTGGCCGCGCTCCGCTTGCCGCCGCACCTGGTCAACCTAAAAACGCTGCTCGTGGCGCTTATGTCCGTGGGCGTGGGAAGCCTGATTTACGTGGGGACGCCGCATGTTGGCGTAGCCCTTGTCGGCCAGATTGTCTTGGGCGTGGCCTGGGGCGCTGTCAACCCGCTTCACAACACCATTGTGCAGACGACGGCTCCGCTCGAGCAACTCGGCCGTGTGAACTCGGTCATGGGTTTTGGCAATATGTTCGCCGGCGTGGCCCCGCTGGCGATTGCCCCCTGGCTGGCGGCGACGTTTAGCGTGCAGCAGACGCTCGTTGGTGCGGGCATGGTCGTGACGGCAGTTCCCGCGGCGTTGCTGCTGTTTGGACGCCGGCATTTTGATCGTGCCGCAAGGCAGTAAAAACCATCACAACATTCGATGAAAATCGCGATTTTGCCGAAAAACTTCGAATGTTGTGATGCTTTGCGCCCCGGGCCAGGCCACCCTGCGAGTCCGGCCACCACAAAGGGGCCAGGCACCTTTGTGGTGGTTTTTGCTTTGACGGGCCGCGCCTGTGCCTTGGTATACCATGTACGCCGTTCACGAATACACCCCACACCGCCGCACAACCCAGAAAGGCCCCCATGGACACCACCTTCAGCCACATCAAAGCCGTGTTCTGCGATATTGACGGCACACTGCTCACGAGCCAGCACACGGTGTCCCCGCGCACCGTGGCGGCGATTCGTGCCCTGCGCGAGCGCGGCGTGCTCTTTGGCCTGTGCACCGGGCGCGACGCCCACGCGACCGAGGCCATGTACGAGCTCTGGGGCATCGAAGGCCTGGTGGACGTGATGGTGGGCTGCGGTGGCGCCGAGGTCATCGACCGCGCGCACGACATCAACGAGCTGAGCTATCCGCTGCCGGGCGAGACCATCGCGCGTATCTGCAAGCACATGGCGGACCTTCCGGCAACGCCCGTCTGCCCCCGAGACGGCGTGTTCTACGTGCCCGAGAGCAACGCGTGCGTCGAGCACCTGTCGCGCGTCGATGGCGTGCCCTATCAGGTGGTCGATTTTGCCGAGTTCTTGCGCGAGCCGCAGCCCAAGGTGATGTTTACCATGGCGCCCGAGGTAATGCCGCGGGTGATTGAGCGGGCGTCGACGTTTGCCGATGACACTGTTAAGGCGGCGGCTCTGCAAACCACGCAGCGGCTCTACGAGTTCATGGATCCGCGCGTGTCCAAGACGCGCGGCCTTGTGCGCGTGGCGGAGCTCAACGACATGGAGCTCCAGGACATCTGCGTGTTTGGCGATGCGGACAACGACACCTGCATGGTGGCCGACGCCGGCGTGGGCGTGGCCATGGCAAACGGCAGCGACGCCACCCGTGCCGCCGCCGACTTTGTAACCGCTAGCAACGACAAAGACGGCATCGCGATCTTTATCGAGGAACATCTGCTGTAGCGCAGGGGGAGAACTCCGCAAGGGGGATAGGCGTCTTTGCGGTGGCCTCAGGCGATTTGGGCGAATTGATACCTAAAATCTGCGCGAAAATTCAAATAACGTTGTCTGAACATCATGCTTCTAACCACCGATAAGTTAAAGATATTCCCATCAATTTGGTAGTCTATTCCTCCCGGTTAATGATCTACCGTTCACGGTCGATTTTCGACCGTTCACAGGACGCATGCTCTTGAGCAAAATGTTGTGCAAATAAATAAAATGCTATTAAAAAATGATAACTAGCTTAATTACCAGTAGAAATAGATATTTCATAGCGAATAAACGAAGGTAAATCCGAGCAAATGTCAAGAGAATTGAGAATTCGCTACAAAACTATCGGTATTTTTGCTTAGATGTTCAAACAATCGTTACAATATGTACTACAAGCGTGCGCAATTACAGATTGCGCAGATACGTTTGATAGTGAAAGAGCAAGATCGCGGTCTCTTGGGGAGGAGACATCGATGAAAGCGAATTCAGAAAAAACTAAGCAGAGTAAAAAAGCGACGCGCCGTGTACTGGCAGGCGTTTTGTGCGGAGCATCAGTTTTGAGCCTGGTGCTGTCGCTCGTCATGCCCCCGATCTCCCAGGCCATTGCCAACGATGCCCAGGCGGTTTCTACCGAGGAAACTGTAATGGGAGGGGGTTCTTCAAGTGAGTCCGCTGCTGTAGATAACACCAGCGAGGATGCCGAAAACCAGAATAGCGACGAGACCAATGGCGGCGAGGCTGGCTCTTCAAATAGTGCTGAGCAGGCTCAGAGTGCGAATGCGGCTTCAGCGAGAGCGACGGCCACCGTGGAGAAGGGAATTTATGTTCCCACGTCTATCGGTATCGGTACGAATATCGATGTCTCCACCCCCGATCCCGGCGTGGCCACCTACGTCGGCCGCGACATGTACATCGGTGGTAAGCCGAGCGACACTAGTAATCTTGATGCGAAGAACGCCCCCACCGGCTCATATGCCGCTGAGGCGGAGGGCCTTACCTTGGTCCGTGGCAAGCTTGCCATGAATCCAGTCAAAGAGAGCTGGCCCTATAAATCAATTGGTGCTGGTTTCCGCTTTGGCACCGTTGGTTTTGGTTCCCAGTTCCGTCCTGTCGCCGGCAGCACCGTGCTTGCGGTGGCCGGAATTAAAAGTGCGATCACCAAGATGAGCGTTGGTTATAGCGGCGACTCGCCGGAGACGACTACCGTTGGCGCTTGGAAGAAAGGCGCTTGGGTCGGACGGCAGAAATCTTCTGAGGGCGCGACTCCTTCCGGCTTTGCCTACACTGCGCAGATCGCAGGCCCCATCACATACTGGCGCGATAACAATGAACGCCAATCCGTGGTGACAACGCAGGGTAATTGGTACGAGGGCGAGAACTCTCAGGAAAGCAACCTGTTCAATCAAACTGTTGATTTGACTAATGTCAACAATAACGATTATTCGAGCTACAACGGTGAAGATGGGTACCTCTCGAAGCTATCGAAACAGCTCAACTCGTTTGCAAATACCGGCACGCTCGAGGTTGGTTTCGCGAGCAATCACAACAACTACGTAATCAACAAGTACGACAAGACGGATTGTAATTATGGCCTGGTGTTTGATGAGTCGTATAAGACCATATATTCGGACTGCGCCGATACGTCGCTCAATGGTAAGCGATTCAAGAATAGCGAGCGTCTTATCACGTTTAAGGGCGACAACACCTCTATGCAGCAGGTGTTCACCATCGATGCTTCTCAGCTGAGCAATACATACAACAACGAGTATTATCGTGGCGTTGATTTCGCATTCGAGGGCATTCCCAAGGGCGCCTCGGTTGTTGTGAACGTTACCGGATCTTCGAATATTGAGTTTCACAATGGCTGGCGCTTTTGGTGGAACGGTACCGAGATTTCGCGTGGTTACGAAACTCAATATTCCGGCAAGGAGCTGGGCGAGGCATACGCGACGGCTTCCCAGTCCATCATGTGGAACTTTGTCGATACGCAAAGCCTTACCATTCGAGGCGGCATCGCGGGAGAAAACCGCGCGGACTGGGGATACGGCGGCACAGCCACCGGTGCCAAGTGGACTGACGACGATCCTGCGGCGGCTATGATCGGATCGATTCTCGTTCCCAACGGAAGTTTCGACGACCATGTGACTACCAACGGCCGCGTTTATGTGGGCGTCGATTTCTCAATGAACAGCCCGAAGGTTGCCGCAGCATTTGGTGAGGGTAACTCGGCTTCCGTCATCGATATGGATCAGGAGCGTCACAACTTCCCGTGGTCTGGGTCGTATACGCCCGACGGCTCCGCCGTTGCGTGGAGCAAGGTCGATGCGGCGAACGGCAACACGTCGCTTCCTGGTTCCTCGTGGGCTATCTATGGTTCTGTCGAGAATGCTGTCGCGGGCAAGGACGCTATCGTGACGGTGACTGACGGTGGCGCAAATGATTACGCTTCGGGTGATGGCAAGCTTCAGTTCAACTATCTGAACCAGAAGGCAAACATCGGCAATTCCAACGATACCAACTACTTCACGTATTACATCAAAGAGGAGACGGCGCCGGCTGGCTACCAGAAGTCAGACACCATCTACTATGCCACTATGAACAATACTGGCGAGAAGCCGAACTACGTTCAGGGTTACGTGGATGAGAACGGCAAAAATGTTCCGTTCGAGAATAACCCCACAGGTGCCATTCCCAACACCAAGATCATCACCGGTACGGTGTCTTGGACCAAGGTGGGGGAGGGCGACACAAAACACACTCCTTTGGCTGGTTCTGAGTGGAAACTCACCAAGACTAATGACGCCGATGGTGCGGCCGTTAACCAGTCCTGGACCGTGAGAGATCAGGTGAGCGACCAGTCGACTTCGAGCGATACCACGTGGGTAGACACCGACACCGCGCCTGGCAAGTTCAAGCTCGAGGGCCTGCTGCCGGGTACGTACACGCTTGTTGAGACCCAGGCTCCGTTTGGCTACGAACTGAACAAGAACACCTACAAGTTCACGGTGGACAGCACAAACGGCTTCATTACGTGGAAAGAGAACGAGCAGCCGAGCATCGATAGTGGCACTACGTACATCTCCGACAAGTGCAGTGCTACGTCCGTGAAGATCCCGGTGACCAAATCCGTTCGCAATACGGATTGGCCGAAGGATGCTGACGACAACTATGTGCCGTTCGAGTTCAGCATTGTGGCTACGGGTGACTATGCAGCCGAAGCCCCCATGCCCGAAGCGCCCAAGATTTCTGTTGCCCCAAAGGCAGGGGAGACCGATGCCGCCAAGCTCAACAACATCACGGCGACCTTTGGCGCCATGACGTTCAACAAGTCGCACCTGTCCACTGAAGCAGGCACCAATAAAGATTACGCCAAGACCTACACCTACACGGTGAAGGAGGTCGCGCCTACCACCGGTGCCATCGACAAGCTTCGCTACTCCAAGGCCGAGTACCAGGTGGCCGTCACGGTGAAGGCCGTCATGGATGAGACCACTGGCAAGTACTCCGGCCTCACCACCTCCACCACGGTCACGCAGGTGAAGGACGACATGGGCAACACCGTGAGTAACACCATCGGCAAGGACGCCGCGCCCAACGCCATTCCCGCCTCCACCTTCACCAACACCTACTCCACCACTCTGCCCCTTTCTGGTATGTCGGGCGTCACGCTGACGTACCTTGCCGGCGCGGCGGTGCTTTGCGCTGCCGCGGCCTGGATGCACATTCGTCGCAAGGCGAATGCGAAGGGAGGCGAGCGTCGTGAATAAGAAAGTTTGCTCCTTCCCGATCTTGTTTGCGCTGCTTACCCTCCTGATCGGCACCTGCGCGGTTGTGTTCCCCGCTTCCGCGCAGGCCGCGCCGACCTCGACCGGTTCCATCACGGTGAGCGGCACCGTGGCAAGCAGCTACGACGCCTACCAGATTTTTAGCGCCAACGTTGTCGACGGCGACAACGACGCCAAGATCGACACTGACCTCTCCTGGGCAAGCGACGCCGTGCGCGACGCCGCGCTGCCTGTGCTGCACAGCGCCGGCATGTCCAAATCCCAGACCACCGCGCAGGAAGCTGCCGAGTGGCTCAACACCGATTCTCACCTTACGAGCGCGCTGAGCGCACAGCTCGCTCGTTCCCTTCAGAGCTCTGGCGCCGTGTCCGTGGCCCTTAACGCGGGCACGACGGCCGAGCTGCCCTGCGGCTACTGGCTCATCGTCGCCGACGACGACGCCATCGCCCAGGGCGAGGCCGGCAGCGCGCCGATCATGGCCCTGGTGGGCGGCAGCGCCGTCACCGTCAAGCCCAAGGCCGCGACCCCCAAGGTCGCCAAGCGCGTGCTGGAGGACAGCACCGCTGCCTGGCAGAAGGCCGCCGACGCCACGGTTGCTGACGACCTGTACTGGCGCCTCTCTGCCACGGTCCCGGCGGGTCTTACCGCCTACGACACCTATACGGTGCAGTTCGTCGACACCATGAGCGCGGGGCTCGACCTCTCCAAGGTCGCTGCGAGCATTCGCGTGTACGTGGCGGCGGGCGCGGACGGCGGCTTCGACGCCGTTTCGGCCGGCAAGGACGGCCGCGTCGGCACCGAGCCCGCGAAGGGCTGGACCGATATCACGGCCCAGTGCGCCACCAAGGTAGCGGTCGACGGCAAGACCTTCACCGTGCGCACCGGCGACCTCATCGCCGCGCTCGGCGGGGCCGACGCCTTTACCGCGGGCGCCCGCGTGGTCGCCGTGTATAACGCGCCGCTCAACAGCGCGTGCAACCACGGCATCGCGAAGGGCAACCCCAACGAGGTCTACCTGCGCTACCCGCGCTCTCCCTTTACCGACCAGTCCGGCGACGCGGGCTTCACCCGCACGCCGAGCGACGATGCGTGCGCCTACACCTGGGATCTCGCGCTCACCAAGCGCGGCAGCGACGGCGACAAGCCGCTTGCCGGGGCGGTCCTGAGCATCGCTGACGACCGCGGTCGCACGCTGGCGGCCGACGGCACGTGGGATGCGGAGGGCAAGGCCACCGTCACCACGGGCGAGGACGGCCGCGTGACCGTCTCGGGCGTGGACTCGGGCAAGCTGGAGGTCCGCGAGCTCAAGGCGCCCAAGGGCTACACCGCCTTCGAGGGCGCGCGCTCCGTGACGGTCAAGGCCGAGGGCCTGGACGTCGACCAGGTGGCCGCCGCCAAGCCCAAACTCACCATTACGGCTGAGTCGCCCCTGCGCGCCGACAGCGCGGACGGGTCGACGGGCAGCCTGGAGGCGTCGCTCATCAACACGCCCACCGACACACCCCCTAGCATTACCACCGGAGGCTTTATGCCCTCGACTGGCGATATGGCAATGTACGCCGCGGCCGCCGCAGCGGTCGCCGGAGCCGCGCTCATCGTGGTCGCGCTCCTGGTCAAGCGGGGAGGTGGCAGCCATAAAGAGTAGCTGGCAGCCCCACAGAGAGCGGGGCGAGACGTAGCGAAGTAGATGCTAAGACACAGACAGATAGATTTAGATCAGATGGAATTCGAGCAGAAAGTAGAGGAAAAGAAGATGAGCATGAGCAAGAACATCGCACGCCTGGCAGTAACGGCAGGCCTTACCGCAGCGTTGAGCTTCGGTGGAGTCATGGCTCCGGTGACCATGGCGTTTGCAGCTGAGGGTGCGACTGCAACGGCCAATGGCTCGGTGAAAATCGCGAACGTTAAGGACAACCATACCGAGTTCTATGGCTATCAGATTTTTACGGCTGATGTTAAGGACGGTAAAGTTTCCAATATCACTTGGGCAAACGAGGAAGTGGAGGCGGCTGTCAAGAGCGTTATTAAGACCGTAGAACCGAGCTACGCTGTAACTACCGCTCAAGATGCTGCGGACTGGATCACGAATCAGGTAAAGGGAACCAGTGATACATTTCGCGTCGGTCCTGACAACGTTGCCTATAAGATTGCTGCTGCTGTAGACAATCTTACAGAGCAAAAGACAACGACCAATGGCGTTGCCTCCGGCCTTGAGCATGGCTACTGGCTCTTTGTGACCAAGGCTGACACTATTGGTGATGGCGAGGCGGGTACGTCCCCCATTTTCACTGTCGTGGGAGACACGCCCGTTGAGGTCAACGAGAAAACTGGTATCCCCACCGTCGAGAAGAAGATCGTGAGCGATGCCGATGGCAAAGAGCACGATGCTGCCGACTCCCAGATCGGCCAGAACGTGACGTACAACCTTTACGGCACCATTGCCGAGAACTATGACAAGTACGACACGTATTTCTACGAGTTCTCCGATCAGATTTCCAAGGGTCTGACGCTGCAGAAGAATAGCGCCAAGGTCTATCTGTACGCTTCGTATACGGCGGCGAAAGCTGATCCGAACCATGAGAATAATACGGCTACAGACATTACAAATGCCTTTACCGAGGCGTCCTCTAATGCTGATCCATCTGACGGTAGCGTTAAGACGACATGGACCCGCGACAACCTTAAAACTATCCCAGACGTGACCATCACCAAGGATTCTTGCATCGTTGTCTCCTATACGGCACAGATCAATAGCCATGCGGTCGTCGGTAAGAATGATAGCGGAAAGGGCAATCCCAACACCGTAACGCTTTGCTACTCCAACAACCCCATGACCACGGAGCGTGGTAAAACCGTGCCCGATACGGTCAGGGACTACACCTACGGCCTCAAGATCAACAAGGTCGACCTGGGCACCGAGAAGGCCCTCAAAGGCGCCAAGTTCACCATCACGACCAATGGAGACGAGAACGGCGCCGTTAAATATGTCAAGGATGATGGCACTCTGAGCGCCGACCGTGTTGAGCTTACGACGGACAACAATGGTGTTCTTAAACTTAAAGGACTCGATGCCGGCCTCTATACCGTCAAGGAGGTTACTCCCCCCTCTGGTTACACCGCGATCGACCAGTTCACCTTCGAGATCAAGCCGACCATGAAAGACAATGATCCGAATACAGGCCTTACCGGCCTCACTCATGATCTTGATACCAACAATCAGGCAGGCAAGGTCATCGCTGGCCTCACCGATGGGAATGCTGGCGATAATACGTTGACGGCAGTGGATGACTCGGAGATAGATGATGAGGGCTACTACAACATCACCGTTGGCGATACCAAGCAGGTTGGCCTCCCACTGACCGGTCTCAACGGCGTGACCTTCACTTGGATTGCTGGTGGCGCGGTGCTGTGCATCGGCGTGGCGCACCTCATCCGCAGCCGTAAGCAGGCTGAGGAGTCCGAGCAGGAGTAACGCTCGCTCACCCATCCCTTTGGCAGGTGGGATGTGATGGCCATGAGACTTGCGGACACTTTTCTCGTCCATCCACGTTCTTGCTTTGCCATTCTCTTTTCGGGGCAGATTCCGCACTGGAGTCTGCCCCGTTTTTTGGGATAACGCAGCCAGCCTCCACCGTCCGATGCGGGTACGTTCGTCATCGCGTTTCTTGACTCGTATGAGGTTCGGTTTAAGGTCCGTAGGCGCACGCGCGGTGCGGACGGTAGAAGGCATTTGCGCCGCAAGCGCAAATAAGAATGCCCGGGGGTCGGATCCCGGGCATTTAACAAAAGCTGAAAACTAGGCCGCCCGCGCTCTCGTACACTTACGCGGGGTGCGTCGTTTTCTATTGACATTGTATCCCGAATCACCCAGCCGATTCGGGACATTTTGAAAACGCAAACACGTCGGGCAAATCCGGACAATGCGGCCAGGCTCCGCTGGACGGGGAATCGTGTTTGTAACTATCGAACAAATGTTTGTCAAAATCGCGTTTACCAGGCGTAAGTGCGTGTGCTCACGGTAAAATACCCTTGCGACGCATCCCGTGCGCGGGCGGCCGACGACTCGATCGGAGGTCCCCAAATGTTGAAATTCCTTAACGTGCTCGCTGCCCTCGCGGCGGTGGGCACGTTCGTCATCGCGTTTCTTGACTCGTATGAGGTTCGGTTTAAGGTCCGTAGGCGCACGCGCGGTGCGGACGGTAGAAGGCATTTGCGCCGAAAGCGCAAATAAGAATGCCCGGGGTTAGAGGCCCGGGCATTTAACAACACCGGAAACTGGTCGCCCGCGCTCCAAAGTACTTACGCGGGGTGCGTCGTTTCCTGTAGCTATTGTATCCCGAATCGCCCCGCCGATTCGGGACATTTTGAAAACGCAAATGCTGGCCCATGCTCGCGCCGCACAATGCTGTCTTGCTGTGTTGTCCGGCGCGGAAGCTCGCTAATCGGCTATTATTTGTTTAGACAACTTGAGTTGTAGAGGAGTGACCGGCGATGGTGCAGGGCGCCAAACATATGAAGAGCAATAACACCGCGGCCAACGGTGGCTCAAGCCCTCAACCCAAACCTCAACCAAAGCCCAAGCGCCGCCGCAAGCGACTGCCGCGCTGGGCCGACCGGCTCATCACCATCGTCATCATCCTTATTGGCGTGGGCCTTATGACCTGGCCGTGGATCTTGGACCGGCTCGAGGCCTCGGGCGTGTTCAACCAGATCAGCACCGTGTCCAGCACCGTGGACGCGCTGTCTGCCGAGGAGCGCGAGCGCATCCTGCTCCAGGCGCGTTCCTTTAACGAACAGCTTGCCGGCGAGGCCACCGAGCTTCCCGCCGACCAGATCGAGCCCTACGCCCAGCAGCTCATCTTTGACCGCGACCCCATGATGAGCTGGGTCGAGATCCCCTCCATCGACGTGAGCATGCCCATCTACCACGGCACGAGCGAGGAAGTCCTCATGGCGGGCGTCGGCCACCTGGAGGGCACGAGCCTGCCGGTGGGCGGCACCTCGACGCATTGCGTGCTCACCGCGCACTCGGGCATGCGCAACCTGAGCATGTTCGACGACATTCACTCGCTGGAGCCCGGCGACCTGGTGCTGCTGCACACCATGAACAAGACGCTCGCCTACAAGATGGTGGACTCCGAGGTGGTGCTGCCCGAGGAGATGGAGTCGCTGACCATCGAGCCCGGCGCCGACAAAGTGACGCTCGTCACCTGCACGCCCTACGGCGTGAACGACCATCGCCTGCTGGTGCACTGCGTGCGCACCAAGTACAGTAAGAAGGACGTCGACAAGCAAAAGTCGCTGGCCGGCCGCCACTGGGGCAAGCGCGAGTTCGCCGTGCTCATCGTGGTCGTAGCCATTGTGCTGTTGCTGCTGGACATCGTGATCCACGCGGTCCGCAAGCGCCGCAAGGCCAAGGCCTCGGCATAAGACATTCTCCAGAACCACCACAATGGGGACAGACACCTTTGTGGTGGTCGGGGCTTCCAAACCATCACAACATTCGATGAAAATCTCGATTTTGACGAAAAGTGTCGAATGTTGTGATGGTTTTCATTGCGGTCGGGACGGTTTTCGTTGTGGGCGGGACGGTTTTCGCTATGGACGGTGCGCTTTCGCTGCAGAACCGCCAGCCCGCCGCCTGCCAGCCCGCCGCCCTCGTTACGTTTTCGCTGCATTTGGGTAAAGCGCCTGCTCCAAGCCGGCGCCGCCCTGTATACTAGAGCGGTTTAACTGTTATGCGGAAGGGAGCGCCTATGGCACTCAGCGAGAAAGACGTGCGCGGCATCGCCGAGTACGCAAAGATCGCACTGACCGATGACGAGCTCACCCAGATGACGTCCTACCTGAACGACGCCGTCCAGATGCTCGAGCCCGTCTTGCAATATGACTTGCCCGACGTGGAGCCCACGTTCCATCCCATCGGAAGCCTGTCCAACGTGATGGGCGATGACCTGCGCGAGCCCGAGCGCGACCTGCCGCTCGACGTTGCGCTCGAAAACGCCGGCAGCGCGCGCGACCGCTACTTCCGCGTGCCGTCCATTTTGGGAGAGGGGGAGAGCGAGTAATGGCGCTAAGCTTCGATTCCCTTACCGCCGCCCAGATTGCCGCGGGCGTTTCCGCAGGCGACTTTACCGCTACCGAGGTGGCTCAGGCCTCCCTTGCCGCCATCGAGGCACGCGAGGGCGGGGTCCAGGCATTCCTGCAGGTGGCGCCCGAGCTTGCGCTCGAGGCCGCCGCGCGCGTGGATGCCGACCGTGCCGCGGGCAAGCCGCTGCCCCCGCTTGCGGGCGTGCCGCTGGCCATCAAGGACAACATGAACCTTGTGGGCACGCGCACCACCTGCGCTTCCCGCATGCTCGGGGACTACCAGAGCGTCTACACCGCCACCTGCGTCCAGCGCATGCTCAATGCCGGCTGCCTGCCTATGGGCAAGGCCAACATGGACGAGTTTGCTTTTGGCAGCTCCACCGAGAGCTCGGCGTTCCACCGCACCAACAACCCCTGGGATACCGAGCGCGTGCCCGGCGGCTCCTCGGGCGGCTCCGCTGCCGCCGTCGCCGCGGGCGAGGTCGCGCTTTCGCTGGGCTCGGACACCGGCGGCTCCATTCGCCAGCCGGCGTCGCTGTGCGGCGTGGTGGGTTTTAAGCCCACGTACGGCGCCGTGAGCCGTTACGGCGTGGTTGCCTTTGGCTCGTCGCTCGACCAGGTGGGACCCTTCGGCCGCACGGTCGAGGATGTCGCGCTGGCCATGAACGTGCTTACCGGCGCGGGCCACGATCCGTACGACTGCACCAGCCAGGATTGCGCCGTCGACTTTACCGAGCATCTCAACGACAGCATCGAGGGCAAGCGCGTGGGCATCATCCCCGCGTTTATGGAGGCCGAGGGCCTGACGCCCGAGGTCAAGGCCGCTGTTCAGCGCGCCGCCCAGGAGCTGCAGAACCAGGGCGCCGAGCTGGTCGAGGTCGACCTGCCGCACCTGGACGCCGCCATCGCCGCCTACTACGTCATCGGCCCGGCCGAGGCGTTCTCCAACCTGGCTCGTTTTGACGGCATTCGCTACGGCTATCAGGAGGAGGGGTGCGCCAACCTGTCCGACCAGAGCTCGCTCTCGCGTGCCCACGGCTTTGGTGCCGAGGCCAAGCGTCGTCAGATGCTCGGCGCCTACCTGCTGAGCTCGGGCGTGTACGACAAGTACTACTACGCTGCGCAAAAGGCCCGCACGCTCATCACACAGGACTACGATGCCGCGTATGCCAAGGTGGACACCATCCTCATGCCCGCCTCGCCGCGCACGGCCTTTAAGTTTGGCGAGATCAGCGACCCCACGCAGATGTACCTCTCCGACCTGTACACCATCTCGCTCAACATTTGCGGCAACGGTGGTATCTCGGTGCCGCTGGGCCTGGGTGAGGACAGCAAACTGCCCGTTTCTGCCCAGCTGGTTGGTCCGGCCTTTAAGGACCGTCAGCTGCTCATGTTTGCCCGCGCCCTTGAGCGCGGCTTTGCCGATGCCGCCACGGGTGCGCCCGCGCTTTCCGTCGCGCCCGATTTTGCCGGGAAGGGAGGCGAGCTGTAATGAAGGAGCTTTCCGAGGTCCTGCAGGATTGGGAGGCCGTGATCGGCCTGGAGATCCACACCGAGCTCACCGCACTCGACACCAAGATGTTCTGCAACTGCAAGCTCAGCCACGATGACGAGCCCAACGCCAACGTGTGCCCGGTGTGCCTGGGCCTGCCCGGCGCCCTGCCGGTGCCCAACAAACGCGCCATCGAGAGCATCGTCAAGGCCGGTCTCGCCACCAACTGCGAGATCCAGCGCCACTCGATGTTCTACCGCAAGCACTACTTCTATCCCGATATGGCCAAGAACTTCCAGACCACGCAGGGCCCGGTCGCCTTTGCCATGTACGGCCACCTGGACCTGGACGTGACCGGTCGCGGTGCCGCCGAGCGCCCCGACTGCGCGTTTGGCGAGGCCGAGGCCCAGAGCCTGGCGAGCGCCTCGGCCAACGCCGAGGGCCTGTCCACGTCCATGACGTCGACCATGCGTGAGGGCAACCAGCGCGCCGGCCACCTGGCCAGCTATGACGCGTCCAACCTGCAGATGCCCGAGCGCCGCGAGGACGGTTCCTACACGGTGCCCATCCGCATCCTGCGCATCCACATGGAGGAGGACGCTGCCAAGATGGTCCACGTGGGCGGCGCCGAGGGCCGCATTACCGCTGCGGCCGAGTCGCTCGTCGACTACAACCGCTGCGGCACGCCTTTGATTGAGCTCGTGACTGAGCCCGATCTGCGCACGCCCGAGGAGGCTCGCCTGTTTATGGAGAAGCTCCGTCGCATTTTTGTGACGCTGGGCATTTCCGATTGCTCCATGGAGAAGGGTTCCATGCGCTGCGACGGTAACGTGTCGCTGCGTCGCCGCGGCGAGACCAAGCTGGGCACCAAGACCGAGCTCAAGAACCTCAACTCGTTCAAGAGCCTGCACGACGGCCTTGCCTACGAGATTTGCCGTCAGGCCGAGGTGCTCGAGGAGGGTGGCATCATCTACCAGGAGACCCGCCATTGGGAGCCCAGCCGCAAGCGCACCGTGGTCATGCGCGTGAAGGAGACGGCCGACGACTATCGCCTGTTCCCCGATCCCGACCTGGCGCCGTTCGATCTGGACGACGAGTTCATCGACCGCTGCCGTGGCGAGATTCCCGAGCTGCCCGATGCCAAGCGCGACCGTTTTGAGGCCGACTTTGGCATTAAGGCTGCCGATGCCGAGCAAATCGCGGGCGACCCCGAGTTTGCCGAGTTCTTTGAGGCCGCCGCTGCTGGCATGGCTGGCAAGGAGGCCCAGACGGTCGCAAACTTGCTGGTGAACGAGATGATCGCCTACCTTAAGGGCGCGGGTGTGTCGCTCGCCGAGTCCGGCATCGCGCCGGCTCAGGTGGCAGCTCTTGCCAAGCTGCTGGCGACCGATGCCATCAGCTCCAACCAGGCGCACGAGGTCTTTGAGGCCATGGCCCAGACCGGCGACGACCCCAACAAGATCGTCGACGAGCGCGGTATGCGTCAGGTGAGCGATGCCGGCGCGCTGCAGCCGATCGTGGACGAGGTGCTGGCAAACTGTGCCGAGCAGGCGCAGCAGTACCGCGACGGCAACCAGAAGGTCATCGGCTTTTTGGTGGGCCAGTGCATGAAGGCGAGCCGCGGCAAGGGCAACCCGAAGCTCTTCAACGAGTTGCTGAGAACGTCGCTCTCGTAAACGGGAACCCGGGAGCCCCAGCAGGGCGGGTGCTTCCTCAAAATTTCGAACAGTCCTGCGCAAGACGAAGGCCACATTAAGTGGCCTTCTTTGCGTGCGGAACTCATTTTGAGCAAGCACCCGCCCTGCCGGGGCTCCCGGGTTCTATGACGACTCGGCCGTTCGGGTCAGGCGGGCTGATATAAATAGAGTGAATGGGCGCGCCGTTGGCGCGTCCATTTTTGTGCGGGTGACAAAAGGACTGGCCCTTTGTCACATTGCAATAAATGTGATGAAAGTGTGGCGAAATGAGCTTAAAACTTCCGTAAATGTGATAAATGTCACGTTTTACCTAGGGTAAAATGTGGGAAATATCACGTTTACGGAAGTTTCTTTGCGGGAGGTTCGGTCATGCAGCGAGATATCATTGCCAAGCTTAACGCTTGGAAAGCGTCAGAATATCGTAAGCCGCTTATCCTTAAGGGGGCGCGCCAGGTTGGAAAGACGTGGGCGCTTAAGGAGTTCGGCCGAACCTCGTACCTCAATTTTGTGTATCTGACGCTCGAGGAGCCGTCACCTGGGGTACAGAGCGAGTACGCTCAGTTTTTCGAAGGTACGCGCGATCCTCGACGGATCATCTCAAATCTTTCCCTGGCACTTGGACAGCCTATCGATCCCGGCGAGACGCTGCTTATTATTGATGAGATCCAGGATTGTCCTTCTGCAGTCGGCGCCCTTAAATACTTCTGTGACGAGGCCCCCGAGTATCACGTCGCATGCGCAGGGTCTTTGTTGGGCGTTCGCTTGTCCCGTGAGACCAGCGCTTTTCCGGTGGGAAAGGTCGAGTTCATGGAGATGCGCCCCATGAGCTTTTCCGAGTTTCTGAAAGCCGAGGGCGCTGCAAACTACGACGAATACCTTGGCGGCCTGGATCAGATCGAGACAGTGCCCGATTTCTTCCATGTCCGTCTCGTCGAGCATCTTCGTCGTTATTTTGCATGCGGCGGCATGCCAGAGGCTCTTGGCCGGTGGGCGGAGACGGGCGATATCGTTCAGGTCGATAAGGTGTTGTCTGATCTCTTGGATTCCTACGAGCGCGATTTTGCCAAGCATGGTGGCCGTGCGCAGTTCGCCAAGCTTTCGCAAATATGGAACTCGATTCCAGCTCAGTTGGCGCGCGAGAACAAAAAGTTCGTTTGGGGTGCGGTGCGCGAGGGGGCTCGTGCTCGAGAATACGAGGATGCTCTGGAATGGCTTGCCGATGCTGGGCTCATCACGGCGGTTCGCCTTAATGCTGCCGGTGGTGTGCCGCTCTCTGCGTACGATGACCTCAAGGCATTTAAAGTCTACTGTCTTGATGTCGGCTTGCTGCGCCGCATGGCAAGGCTGGATGCGTCCGCTTTTGCCATCTCGGATGCGCTATTTTCGGAGTTCAAAGGTTCGTTCGCCGAGAACTATGTGCTTCAGGCATTACTTTCACAGTTAGATGCTGCTCCGCGTTATTGGACAAACGAGAAGCCGAAGCACGAAGTCGATTTTTTGATTCAAGTCGGAAACGAAATCGTTCCCGTCGAGGTCAAATCGGGAGAGGTCGTTCATTCCAAGAGCCTTAAGTACTATGCCGACAAGCATGCGGAGACGACTCCATTGAGGGTCCGCTACTCACTTAAGAACCTAAAGCTCGACGACGGGGTGCTCAACATTCCGTTGTATTTGGCTGATCGATCTGTCCCTCTTATCAAAAAGGCGCTTGATTGTGCACATCTTGACGTTTAGATCCTGGGTGAGCTGACGGGCGGCGGCTAATTAATCGCTCCGTTACGGCCAGGGAGCTTGGGCCTTAGCGATGCTTGCTTCGCCAAGCCGTGGGTGTCATGCCGGTGTATTGTTTGAAGGCTTGGGCGAAGGCGGCCTGCTGAGGGTAGCCTAGACGCTCTGCCACCTGCGCTATCGTGAGCGCGCTATCGGCCAAAAGGTCCTGTGCTCGCACCATACGACGTCTGCGAATGTAGGCGCCCAGGGACTCGCCAGTTTGGGCCTTAAAGGTGGCGCATAGTTTTGAGCGGCTTGTGTAGAGCCTCTCGGCCACCTCGTTGATGCCCACGCGTCTGCCTTTGTCGAGCGCGCGCTCAATCATTGCTGTTGCTTCTTCGGCAATGGTTATGCTGACGCGTGTGTCTGCCGCCTGCCGCGCCTGCTTGTGGGCCGCGCGCGAACAGGCGAGCTCCGCGACCATGGTCTCCACGATGCCCTGCATATAGACACGTCCGCCTACGGTGCGGGCGCGTTCCTCGTTAATCCGGCGCAGCGTGTGGCAGATGGCAGACGTCGCTTCCTCGTGCCATGGCTCGGCAAACGCCTCAAAGATTCCCGCGAACTCGGTGGGATAGCGGTGCTCCAGTTCGTCAAAATATCCAGGCAAAAAGAGCACCGAGCGCGAGTGATAGAGCTGCCCCGCAAACAGCGGGCTTAATTCCTCGCCACAGCTATCTTGGATAAAGCTGCAAACGGCATTGTTTGGCCACGGTCCATGCGAGGGTTTAAGGTTCGCAGGCGTTATGCCAATCTCGGGCATGCATGTAAGTGTGGGCGCGCTGACCTCGCTCACGCAGGCGTATGGCTCGGGTGTGTATTCGGCCAGGTACATATCGTGCGTCGGGGTGATGAAATGCTCCATGACGATGCAGGCAGGGGAGAGAGGCATGATCCATGCGCGGCCGTGCGCCCGGTCGTTTGCCACCTCGCCGGTAAAGACGGCGCCCTTGCCGGAAAGCTCCAGGCCAAACTGCTCAAACTGTGGTGCATAGAGCTCGGTTATGTCGGTCGCGGCCCGATGCATTTTCAAAAGCGTCCCTTTCCTTTGCGGAAACGTCCACGCCTGGCTCGATTGTGAGCCATGGCTAACATATCAATGATAAGTTTATTACGGTTAACTCTCAAGCCGTCAGAAAGGAATCTCATGGCAAAGGGATCAAAAAGGGAAGGCGGCGGTATCGGCGAGCTGCTTGCATATGCCGGCGACCGTAAATTCCTAACGTATTTGGGCATGGCGCTCTCGGCGCTCTCGCAGCTGCTGAGCTATGGCCCGTACGAGTGAATCTGGTTTGTCGCGCGAGACCTTATCGCTGTGGCGCCTAACTGGAGCGAAGCCACCGATATCGCGATGTATGGCTGGTGGGCCGTTGGTTTTGCCCTGGCAAGCATCGTAGTTTATTTCGTGGGGCTCATGTGCACGCACCTGTCCGCGTTTCGCTGCGCGTCCAATATCCGCAAGACTACGAGCGAGCACCTGCTTAAGCTGCCGCTTGGCTACTTTGACACGCACGCCACCGGTGAGCTGCGTCGTGTTGTAGACGGATGCGCCGCCTCCACCGAGACTTTGCTCGCGCACATGCTGCCCGATATCGCAGGCGCCGCCGCCATGGTCGTGGGCTTGCTCGTGCTGCTTTTCGCCCTCGATTGGCGCTTGGGCGCGGCATGCCTCATCTCGGTCGTCGTTTCGTTTGGCGCCATGGCCACCATGATGAGCGGCAAAGGCGCCGAGTTCATGAAGGCCTACATGGGAGCGCTGGTCAAGATGAACAAGACCGGCACCGAATACGTACGCGGCATCCCCGTGGTCAAGGTGTTTCAGCAGACGGTCTACTCCTTCAAGGCCTTCCACGATGCGATTGCCGAATACGCGGACATGGCACAAAGCTATGCGGGCACGTTCTGCCGAGGTCCGCAGGTACTCAACCTTACCGCGCTCAATGGCCTTGTGGCATTCCTGTTGCCCGTGGCGTTGCTGTTGGCGCCGGGCGAGACGGACTTCGCGCATTTTATGGCCAACTTCACGTTTTACGCGATATTTTCGGCCGTGGTGCCGACGACCATGACCAAGCTCATGTTTGTGGGCGAGGCCTCTCAGATGAGTGCTGATTCGCTGGCTCGTATTCGAAGCGTCATGGATTCCAAGCAGCTCTCCGTGCCCGCCCAACCCAAACACTCTGCCGGCAGCGACGTACGATTTGAGGATGTGAGCTTTACCTACGAGGGTGCCGAAGCACCTGCCGTTAGCCATGTGAGTTTCAGCGTTCCCGCGGGTAGCACCCTCGCCCTGGTGGGTCCCTCGGGTGGCGGTAAATCAACCTGTGCAAGCCTGATCCCGCGTTTTTGGGATGTTTCCTCGGGTCGAGTGCTCGTAGGCGGTGTGGACGTTCGCGATATGGATCCGCACGAGCTTATGGACCAGGTCGCCTTCGTGTTCCAGACCAACCAGCTGTTCCGGCAAACACTTGCCGATAACGTGCGCGCCTCCAAGCCTACGGCCACTGACGACGAAGTGCGTGCGGCCCTCTCCGCAGCTCAGTGCGACGACATTGTGGCCAAGCTCCCACAGGGCATCAATACCATGCTCGGTGCCGGCGGGGCATATCTTTCGGGCGGCGAGGTCCAGCGCGTGGCACTCGCCCGCGCGATCCTTAAAGACGCGCCCATCGTGGTGCTCGATGAGGCCACGGCGTTTGCCGATCCCGAGAACGAGGCGCTCATCCAGTGCGCCTTTAGCAAGCTGGCGGCGGGTCGCACGGTCATTATGATTGCGCACCGACTCTCGACTGTAGTGGGCGCAGACCAAATCGTGGTGCTCAACCAGGGCAGCGTGCAGGAGTCGGGTACCCATGCCGAGTTGCTGTCCCAAGAGGGCCTGTATGCCAAGATGTGGGCCGAATACGAACAGGCCGCGAGCTGGAAGATCACTGCTGCGGCCGCGGATGACGCCGTCACGAAGGGAGGGGAGGCTTAAATGTTCGCCTCATTCCAAAAGAAGTATTTCCTATCCGATAAAGGCGTCGCCGGAGTAAAACGCGGCATTTTCTGGACCACGCTCACCAATCTTATTTCCATGGCCGGCATGGGCTTTTTATTCTTGGTCATGGCCGGCTTTGTCGAACATCTCGCCACCGGCGCCGACCTGCCGGATGCGCTGCCGATCGTGGGCGGCCTCCTGGTCTTTTTCGTGTTGCTCTTTGCCTCTAACTGGCAGCAGTATTACTACACCTACTGCATCTTTTACGAGGAGTGCGGCAAGCAGCGTATGGAGATTGCCGAGCGCTTGCGCAAACTGCCGCTGTCGTTTTTTGGTCGTCGTGATCTGGCCGATTTAACCGAGACCATCATGGGTGACGTCCAGGCCATGGAGCACGCCTACAGCCACGTGCTGGGAGAGCTTTGGGGCGCCATCATCGCAAGTGCCATTGTGTTCGTGGCATCGCTGTTCTTTTGCTGGCAACTGGCGATTGCGGCGTTTTGGAGCATTCCCGTGGCCTTTGCCGTGCTGTATCTAACACGCGGTCCCATGACCCCGGTGTTCGATCGCGTGCGTGCCGAGAAGGTCTTTTTTTTTTTTGTTTTTTTTTTGTTTTTTGGGTTTTTTTTTTTTT
>UQIS01000026.1 GCA_900541245.1 uncultured Collinsella sp.
GCGACGCGGAAATCGCGCGCCGTTGCCGCGCCCCGCAGTGCCCGCTTCCCCCGAGAACAATTATCAGTGCAGGTAGATAGCTTGTTGTTTTTCAAAAATAGGGGGTATGGATGAGGTCTCCGAGCTTAGCCCCGTAATCCGGCATAGTTTTGAAATGGCGCCATATCGGTGACAGCCCTTGAGCCCCCGGGGACGGAGGAAAACGGATCATTTTGGCCCGATGGCTCTGAATCGCACCTATTTTCCTGCGAAAACGCCGTGTCTCAACTTTGGTGAGACATTTGTCTCACGCCCAAAACCGAATCTGGAACATGTGTCACCTGCCCTAATTGTGTCTCATTCCGTAACTTTAGGCTGATGCAAGGTCTGAGCCCGCGAGAAGGGAGACGCGATGAGCAGGTACACGAGGGGTCTCTTGGCGGTGATACTGGCCGTAGTGCTGGTGTTGCCAGCCGCAGCATTCGCCATGCTGCCCGAGGCCAACGCCAGGTCCAGCACCGGTATGGACGGACCGGAAGCGACAAAGATAGTCGATCACGACACCAGCAACCATTGGAAGTTCTGGGCGGGCGGCTATGACGGCAGCAAGGTCACGACGCAAAACGTCGGCCGAATTTGGACGGATAAGACGGTCCAAGCAATCGATGACGGGAAATCGGACTTTTTGACTACGCTTTCGGCGATGTCTTCGACATCCGATACGACGTCGCTGGTTTCCAAGCCGCTCGACATCGTGATGGTGCTCGATGCCTCTGGCTCAATGGATGATCCTATGGGTGGTGAAGATTCTCCCAAGCGTATCGATGCGCTCAAGAATGCTGCCAACCACTTTATCGACACCATTGCGGAGCAAAACAAGAACGTTAAGGACGCGAGCAAGCAGCACCAGGTTGCCATCGTGAAGTTCGCGGGCGAGCAGGCCGATAAGGTCGGCAACGATACGTACTACTCCGACGAGGGCTATCTCTACAACTACTCGCAGACAATGCAAAAGTTGACGGCGTGCTCGGGCGGTGGCGTAGAGGGCCTCAAGGGAACGATTAATTCCATTAAACCCAATGGCGCCACTCGTGCCGATAACGGCATGGAGCTGGCCAAGGGGATTACTTCTGGACGTGAAGACACCCAGAAGGTTGTTGTGTTCTTTACAGACGGCAAGCCCACGAGACGTAGCGACTTTAGCCCCACGGTCGCCAACAATGCCATTGCGGCTGCTAAGGCCATGAAGGACGAAGGCGCTACCGTCTACACCATTGGCATCTTTGACGGTGCGGATCCCAGTGCCGATCCTACGAGCTACAAGACGAGCGATGAAAATAAATTCATGCACGCCATGTCGAGCAACTATCCCAAGGCGACTTCGTATACGAGCGGAAAGCTGGGCGATCGCGTTGCCGGTGCTACTTATTACAAGTCTGCAGCCAACGCTGCAGAGCTAGATCAAGTCTTCGCAGACATCTCGAGTGCCATTACGTCGGGCAAGGGTTTCCCGACCAAGGTCGAGGGCAACAATCCCAACGGCTCCGGTTACATCACATTCGAGGACGAGCTGGGCGCCTTTATGCAGGTCGATAGCTTTACCGGTGCCGAGTACAACGGCAAGACCTATGGGGTCGCCACCAAGTCGACCGATGGCAATATCGATACCTATACGTTTGATGGCGAGCTCGCCCATCTCGTAATTACGGTTGATCGCGCGGACGAGAACAATCCGCAGCGCGGCGACATCGTGACGGTCAAGGTCCCCGCATCGCTCATTCCGCTGCGCCGTTTTACCGTTGACGAGTCGGCGGGCACGTTTGTGGTTGACTCCACGGAGGCCATCTCGCCTATCCGCGTTGCGTATGCATCGAGCGTAAAGGCTATTGCACGCAAAAACCTGTTTACTCCCAATAACGTACCGGGACTGCAGGATTACATCAATGAGCACAAGGACGCCGATTCCAATACCGTTAGCTTCTACGCCAACAAGTGGACCGGCGACGATGCGGGCGATACGGTCGCAAGCTTTGAGCCTGCTGCTACGAACAGCTACTACTACTTCCAAAAGCTAACGCCCGTCTACACAGACGCGGCTTGCACCAAGCTCGCAACGGAAAAGCCTTCGGGCTCTAAGACCTATTGGTACAAAGATGAGTTTATGGCGCAGAACTCGTCGGGCGCGCCGTACGATGATTCCGTTTCGATCCCGGTTAAGGGAAGCGAGCTCGAAAACTTTGAAGGTGCTTTGGTAAAGGATGGCGATCACTGGTCGATTAAGGCTGGCACCGCGCGCCTCGCCTTTATCAACCAGCTCCACACCACCAAGGAGCGTGTGGGCGGAAACCCGACGGACACCGCACGCGACGTGATCAATCCCCAGTGGAACAACACGAAGGTTGTTTCTGGTGCGACGAAGGTCAATGTCTACCTGGGCAATAACGGCAAGATTAGCTTTACGCTCAATACCACGCCGACAACGTTGACAACTGCCGACTTTGGCCTGACCAAGGTGCTCGAGGGTCGCGAGTGGACGAATGAGGACAAGTTTGAGTTTGGTCTGACGTCCAAGGACAACGCCCCGATGCCCAGGTCCACGACTGCGTTTGCAACCAAGGGCCATGCGGACATTAGCTTTGGCGAGATTGCCTATGACAAGCCGGGCACGTATGTCTACAAGGTTAGCGAGAAGCATGCCGGGACCACGGTCGACGGCATCGCCTACAGCAAGAACGTTGCAGAGTTCACCGTAACGGTGACACCCAACGCAAAGGGAAAGCTCGAGGCTTCTGTGAAGAAGACCTCGGGCGAGGTCGAGTTCAAGAACACCTATACCGCCAATCCCGCTGAGTCGAGCGTCACCGATCAGATTACAGTTACCAAGGTCCTGACCGGCCATAAGCTCCAGGACAATGAGTTCTCCTTTGAGCTCGTTGAGGGTGAGGGCGAGGACGCGTCGGTTGTCGAAACCGTTAAGAATGATGCCAACGGCAACGTTGCGTTCAGCGCCATCAAGTACACCGAGATCGGTCAGCACATGTATACGTTGCGCGAGGTCAAGGGCAATGCCGGCGGCATCGCCTACGACAAAACCGTCTATACCGTCGTGACGACCATCGCCGACAATGGCAAGGGCCAGCTTGTGGCCACGCATAAGCTGAAGGGCGCCGAGGACGTCAAGAAGATTGAGTTCAAGAACTCCTACACCGTGACGCCCAAGAGCTCCAGCGTCACCGACCAGATCACCGCGACCAAGTCCCTGACCGGGCGCAAACTTGCCGCCGGCGAGTTCTCCTTCGAGCTTGTCGAGGGCGACAAGGTCGTCGCCACCGGCACCAACGACGCCAGCGGTAACATCACGATGGGCACCGTCAAGTATGACAAGGCCGGAACGCATACCTACACACTGCGCGAAGTCAGCGGCGGAACCACCAGCAAGGGCATTGCCTACGACGGCAAGACTTACACCATCGTGACCACCATCACCGATGAGGGCGACGGCACGCTCAAGGCCGAGCATGTCCTGAAGGATGCCAAGGCTGCCGAGTTCAAGAATTCCTACAATCTGACCCCCACTGAGTCCAGCGTCACCGACCAGGTCAAGGCGACCAAGTTCCTGACCGGGCGCGCGCTTGCCGCCGGCGAGTTCTCCTTCGAGCTCGTCGAGGGCGACAAGGTCGTCGCCACCGGCACCAACGACGCCAGCGGCAACATCACGATGAGCGCCGTGAAGTACACCGAGGCCGGCGAGCACACCTACACGCTGCGCGAGGTCAACGGCGGAACCACCAGCAAGGGCATCACGTACGGCGACACCAAGTACACCATCGAGACCACCATTACCGACAACGGTGACGGTACCCTCAGCGCTACGCACGAGCTGAAGAGCGCCACGCCTGCGACCTTCAAGAACACCTACAGCGTGACCCCGCTCGATGCAGAGCTCGACTTTGACCTGAGCAAGGTCATCAGCGGCCGCGAGTGGACGGATGGGGACGAGTTCAGCTTTACCATTACCGCCCCCGATGGCGCCCCGCTCCCCGATCCTGCGACCGTAACTGTGAGCAAGAAGGACGCGAAGGATGGCATCGCCGCCATCAAGTTCGGCAAGATCCACTACACGGCTGCCGGAACCTATAAGTACGAGATCCGCGAGAACGCGGGTAACGCGGCCGGCATGGCGTATGACGGGCATGTCGCGACCGCCGAAGTGACCGTGACTGAGGACGGCGAGGGCAAGCTGACCGCCAATGTCACCAAGAAGGAAAACGGACGCTTCACCAACACGTACCGCACTGAGCTTAACTACACCGCGGCCGGCGGCCTCAAGCTCAGCAAGAGCCTCTCCGGACGTCCTATGACCGAGGGCCAGTTCACGTTTACCGTGACGCCTGCCGACGAGGCCTCGGCCAACGCGCTTGGCCTGCTGCCCGGAGCCAACAACTTCAAGTCCCCTGCGACGGCAGAGGCAACGGTCGGACTGATCGACATTCTGGCTGGTCATGAGGTTAAATTTACGCAGGCTGACGCCGGCAAGACCTTCAAGTACACCGTGGCCGAAAAGAACGACGGCCAGCCCGGTTACACCTACGATGACGCCGTACGCACGGTGACGATCGCCATCGCCGACGACACCGCCGGTACGCTCACTGCTACGACGACCGTTTCCGGTGGTCCCGAGGGCACGCATGAGACGGTCCACAAGAGTGGCGAGAACAAGGTCGAGAAAGCCCTGGTGCCGTTCCACAACAGTTACAGCGCTACGACCAACACGCCTGGTGGCACCGCTGCTCAGGTCGTTGCCACCAAGACTCTGACCGGTCGCCCGATGGCCGACGGCGAGTTCTGGTTCGGCATCGCCTATCAGGGTGAGCTTGTGGCATACGAAAACCTCAAGCCCAATATCGGCGGGCACGTGAGCTTTGATACGCTGCACTACGACACCAAGATGCTTGCTAATCTTGAGGCTGCTGGGCTTGCTTATCGTACCGATAAGGACGGCAAGCTTGCCTGGACCATTAACTACACGGCCTACGAAGATTTATTCGGGCTGCCGAATGGCGTTTCCGCTACAACGTGGAGCTTTGGCTTTAAGGTTATCGTCGTCGACAACGGTGACGGTACCCTGACGGCGACGGTCGACTATGGCGGCGTCGAGCCCTTGTTCGAGAACGTCTACGGCGCCGACGCCGTGGATGCCGCGCTCACTGGTACTAAGAAGCTCCAGGTTGCCGAGGGCCTGACCCCGGCCGACATCACGGGTAAGTTCAGCTTTACCGTGACCGCCGACGAGGCAGGTGCCCCGATGCCCGAGCGCACGACCGTAACCAACGACGCAGCCGGTAACGTGGACTTTGGCAAGATCCACTTTACGCTCGAGGACCTCAACCGCGCTCTGGGTGTGACGGACGATGCGACCGATAAGGCCGAGGCAGACGAAGCTGACGACGTCGACGCTGACGAGGCAGAGGCCGACGCCGACGCTGATGCCAACGCTGACGAGCCCGGCGACGAGTCCGAGCCCACAGCCCCCACCGCCCCGCGCTCGCACACCTTTGCCTACACGGTGACCGAGTCCGGTAGCGCCCCTGGCGTGACCAACGACGCCAACGCCACGCGCAAGGTTTCCTACACCGTGACTGACGATGGTGCCGGACATCTGAGCGTCGTGCGCGACGGCGATGACGGTGCGGCCTTCACGTTCACCAACACCTATGGCGTGACGCCCACCGATTCTTCCGTGACCGATCAGGTCAAGACGGTCAAGCGTCTGACCGGCCGCGACCTTGCAGCCGGCGAGTTCACGTTTGAGCTGCTCGAGGACGACGTGGTTGTCGCTAACGGCACCAACGACGCTAACGGCACCGTGACGCTGAGCCCGATTCGCTACGAGGCGCCCGGCACGCACACGTACACGCTGCGCGAGGCTTGCCCCAACGCGCTCGGCCTGTACAAGGGCGTCACCTATGACGGCACGACCTACACCGTCGTGACCACCGTCTCCGACAATGGTGATGGCACGCTGACCGCGGCGCACAAGCTCGAGGGAGCTACCGAGTCGGCTGGCTTTACCAACAAGTATCACGCCATGCCCACGCAGGTCTCCATCGGCGCCATCAAGGTGCTCGAGGGACGCGAGCTCAAGAAGGACGAGTTTAGCTTTAAGCTCGTTGGCGAGGACATCGAGTCTACGGTTGCCAACGATGCCGACGGCAAGATCAGCTTCGACAAGTTCGAGTACGACGAGCCCGGTACGCACGTCTACACCATCAGCGAGGTCAAGGGCGACGAGGTCGGTATGACCTACGACAAGTCCGTCTTTACCGTGACCGTCAACGTGGTCGATGACGGCGAGGGCAACCTCAAGGCGAACGTCGCCTTTACCAAGGGCGACAAGAGCGTCGAGGGTATCGTGTTCAACAACACGTACAAGAAGCCCGAGACGCCCGTACCGACGCCCGATCCCGGCACGCCCAAGACCGTGACGAATATCGTCAAGACGGTCAAGGGTTTCCTGCCCACCACGGGTGACCAGCAGGCCGCCGCTCTGCTTATGACATTTGTCATCGCCATGGCCGGCGTCGGAGCCCTGGTCTGGGGTATCCGTAAGCGCTAGGCACGTCGACAGCGCCCGGGGCCAAAAGGCCCCGGGCGGCCGGCAGGGCTAAATCCCGACCTACTCCTACCCCCAGCCGCCACGGAGGCATCTCCCTCCTCCGTGGTGGCGCTTTTGTGCGTTGGGGAGGAGGGCGCGCCACGAAACCGGCCCATCTACTACGTTTAGCCCCTTACCCCCAACCATGCCGAAAAGCGCAAAAACAAAACCGCAGGTAGAACGCCTGCGGTTTTGTTCAAAACGAAGGTATGGTCAGGGGTATCGAGTCAAACGTAGTAGATGGGCCGATTTCGTGGCGGGCGGTTTCGGCTGATCCATTGGGGACGGAGGAAAACGGCTCATTTTGGTCCCGCGAGGCTGGCGGAGACACTCGTGCAGGGCCGCCCGAACAAAACTATGCCGGTTTACTACGATGAATCCGAGATTCCTGACCACACCCGCATTTTTGCAAATATCGCAAGTGTTCTACCTGCGGTTTTGTAAGTGCGCAATTTGCCGTGGTCGGAGATATGCGGTTCATCGTAGTAAACCGGCATAGTTTTGAAATGGCATCAAATTGGCGGCAGCCAGCGGCTAGCCTCGCAGATAGGCGATGGCGATTTGGGTGCGGTTGCGTAGCCCCATTTTGGCTAGGATTGAGCTGATGTGGTTGCGCACGGTGCCTTCGCCCATATAGGCGGTGGCAGCGATCTCCTTGTTGTCGAGGCCGCGGGCGATGAGCTCGGCGACTTCGAACTCGCGGTCGGTCAGACCGGCAAAGGCGGCGGGCCGGCGGGTCGCGCCGGCCTCGACGTCCGCCCCATCAAAGTTGATATCTTCGATCGCCTTGCCCTCGAGCACGCGTTTGCCGTCCATGACCTGCGCCAACGCCGGCGGAATGGCAGCGACATCGGTCTTGATCAGGTAGCCGCGGGCGCCCAGCTTGAGCGCCGACACAATGTACTCGTCATCCGAGAACGTCGTCAGAAACACCACGCGCGCCGCAGGGTCGTGCTCAAGGATCTCGCGCGCGGCCGAAAGGCCGTCGCGTCCCGGCATCTGGATGTCGAGCAGCGCAATATCGGGTGCGTGCTCGGCGTAGAGCGCCACCGCATCGTTGCCGTTGGCACCGGTGCCCACCACTTCGATCTGCGGCTGGGCGCCCAAGATAATCTTGAGCGAATCGACCACCAAGCGGTCGTCGTCGACAACGATGAGCCTCATCGGCCCTCATCTCCTTGCTGTTTGGGAACGGTGGCAAACACACGCCAGCCGCCGGCTCCGGCACGCGGGCCGGCGGTGAAGGTGCCGCCAAGCGCCTCGATGCGCTCGCGCATGGAGGCGAGCCCCATGCCCTCCGCGGTGCCGCGGCCGCTTGCTTGGACCTCACCCACGCCATCGTCGGTAACAATGAGCTGGTAAAACGACGGATGCTCCATGCACCGTACGGTGACGGTCTGGGCGCAAGCGTGGCGCATGGTATTGGAGAGCGCTTCGCGCAGGACCGCTGCAAAGCAGTTGGCGACGTTTGCGGGCGCATGTTCGGCCATAACTTCAAGCTCAATCTGCGGGCCGCCGTCCGAGTGTGTGCCTTCGACAATGCGTTCGAGCTGCACGGAAAGGTCGACGGCGTTGTCGTTGAGCGCGTGGACGCTGGTGCGCACAAGCTGGAGCGCCTCGTCAACCGTGCGTTTAACGTCGGCGAAATCGGCGGCGACGCCAGGCTCGTCGGCGTGGACCACGCGTAGGGCTTCGGCCTGCAGTGAGGCGCGCGTGAGCTGGTGCCCGACGTTATCGTGGATCTCGCGCGCGATGCGGGCGCGTTCGGCGAGCGTCGCGAGCTCGACTTCGTAGTCCTGGCGATCGGCAAGATCGCGGTTGCGCGCCTCGAGCGCGAGGGCTCGTTCCTGCAGCTCGTCGCGGGTGCGGCGCATGCGCCGCTGCTCGCGCTCCAACTGGGCGGTGCGTAGCGATAGCAAGGTGGCGGCAACCGAAAGGATGGCGGTCAGCAGGAGCGTTCGGGTGGTGAGCGCGCCGCCGCGAAGGTCCGCGACAAGCGCGCAGACAAACACGGCGCCAATCGCCAGCGCGGGCCAGATGCGTTCACGGCGCACGCGTCGCGCGATGTCATAGAAGGCAAGGGGTGCGAACGGCACAAACGGCGGCACGAAGACGGCCGCGATGATGTAAGCGTAGCTCGCGGCCTCGCTTGTACGGCGCGTGCGTTCCCCCTGTGCGACCTCGGCCAGCGAGGTGGCAATAACGCCAAGGCAAAACGCCGCGACCAGGTGGGCGTCCACGGCAAGGCCCATGGCGGCCGCAATACAGCACGCCAGAACGATCGATTTGTCGAAAAGCCTGTTCATACGGGTATTGTACGCGAAGTCGCGCGTGCTGGAGGGACCGCCTGCGCAACCGTGACATTCCTCCCACGCGGCAAAGCGGGGAAGTCGGCAGGCCGCACGGCCAAGCTCCGTACTCGTGACAAAGCTCACTGGTGCGCGCCGTCCGCTCCTGCGATGATGCAATCGTACCGGGCCGCAAGCAACAGAAGGGCCGCCTCATGACAGACATCGTCCACGTCGAAAACCTCGTCAAGCGCTACGACGATCTTATCGCGCTCGACCACTTTAACCTGAGCATCGCCCCCGGCGAGATCTTTGGCCTGCTGGGCCCCAACGGCTCGGGCAAGACCACGTCCATCAACTGCATTTTGCAGCTGCTCGCCTACGACAAAGGCACCATCGAGCTGTTCGGCGAACCCATGACGCCCGCCCGCTACGACCTCAAGCGCCGCATCGGCGTGGTGCCGCAGCAGGTGGCGGTGTTTGACGAGCTCACGGTGCGCGAGAACATCGACTATTTCTGCAGCCTCTACGTCAACGACCGCAAGCACCGCCGCGCGCTGGTGAACGAGGCGATCGACTTTGTCGGGCTGGGCGACTTTGCCAAGTTCCGCCCCGGCAAGCTCTCGGGCGGCCTGGCGCGCCGGCTTAACATTGCCTGCGGCATCGCGCACAAGCCCGAGCTCATCTTCTTCGACGAGCCCACGGTGGCGGTCGACCCGCAGAGTCGCAACGCCATCCTGGAGGGCATCTGCCGTCTGCGCGACGAAGGGGCCACGGTGGTGTATACCAGCCATTACATGGAGGAAGTCGAGCAGATCTGCAGCCGCATCATGATCATGGACGGCGGGCGCGTGCTGGCGCAGGGCACCAACGACGAGCTCAAGCGCATGATTCAGATGGGCGAGCGCGTGACTGTCGAGGTTGGCGCCGTAGAGACCGCCACGGTCGAGCGGCTGCGCGCCCTCGAGCACGTGCTCAGCGTCGAGCTGTCCGGCGGCGAACTCGTCTGCACCTGCGAGGCGAGCCCGCACAACCTGGTGGACATCCTCGACACGCTGCGCGCCGCCGACGTGGCGCTCGGTCGTGTGTGCAGCGAGCCGCCGACCCTCAACGACGTGTTCCTCGAGATCACCGGCCGCGAGCTGCGCGACTAGGGGGCAGCCATGTTCAACACCATCATCACCACGGTCAAGACGCTGCTGCGCCGGCCGAGTACGTGGGTCTGGGGCGCTCTCTTTCCCATCGCGCTTTCCACGATGTTCATGTTTATGTTTGCGAATCTGAGCTCCGACGGCACGGTCGACCCGGTGCCGGTTGCCGTCATAGCGGACGAGGCCTGGGACGCCTCGACCTTTAAGGACGTGGCGACGTCGCTTGCCAAGGAGAGCGACGATCAGCTGCTCGAGATCCACGAGTGCGACGACGCAGCTGATGCGAACCGTGCGCTTAAGGCCGGCGAGGTCGCGGGCATCTATACGGTCGACGACGCGGGCGCACCCAAGCTCACGTTGCTGTCGAGCTACGACAGCTCGCGTGCGTCGTCGGTGCTCACCGACCGCAGCATTTTGGAGACGGTGGCAAGCTCGTATACACAAAATGCCGAGCTCATGTCCCAGATTGCCCAGGATAACCCGGCGGCGCTCGCCGATCCGGAGGCGGTTGCGCGCGCCCTGTCGCTCGAGGGTGGCACCCGCCGCGTAAGCCTGACACGCACCACGCCCGATGGCACGGTCATCTACTACTACGCGCTCTTTGGCCTGGTCGCGATGATGTCTGCCGAGTTTGCCGCCTTGAGCGTCGTCGATCTGCAGCCCAATCTGTCGGGCCTCGGCGCGCGCCGCTGCGTGGGCGGTCTTTCCAAGACGGCGTCGCTGGCCGGTATTTTTGTCGGCTCGTGGCTGGTCTCCTTCGCTTCGATGACGATCGCGATCGGCTACGTGCGCCTGGTCGTGGGCGTCGACTTTGGCGGGCGCGAGGGGCTGTGTCTGGTGGGCGGTGCCGCTTCCGCGCTTGCCGCCACGGGCCTGGGGCTCTTTGTGGGCACGCTTCCCGTTAAAGGCGGAAAGGCGTCCAAGTCCGGCATCCTCACGGGCTTTGCCACCACGTGCGCCCTGTTCGCCGGACTCTACGGCGAGCCGGCGATGGCGCTTGCCGACGACGTCGCCCGCGCCTGCCCGGCCGAGTGCTGGCTCAACCCCGTCAAGCTTATCTGCGACATGTTCAACCGCCTGTATTTCTTTGAGGACCTGGGTCCCTTTGCCGTTCGCGCCGGCGCGCTGGTCCTTATGGCGCTGTTGTTCGTTGCCGCCGCCACGCTGATCTTTGGAAGGAGCCGCTATGAGCACCTTTAAGACCGCGCTTCGCATGGCGCTGGCGCACCCGTTCTACCTGCTCATCTATACGGTGTTCATCTCGCTCATGGGCGTATTCATCGCGGCCTCGGTGAGCTGGAACTCGTCGCAGCTTACCGAGTACGAGCCCTACGACACCAACGTGATTGTGATCGACCGCGACAATAGCGACCTTTCGCGGGCACTCACCAAGCACCTGGGCTCACGCTTTGACCTGGTCACTGGGGTCGGCGATGACACGTACGACCTTGCGGACGCGCTCTCCAAGAGCAACAGCGCCAAGGGCAGCGCCGACTGCGTGTTCTTTATCCCGGAGGAGTTTGAGGACGACCTCGTTGCGGCTGCCCGCGCGGGGGAGGCCCTGCCCAAGCTCGACGTGACCTACGGTTCCGGCACCATGGCGGCGGCGCTTTCGTCTGCCGAGGCCTCGCGCTGGATCTCGCTCGCGGGCGCTGCGGCGGCGCTTGAGCCCGCTGCTTCTAACGGCGACGTTGCCAAGGCCGCCGAGCATGCCGCTGCAAAGCGCGCGGAGGTCCAGATCGAGCAGGTCAAGGTTGGCTCGACTGCCGTCGCCACGCTCAAGTCGTATTTCAACTTTGGCGCGTACGCGATTATCTCGTCGGTCATCGTATCGGCGGGGCTGGTGTTCTCGGGCATGAACGAGCCCGAGCGCGTGCGTCGTATGGATGCCGGCCCAATCTCCGAGCGCCGGCGTTCGCTCGCCGTGTTTGCGGCCGCCGCTGTGATCACCGCCTGCATCTGGTTTGTGTCGAGCATGATGGGCGTCGTGGGTTTTGCCGGCGCGGTTGCCGAGGTCGGCGTGGGTCGTGTGTGCCTGGCGCTGGCGGCGACGTTTGCCCTAGCGTGCACGCCTCTGGCCGTTGGCTTTGCCCTTTCGAGCCTGGGTGCGCGTGAGGAGCTGCTCAACGGTGTGGGCAACCTGCTCGGCATGCTCATGACGTTTTTGGGCGGCGCCTGGATGCCGCTGTCGCTGATGGGCCCAGCCGTGCAGACCGCGGCGCATTTTGTGCCGACGTATTGGGTGAACGACGCGATTGGCAAGGCGCTCGCTTCGGACCTGACGTCCACCGTGCTGGGCGACATCGCTTGCGATTTGGGCGTCACAGTGCTCTTTGCCGCGGCCATCGCCGCCGTAGGCCTAGCCCTCGCCCACAACAAATCCCACGCCTAGACACCTACTCATTGGGGACAGACTTAAATGACCAAAAGTATTCATTGGGGACAGACTTAAATGACTAGCCATCGGGGGCAGATAAGGAGCGTCCCCAACTGCCGGGTGGCGAAAGAGCGTCCCTTGTGACTGGTCATTTAAGAACGTCCCCAATGACTAGTCTAAATCCCGCGCCTAGTCTGAAATAAATCCTAGGCCTCGCCCCAAAATAGTTCGCCAAGGTTTACTATTACGTTCATAAAGTAGTACTAGGCTAACAATGGGGGATACCATGGCAACGCAGGAAGCCTACGTCCAGGTTAAGGATCTCAAAAGGCACTACGGCGACGGTGATGCGCGCCTGACGGTACTCGATGGCATCGACACGTCCATCAACCGAGGCGAGATCTGCGTCATGCTGGGGCCCTCGGGCTCGGGCAAGTCGACGTTTCTTAACCTGATCGGCGGCCTGGAGGATGCCGACGCTGGCTCTATTTTGGTGGACGGCTGCGACCTCACGGTGCTCAAACCTACCGACCTGGGCGAGTACCGCCGCCGTGAGCTGGGCTTTGTCTTCCAGTTCTACAACCTGGTGCCCGATCTCACCATCAAGGAAAACATCGAGGTCACGGCGCACCTGTCCAAAAACCCGCTCAATGTCGACGATCTCCTGCGTTCGCTGGGCCTTTACGAGCACCGCAACAAGTTCCCGCGCCAGGTCTCGGGCGGCCAGCAGCAGCGCTGTGCCATCGGCCGCGCACTCGTCAAAAACCCGGGCCTGCTGCTGTGCGACGAGCCCACGGGCGCGCTCGACTATAAGACGTCCAAGGAAATCTTGCAGCTCATGGAGGATGTCAATCGCGAGTACGGCTGCACCATCATCATTGTCACCCACAATGCCGCCATCGCGCGCATGGCCAATCGCGTGCTGCGCCTGCGCGACGGGCGCATCGTCGAGGATGAGCTCAACGAGTCGCCCGTCGCGGCCGCCGAGCTCGATTGGTAGGCGGCGCCATGACACCTCTCGCAAAACGTCTCCCGCGCGAGCTGCGCCGCAATATCGGCAAGTACCTGGGCATCTTTTTGCTTATGTGCGGAAGCATCGCCCTCACGTCGGGCTTTTTGCTCGCAGCGCATTCCATCGGCTGCCTTATCGACGACATGCGCGATGCGTACACGATTGAGGACGGCCGCGTGACCACCTCCTTCGAGGCTACCGATGATCAACTCAAGGCCGCCGAGGACGCGACCGACGACGTCGGCGGCGTCACGCTCTACAAGAATTTCTCCATCGACGCCATCATCAAAAAGGCGACCGGCGACGACGGCACCAAGCGCACGCTGCGCACCTATGCGCACCGCACCAAGGTCGATATCGCGTCCTACTGCGAAGGTAGGCGGCCTAAGGCGGACGACGAGGTGGCCATCGACCGCGTCTTCGCCACCAATAACAACCTGTCCGTGGGCGATAAAGTCGAGCTCGAGGGTCGCACCTACACCATCTGCGGCATCATGACTCAGCCCGATAGCCAGGCGCTGTTCCTCAACAACTCCGACTTTACGGTGAACACCATCACCTATGGCGTGGCCGAGGTCACCGATGGCGGCTTTGCCGCGCTCGAAGATGCCGGCGGCGCGCCCGCCTACAACTACTCCTTCACCTTTACCGATCGCGACCTCCCCACCGCGGACCGCATCGATGCGGAGCAGGATATGGTTGAGGCACTGACCGACGTCGATGCGCGCGTGGACGATCTGATCGACGCCGATTCCAATCAAGGCATTGGCTATGCGCGCGATGACGTGGACGGCGACTCCATGATGTGGATGACGCTGCTCGACATCATCATCGTGATCATGGCGTTCGTCTTTGTGGTCCTTACCGACGCCACCATCGAGGAGGAGAGCGCCATCATCGGCACGCTGCTCGCCAGCGGTTATCGCCGTCGCGAGATCGTGCTGCACTACCTGGCACTTCCCGCCATCGTGGGCGTGGTCGCGGCGCTTTTGGGCACTGCGCTCGGCGTTGTGTTCTTTACCGAGCCCATGCGCAGCCTCTATTACGGTTCGTACAGCCTGCCGCCCTTCCAGGTGTACTGGAGCTGGGAGATCTTTGTGAAGTGCGCCGTGGTTCCCGCCGCCGCGCTCATCCTCATCACGCTGGTGGGCCTGTTTCGCAAAATGGGCAAGACGCCGTTGCAGTTCCTTCGTCACGAGGCGAGCGGCAAATCGGGCACCAAGCGCGGCCTGCAGCTGCCGGAGCGCATGGGCTTTGTTTTCCGCTTCCGCCTGCGTATCTTCCTGCGCAATCTGGGCAACTTCGCCACGCTCTTCGTGGGCATTGCATTTGCGTCGCTGCTGATGCTTTTTGGTCTGGCGATTCTGCCCACGATGACGCACTACGCCGACAACCTCGAGACAAGCCTGGTCGCCGAGCACCAGTACACGCTCAAGGCTCCGCTGGAGCTCGAGGGAACCGCCGAGGAGCGCGAACAGTGGTCGGCACTCGAGCGCTTGCAGTCGGTTGACGGCGCACTCCTCACCGCCGCCCAAGATGCCGATGACGATCTCGACGACGCGGCCGATGCGGCGCAGGCGGCAGCCGATGCCGCGACCGCATCTCCGTCTGCCGAGAGCCTGACTGCGGCGCAGGGTGCGCTTGCAAACGTCCAGGACAAGAAGGATGCGCTCTACGCGCGCCTTGACGATCTTGCCGATGCCCTCGGCTGCGACCGCGACGAGGCCATCGACCTGATCGACAAGGCCTCTAAGATCGACACTGACAACGACGACATTCACCCGGTTAATACGACCGACAACGGCGCGGGCGCAATCGCACAGGCCGAGAAATATGCCGTTTACCAGCTGCAATACGACCGCGGCGATGGTAATGGGCAGGAGACGATTTCCGTCTACGGCATCACGCCCAACTCGCGCTATTGGAAAGACCTCAACGTCGGCGATGGGCGCGTTGTCTTTGGCGGTGGCTTGCTCGACAAGTTTGGCTGGAGCGAGGGGCAGAAGGTCACGCTCGGCGACAAGTACGAGGGCAAGGACTATTCGCTGGAATACACGGGCAAGGACGCCACCTGGGGCTCCAAGTCGGACATGAATATCTATATGAGCATCGACGACTTTAACGAGCTGTTCGACAACGACGCCGCCTACTTTAACGGCTATGTGAGCGACGAGAAGCTCGACCTCGATGCTCGTTACTTTGCCGGCGACACCACGCCCGACGACATGCGCGCCGTGGGTGACCAGTTTATAGGCATGATGAGCAAAATGATCGGCATGATGGTTGGCCTCGCGGTGTTTATCTTCCTGCTGTTTATGTATCTACTGACCAAGGCTGTGATCGACCACAGCGCCCGTTCGATTAGCTATATGAAAGTCTTTGGCTATCGCGATAGCGAGATCTCGCATCTGTACATCCGCTCGATCACGCTGTGCGTGGCGGCGTCGCTCGTGCTGAGTCTGCCGGTCATTATTGGCTCGCTCACGGCCATCTTCCGCTCGATGCTGCTCGCCTACAACGGCAATATCGAAATCTATGCGCCCGCTTGGTCCATGGTTGCATGCGTCGGCATTGGCTTTGCGACCTACCTGGTCGTGGCGTTGCTGCACATGCGTTCCATCAAACGTGTGGGCCTGGCCGAAGCTCTCAAGGTGCAGGAGTAGTCATCGGGGACAGTCTTTGCCGATTCGCCGGTTCGCCGGCCGTGCTGGCAAGGACTGTCCCCAGCTGCCGGCAGGAAAGGAACGTCCCTAGCTGCCAGGTGGCGAGGCACTCATTTAAGTCCGTCCCCAATGAGTGTCAAAGTCCAAGAGTAGTCATTTAAGAGCGTCCCCAATGACTAGGTGCCGTACTTGACTTTACCTCTGCTTTAACTGGTACCATCCTCTTATGTCTGTAACGCCATATAGACCGAGGGGATAGATCTATGACCGCAACTGCACCCGCAGCACCCGCTAAGGTGTACTTCACCAACCTGCGCACGCATGCTCGCGAGAGCCAGCTCGACAAGCTCAAGCGCCTCATCCGTCACGCCGGTATCGAGCAGATCGACTTTGAGAACAAGTTCGTTGCTATCAAGATTCACTTTGGCGAGCTGGGCAACCTGAGCTTTTTGCGCCCCAACTACGCCCGCGCCGTCGCGGATGTCGTCAAGGAGCTGGGCGGCAAGCCCTTCCTCACCGACTGCAACACGCTCTATGTCGGTAGCCGCAAAAACGCGCTCGAGCACATCGATACCGCCTACCAGAACGGCTTTACCCCGTATGCCACGGGCTGCCAGATCATCATCGCCGACGGCCTTAAGGGCACCGACGAGGCGCTCGTCCCGGTCGAGGGCGGCGAGTACGTGCACGAGGCCAAGATCGGTCAGGCGCTCATGGATGCCGATATCGTGATCAGCCTCACCCACTTTAAGGGCCATGAGCAGGCCGGTTTTGGCGGCGCCATGAAGAACCTGGGCATGGGAGGCGGCAGCCGTGCCGGCAAGATGGAGCAGCATGCCGCCGGCAAGCCGAACGTCGCGACCGAGCACTGCGTTGGCTGCCATGCCTGCGAAAAGATCTGCGCGCACAACGCTATCTCGTTCGACGGCACCCGCGAGCGCGAGCTTGCCAGCGGCGCTACTCGCACGGTGCACGTGGCTGCCATCGACCACGATCGCTGCGTGGGCTGCGGACGCTGCATTGCGGCATGCAACCAGGACTGCATCAAGCCCGGTTATGAGGCCGCGGCCGACGTGCTCAACTGCAAGATCGCCGAGTACACCAAGGCCGTCGTCGACGGCCGCCCGAGCTTCCACATCTCGCTTGCCATGGACATCAGTCCCAACTGCGACTGCCATCCCGAAAACGATACGCCTATCGTCAACGACATCGGCATGTTCGCGAGCTTCGACCCGGTCGCCATCGACCAGGCCTGCGCCGACGCCGTCATGGCGTCTGAGCCGCTGCCCAACACCGAGCTCACCGATAGCGCGGCCAAGATGGAGCACAACCACGAGCATCTGGAGGGCGAGCAGGCCAAGGATCCCTTCTGCATCACGCATCCCGACACCGACTGGCGCGTGTGCATCGCGCACGCCGAGAAGATCGGCCTGGGCACGAGCAAGTACGAGCTCATCGAGGTCAAGTAGCACCTAGCTATTAGACAAAACAAGCGCCTTTGTAGCACAACTGTTAGCAAAAGCCGCCCGTGAGCACAGTGCCCACGGGCGGCTTTTCGGAAGTGCTAGGGGGTCAGATAGGCCAGTAAACCGTACTATTTGCCTAAAAATACTCGTCGAGGAAGTCGTCGACCGTGTTCCAGTAGAGTTCGGGGTCGACCTGCGCGCTCTTGGCGTGGGTGGCGCCATGGACGGTGAGCTTTTGCTTGACCTTGCTGGCGCACGCGTCGTAGTTTTGGTCGAGCATGCTGTACGGCACAAAGGTGTCTTGGTCACCGTGGATAAACAGCATGGGAACCGTCGCGCGCTTGAGCTGTTCCACGCTGCTCGCCTTATGAAAGTCGTAGCCCGCGCGCACGTTGCACACCAAGTTTGCTACATCGAGCAAGGGAAAGCTGGGCAGGCCGAACACGTCCTTGAGCTGCAGAGAAAACTCGTCCCAAACACTCGTATAACCGCAGTCCTCGATAATGCATTTCACGTTTGCGGGCAGAGGTTCCCCCGCGACGTTCATGGCGGTCGCCGCGCCCATGGATTCGCCAAAGACCAGGATGCGCGCCTTGGGGTCAGCCTGAACGATTCGCTCGATCCATGCGACGATGTCGAGGCGCTCGGGCCAGCCCATGCCGATATAGTCGCCGCCGGAGCGCTCGTGGGCGCGGGCGGCGGGTGCGAGTACGTTCATGCCACGGTCGTGGAAGCGTTTGGCGTATCGGGCCATACCGATGGGCTCGTTGGTATATCCATGCAGGCAGACGGCGTAGTCGTGCGTGCTCTCCGACGCAGCAAAATACCAGGCGGCAAGCTCGGTCCCGTCGTCCGCGGTGAGGTTGCTGCTCTTGCGGTTCTCTTTAAACCATGCCCGCGCCTCGGTATCCTCGGCATCCGGCTGCTCACCTTCTTTGTCGTTCTTGCTATCCTGCATCATCTTCATGGTGTATGGCGCGCGGGGATTCAGCGCGAAGTCAAACAGAAAGTTGCCGGCAAATCCGAGCAGCGCAACGACAACCACCAGTGCAATGATGCCGGCTATCTTGAGCTTTCGATGGGAACGTGCGTTTTGAGCCATGCGGTATTCTCCTATAAGATGTTAATACATCAACATTTAATGCAAGCGCATTATGGACGTTCGCCGTTGATGCGTCAACAGGCAAAGAATGGGTAAACAAAGGGTCACGTATGGTGCAAATTTCGCACGTACCTAGACGCTTTGATATAGTGTTGAGAACTCTTTACGTTGGAGGATGTAACCGGCATGTCCGATTCGAGCGACAGTTCTAAGCCGCGACCCAAGACCGCGGCCGTTCCACACTACACAGTGGGCGAGGAGATCATGAACTCCGTCACCCATGGTGTCGGCTGCCTGCTGGGTATCGCGGGCCTGGTGCTCCTGATCGTATTCGCCGCCCTGCGCGGCGGAGGCCCGGCCCATATGGCCGCGGCGATTGTCTATGGCGTCAGCATTATCCTCGAATACCTAGCCTCCACGCTCTACCACGCGATTCAGCCCGCGCGCGCCAAGCACGTGTTTCGCATCATCGACCACAGCTGCATCTACCTGCTCATTGCGGGCAGCTATACGCCGTTTTGCCTTATCACGCTCGCAAACGACGGCGGCCCTGCGCTGTTCTTTGCCGTATGGGCCATCGCCATTATCGGCATCGCTCTCGAGTGCTTCCTACGCGAGCGTCAACCGCACTGGGTAAGCGGCCTGGTCTACCTGCTGATGGGCTGGCTCGTTGTCTTTAAGCTGCCCGAACTTGTTGCGCTGCTCAACCCCGTGGCACTTGCCCTGCTCGCCGTCGGCGGCGTGTGCTACACCGCGGGCGTGCCGTTCTATATCGCCAAAAACGTGCGCTATCTGCACAGCGTGTTTCACCTGTGGGTGCTCGCCGGCAGCATCTTCCAGTTCATGGCGGTGATCCTCTTCGTAATCTAGCGACCACGCCTGCGCGCCCGCGTTCTCGTTTGGGCGCCGGTGCAATTGCCGTATCCGCCATCAACGTTTTAACCTGACGTCCCGAATCTTGGAGGTTCGAGAAACTCCCGATGGACATAACCATCTCCCTTATCACCACCCTCGTTTTGACCCTCATCAACGGCTACTTCTCTATGTCCGAGATGGCGCTTACCACGGCCAAGCGCGCCGTGTTGGAGCACGAGGCCGAGGAAGGCGACAAGCGCGCCGAGCGTGCCATTAAGCTGGCTGCCGACTCCGACCAGCTGCTCGCCACCATCCAGGTTGCCATTACGCTCGTGGGCTTCGCCTCGTCCGCCGTCGCCTCGACGAGTCTGTCCGACCCGCTCGCCACGTGGCTCATGAGCTTTGGCATCGCGCCGCTCTCCGCCATCGCGCGCGGCCTGGCGCCGGTCATCATCACCGTCGCGGTCGCCTTCGTGTCCATCGTGATCGGCGAGCTCGTCCCCAAGCGCATCGGCCTGGCCAATGCCGAGGGCGTGTCCAAGCAGGTCGTGGGACCGTTGTCGTTTTTCCAAAAGATCGCCCGTCCGCTCGTGTGGCTGACCGGCGCCTGCTCCGATGGCCTGGCCCGCATCCTGCGCATCAAGAGCGCCGACGACCGCCAAAACGTCTCGGAAGAAGAGATCAAGTACATGGTCTCGGAGCAGGACGACCTGCTCGACGAGGAAAAGCGTATGATCCACGAGATCTTTGACTTGGGCGATACCGTTGCCCGCGAGGTCATGGTGCCGCGCGTGGACACCACCATGTGCGAGGACGACGAGACGGTCGCCGACGTGTTGTCCACCATGCGCCAGACCGGCTTCAGCCGCATCCCCGTCTATCATGAGGATCCCGACAACGTCGCCGGCATTGCGCACATCAAGGACCTGATTCAGCCCGCGCTCGACGGCAAGGGCGACCAGCCCATCGCCGGCTTTTTGCGCGACGCCACCTTTGTGCCCGACACCAAGGACATCCTGCCGCTGCTGTCCGAGATGCAGACCTCGCACGACCAGATCGTGGTGGTCGTGGACGAGTACGGCGGCACGGCCGGCATTATCACCATCGAGGATATCGTCGAGGAGATCGTCGGCGAGATCGAGGACGAGTTCGACCCCGACAACAAGTATCTCACGCGCCTTTCGCGCCGCGAGTGGCTCGTTGATGGGCGTTTTTCGTGCGATGACGCGATTGAGCTTGGTTGGCCGCTCGAGGAAAGCGATGATTATGAGACCATCGCCGGCTGGATTTTGGAGCTTTGCGACTCGGTGCCCGACATCGGAGAGGTATTTGAGGTTGCGGGGTACAAGTTCAAGGTGCAGTCGATGCGTGGCCAGCGCATCTCGCTCATTCGCGTGATCGCTCCGGCCGAAACCGATAAGAAGGATTCCGAGTCTTCGGCAGAGAAGCCGGCGGCGTCGGGTGCGGGTTCCGCGAATCCGCACGACGGCGACGAGTAGGACAAGGAAGAGTAGGGGAGAGTTATGGCAGGCCTGTTCAACATCCTTAAGGTCACCGTCAGCGAGGACAAGATCTGCGCGCATGTGCTGGTGAACCCCGGCATGCCGCTCATGACCTCGGAGGATATCGAGGCCACGGCGCGCGTGTATTACCTGGTGCCGGCGATTGCCAAGCACCTGTGCCTGGGTGATTCCGGTCGCGAGTTCCAGGACTGCATGGGCCAGACCGAGCTTTGCCATCTGCTGGAGCACGTGACGGTCGAGCTCATGAACGAGACCGGTCTTGCCGGTAGCATCTCGTGCGGCCGCACGCGCGTAAGTGAGCACGACGAGCGCGTCTTTGAGGTTGAGCTTTCGTGCCCCGACGACGCGCTGGCCATCGGTGCGCTGTCTTCGGCCACCTTTATGATGGACTGGGCGTACCTGCACGCCGACCAGCCTGCCCCCGACGTGGAAGGCACGGTCGCGGGCCTGCGCAACCTGGTGCTGGGCATGCGCGCCGAGGCCGAGGGCAAGGATCCTCACGAGGCCGTCGCCACTGCGAACGGCGAAGATGCTGCCGAGGACGAGGGCGCTGACGAGGGCGATGTGCCGGCCGACGCCGAGCCCGTTGCCGATGCGACCGCCGAGCCTGTTCCCACCGAGCCCCAGGGTGTCCCCAACTTTGACGACGAGCCCCAGGCGGCGATTGATACCGAGGGCGCGGTTGCCGAGAACCACGAGGCTTCCGCTGCCGTCTTTGGCGGTGCGGCGACGGTTCCGGCAGGACCTGCGCATGAGGGCAGCCTGCCGCTCGTGGACGGCGCCGGCGAGGACCCGGGTGCCACGGCGGCCATGCCGGCTATGCCCCAAGAGTAGGCCTACGCGTTTATCACCATCACGTACCTGCGCCTTTGCCGTACGTAGATGAGCGGAGCGGCAAGTGATGCGCTGCGGGTATAATGGACAACATTCAAACGGTGGGCACCGACGTGCCCGCAGGAGAGGAATGATCATGGGTAAGACTTTCAGCTTTGTCTCCGGCGCACTTTTTGGTGCCGCTGCCGGCGCTATTGTCGGCGTTGCTCTGGCCCCGCGCTCGGGCGCCGAGACCCGCGCCATGGCTGCCGATATCGCCAACGACGCCTGGGACAATATGCGCGACACTTACGAGCACAGCGCCGAGGAGGCCCGTGCTGCGGTGAATGACTTTGGCCCGATGGTCGACGCCAAGACCGACGACCTGCGCGCCAAGGTCGACCTGGCCCGCGAGCGCATGGACCAGCTGCGCGAGCAGCTCAACGACGCCATTTCGGGCGGCAACGTGACGCCTGCCGCCGACGTCGTGGTCGAGAACGCCGTCGAGGCTGATACCGAGGCTGCGGAGCCCTCGACCGAGGCATAATGCGCGCCGGGGATTTTGTCGGCGCCAAGATCTATCGCAAGCCCACCGAGGACAAGCGCACCAAAAAGGACGGCACGCCGCGCAGCCCTAAAAAGCTCGGAAAGATTCACTTTCCGGTCTTTACCCCGGGCGGTACGCGCGTGGTCGGCTTTATGGTCCGCCAGTCCGATATCGCGGGCATGATCGAGCGCCCCGATCGATTCGTAGCGCTCGACGCCATTGGTGTCTACGAGGGCGCCATTGCGGTCGATGACGTCAAGGACACGTACGATACCGCTGCGGCCAAGCGCCTCGACATCAACTTGGACGATTGCATCATCTGGGTCGGTATGGACGTGCGCACGGAATCGGGCGACGTCGTGGGCTATTGCTCGGACGTTGAGTTCAAGCCGCGCTCGGGCATCGTGCAGGCATTCTATGTGACCGCCGGTGCTGCTTCGAGTGTTTTGGTTGGTGACACGCAGGTGCCGCCGACGATGCTGCGCGGCTACGAGAACGGCGCGATGGTCGTCTCGGACGAGGTCAAGTCGCTCGGGTATTCGGGCGGTGCGGCTGCCAAGGCCGCCGAGGCCAGCGTCGTGGTGGGCGACAAGGTCAAAAAGGGCGCCAAGGTGCTCGACGACAAGGGATCGGTTGCCGTGGACAAGGGCAGTCGCGCACTGGGCAAGCAGCTCGGCAAGACGCGCGGCATGTTCAAGGCCTTTAAGGACGAATACCAAAAGGCGAGCGGAGGCTCGTCAAAAGCTACAAAATAGCGACGTACCAAATGATGGGAGGCAAGCCGGAGACCTGTTGCTCCGGCTTGCTGTGTTTATGGGGGAGGGCACATGCGCCAAAACGGATCCAACTTAAACGGGCGTTCGGGTGCGCGTCCGACGGCGCGCCGCGACCTGGGGCAGCTGCCCAGCGGTCAGCGCAAGCGTCACCGTAAGCCCGGCGCGATGTATCTCAACCATAGCCGCGGCTTTAGCGACCGCAGTGCGCGCATCGGCAACAGCCGTACGCCCCGTCGTTCGTCTCGCCTGCCCTACGCGCTCATCGCCGTGGGTTGCGCGCTCGTGCTGTTTATCGCTGCCGTCGTGGGCTACGTCAACCGCAGTGTGGACGTGGAGCTCAACGGCCAGAAGACCGCGGTGCGTGTGGGCTCTACGCTGCAGAATCTCATCGACGACCAGGAGTTGACTGACACCTACGACGCAGGCGACCTGCTGGCCGTCGATGACAGCGTGCTCAAGCGCCATGGGGGCGAAAAGCTGTCGGTGAAGGTCGACGGCAAGCGCGTGAAGCAGGGCAAATGGGATAGCCGCGAACTCGAGGGCGGCGAGAAGGTGACGGTCAAGGATGGCCGTAACACTTACGAGAAGCACGAGGTTCAGGCTACGGTTATCGAGCCCAAGCTCAAGGTCGAGGGCACGGGCGCTATCGAGTATGTGCAGACATGGGGTGTCCAGGGCCGATCCGAGGTGTGGGTTGGTGAGCAGTCAGGCAAGACGCAAGACCGCGGCGAGGTTGTGCCCGCCACCGATTGCGTTGTTGCGTGCGCCAGCGTGGCGCCCAAGGGCAACAAAAAGTACGTGGCACTGACGTTTGACGAGGGTCCGAGCGGCGCCACCAAACAGATCTTGCAGGTGCTCAAGGAAAAGGGCGTCACCGCGACGTTCTTCCTTTCGGGCGATGCGGCCGAGGCCTCGCCTGCCACGGCCAAGGCGATTGTCGACGCCGGGTGCGAGATCGGATCCAACAGCTACAGCGACGATTCGCTCAAGGGTCAGGACCGTGAGACGGTACGCGAACAGATCACGAAAGGCACCGATGCGATTAAGTCGGCGACCGGCGTGAAGACGATGCTGCTGCGTGCTCCCTACGCTGCCTTTGACGAGCAAAACTGGATTGATGCGATGGACCTGGTCTCCGCCGTGGTCTCGTGGAATATTGACTCGGGCGACTGGCTGCTCAACGGTGCCGACGAGCAGGTCTCGACGGTGCTCGATTCGGTGACGCCGGGCAATATCGTGCTGCTCACCGATAGAGACGAATGCGCCGAGCAGACGCTCGAGGCGCTGCCGCAGATTATCGATGGCCTTGTCGCCGACGGCTACAAGATCGTGACGCTCAGCGACCTGGTCAAGACGGACACGTCGCTGAGCAAAAAGCTCACCTCGCTGACGAAGGCCACCATGCCCAAGGACGCCGTGTTCCCCCAACTTGCCGAGGACGAAGATACCACAGAGTAGTCATTGGGTAGTCATTTAAGAACGTCCCCAATGACTATGTCACGGATGCGTCAGCGTTTGGTATGCCTGCAATGTGCAGCGCATAAATTCGATGCCGCAGGGCGATGCTGATGCTATAGTTACTGCGGTTAATGAGGGTCAAGAGAAAGGTTACAGGTGAAATCCAAACCTCGACCATACAGTCGATGACCCCATGCAGGTGCTTTTTGCGCATGCACGGGGTGTAAGCGTCGAGCGGCGTGCCGCCCGCGCATGCGTATACATATCCAGAAGCCCCCGGACGTCGCACATGCGGCCGCGTCCGGAGGAATAATGATGGGGAGCACCATTGAATTATCTGAGTGAGATGCTCAAATTGCCGGTCTTGGACGTCGATGGAGAAAAGCTCGGCGTGGTGAACGATTTTGGTATTGCTACCGGCGAAGTTTTTCCACACGTGACGTCGCTCGCGTTCCGCGGTCCCGGCAAGACGCCGTTTATGATCAGCTGGCGCAAATGGGTCGACCGTATCGACGAGACGGGTGTACACCTTAAGACGTCGGCCACCGAAATCCGTTTTTCGTACCTGCAGCCGACCGAACTCTTGCTTGCCCGCGACGTGCTCAACAAGCAGATTGTCGACACGCAGGGCATGAAGGTCGTGCGCGTAAACGACATCAAGTTTTCCATGTCGGGCGAAAACCAGCTGCGCCTGCTGGGTGCCGAGGTCGGTGCCCGCGGTCTGCTACGCGCCATCAGCCCCGCGCTCGAGCATATCGTCGAAGGCTTTATGAAGCACCTGGGCAAGCCGCTCAGTGAGGACATCATCGCTTGGTCCTACATGGACCTGCTCGACCGCTCGACCAAGAACATTCAACTCTCGGTGTCGCACAAGACGCTTGGCGAGCTGCATCCTGCCGACATTGCCGACATTATCGAGCAGCTCGACCCGCGCCTGCGTGCGCAGGTGTTCGCGCAGCTCGACACCGCCCAGGCCGCCGAGGCCATCTCGGAGTTCGATGACGACGAGCTCATGACCGAGATGCTCGAGGGCCTGTCCGATACCGACGCATCGTCGATGCTGGCCATGATGGACCCGGACGACGCTGCCGACCTGATCGACGAGCTCGATTACGAGAAGGCCGAGAAGCTCCTGCGCCTGATGGGCGTCAAGGAGGAGAAGGCGATTCGTAACCTGCTGGGCTATGAGGACAACACCGCCGGCCGCATCATGACCTCGGAGTTTGTCTCGCTGCCCGCCACGGCGACGGTCGGCGATGCCATCGAGGCGATTCGCAAACTCGACGAGGACTTCGAGAGCGTTTACTACGTCTATACCGAGGATCCGAGCGGCATGCTGACCGGCGTGCTTTCGCTGCGCACGCTGATCGTAGCCGACCGCGACGCCACGCTGGGCCAGCTGGCCTATCGCGACCTGGTCTATGTGTCGCCCGACGAGGACCAGGAAGACGTGACGGACGAGATGACCAAGTACGACCTGGTTGCCATCCCTGTCTGCGACGAGAACCGTCATATCCTGGGTATCGTAACCTTCGACGACGCCATGGACGTTATCGCCGAGGAGCACCAGGAGGACCTGCAGATCGCAGGCGTCGGCTCGGGCGATAGCGCGTCCGACGACTCGACGAATGTGCTCAGCTGGTTCGTGCATCGCCAGTACTGGGTTGTCGTGTGGGGCATTGTCTCGTGCATCATGGCAACGGTGCTGGGGACGGCGCTCGGCTCCGCGCATCTGGTGGTGTTCCCCATGTGCGCCATGCCGCTCGTGCTGCTGGCGGCCTCGCGCATGGTGTCGTTCGTCAAGAACTACTTCCTGGAGTATGACGGTCACGATGACGAGCCCAAGCCGTATCTGGGGTTCTTCTTCCAGAGCACGGGCATGGGCCTGATCCTGTCGCTCGTGACCTACCTGTGCGCCCAGCTGGTGCGCATCGCCGCGTTCCCCGACGCGCCCATGTTTGAGGAACAGCTCTTTACCGGCTGCTTTAACATTGCGGCCATCGTCTGCCTGATTGGCAACATGAGCGCCGTGATTTACCTGATGGTGCTGTTCTGGCGTGACGAGCATGACCTCAACACGTCGGGCACCGCCATGAACGTCATTGCCGTCATGATCTCGTGCGTAGCGTACTGCGCCGCTGCGGTGCTGCTCACCATGTCGGTCATGGGTTAGGTGGTCGCGTGCAAAATACCAAGCAAAAGTCGGGCACCAAGCAAAAGTTGACCATCGCGGCCATCTTTGGCGCTATGGGCCCCGGTCTGCTGGCGGCGCTTTCGGGCAATGACGCCGGCGGCATTGCAACGTATTCCAGCGCGGGCGCCAGCTATGGCTACAAGATGCTCTGGATGCTTCCCGTCATGACTGTGCTGCTCATCGTGACGCAGGAGACCGCGGCGCGCTGCGGCTGCGTCACGGGCAAGGGCCTGGCATCGCTCATTCGCGAGCGCTTTGGCGTGCGCAAGAGTGTACTTGCTATGGCGGCGCTGTTGATCGCCAACACGGCTGTGACCATTTCGGAGTTTGCGGGTATCGCCAGCGGCCTTGCTCTCTTTGGCGTGCCGGCGAGCATCTCGGTGCCGTTGGTGGCGCTGCTGGTGTGGATGCTTACCATGTCGGGTAGTTTCCAGCGCATCGAGAAGATTCTGCTGCTGGTGAGCTGCGTGTTCGTGACCTATATTGTCGCCGCGTTTATGGCAGGCCCCAACTGGGGTGAGGTCGCGGTCGACCTGGTCGTGCCTAACATTCAAAATGACCCCAGCTACGTGTCGCTCGTGGTCGCAACGATCGGTACCACCATCGCGCCGTGGATGATTTTCTTGGCGCAGAACAACGTGGTTGATAAGAACGCGGGCGAGGACGATATCGTGCTGCAGCGCATCGATACCGTGAGCGGCTCGCTTGCCGCCGATGTCATTGCCGGCTTTATTATCATCACGACCGGTACGGTGTTGTTCCCGGCGGGTATTCAGATTAGCGATGCCGCCGATGCTGCCCGCGCGTTGGAGCCTATTGCGGGTCAGTGGTCCACGGTGCTGTTTGCCTCGGGCCTGGTCGCGGCGAGCTTCTTGGCTGCCTGCGTGCTGCCGGGCGTCACGTCGAGCGCTATCTGCGAGGCATTTGGCTGGGAGCGCGGTGCCGACCGCAGCTGGGACGAGGCCCCGGTCTATCGCGGCATCATTACGGCCATCATCGGTATCTCTGCCGTGCTGGTGCTTATGCCCGGCGTCGATCTGTTCCAGATTATGATGACCTCACAGGTCATCAATGGCGTGCTACTGCCCGTGGTTCTGGTGTTCCAGGTGGTTATCGCAGCCGACCGTCACATTATGGGTGCCAACCGCAACGGCCGCGTGTGGAATGTGCTCACTTGGGCGACTATCGGTGTGATTACGGTGCTCACGGTCGTCATGTTTGTTCTGCAGGCGATGGGCTACAGCGCTTAACGCCCACTTTTGCTTCCGAACAGGCCGCAGCGATGGGCTGCGGCCTGTTTTTTGTCTGCTATAGGGTGTTAGTTATATAGCAATGGACAAAAAATGCCAAAAGTGAGTACTGTTGCTAAGTGAATAGCATTTACATCCTAAAAGATAATGAACATAGCCTTTAGTATGTTCATTAAAATTGGCTCCAATACGCCTTAACTCAGTCAGGTTGGCTGCTTTAGGGGGTTGTAGGGGTCGCTCGGACGTCATTTTGGGTGGTTTTGCCTGCTACTAAAATGGTAACAGTACTCATATTTGCCCTTTTTTGCCCACAGACCTTTGAGGGTGCGGCGAAAAGGGCTTGTTTTGATTGTTTGGGGCAGGCACGAGGCGCGGAAACGATGTCTGGAGCGACGGAGCGGCCTGGAATTCATCCGTAGAGGTCTTCATTGGCTGCGCCAGGAGTGTCCCTAGGTACCGGCACATAAGGAACGTCCCTAACTGCCGGAGGGGGCGTCTGCCACGGCAGACGCCCCCTCCGGATGTGGGAAGTTTGCGCTGCAGGTTACTTGTCGGTGCCCAACTTGTGCGGCTTGAGAGCGAGCGCATTGACGAGCGCGTCGGTGGCAGACTTGACGGCTGCCGGCTGCGGATTGTTGACGTGATCCTCGGGGTGTACGGGCAGGTCCTTCTTGACGGCATCGTGGATCAAGTTGAGGTACTCAGTCACGCCAGTGGTCGATAGGTGCGTGCCATCGCCATCGAACAGGTCGTTGCGGTTGGCACTGTATCCGTACCAATCGATAACGCGCACGTTCTTGTAGCGCGTAGCGGCGTTGGCGATGGCCTGGTTGGTAGAGCCAACCCACGGCTGCGGGCTGCGCGTGTTCACAAACACCACAATACGCTTATCTCCTGCATCGGCCATGATGGCGTCGATCTGGTCGTCGGTTACCAAGCCGTTGGTGCCCAGGGCAAAGACCACGATCTTGCCGGCAAGGTTCTGCTGGATATAGCCCTCAAATGTCGCGCGCCCCGCATCAAACTGGCGGCCCTTTTCGGCATCGATATGGCTGTGCGGGAACACGCCGTCAAAGGTGTCTACGGCACGCAGCGACACGGAGTCGCCGATCATAAGCAGATCGTAGGAGCCATCGGGGAAGCCGTCGTTGTCCTTGTCGGTGTCGTCGGCCGCCTGCTGGTCGGTGGGCGCGGTGTTCTTGGCTTCCTTGTTCAGAACTTCGGCGCCCTCGCCGCTCAGCGCAGACGTCTCGGGCACAAAGATCAGGCCGCCCAGTGCAACGACCAACACGACAGCGCAGGCTGCGCAGACAGGGATGTGCGTGCGTGCCCAGTTGGCGGGCGTGGTGGTGCCATCGCGGAATTCGGCGACGGTGCGCCCAAAGGCGCCCTTCCTAAACGGAGTCTCGATAAAGCGATAGCAGCACTCTGCCACGGCGACCACCAACAACACCTGCAAAATGTACTGCCACCACGGCGTATCGTTGATGTTGGCGACCGGGTTCATGAGGAGCAGCAGCGGATAGTGCCACAGGTAGATGCTGTAGGAGCGCTTGCCAACCCACACGAGTGGCTCGGCGGACAGCGCGCGGGCAACCATTCCCTGGGGCTGCACGCAGGCCGCGATGACCATGAGCGTGAGGATCGAGCACAGCAGCGTGCCTCCGCGATACTGGAAGGCGGTGTAGCCGTTGGTGAGCGCGACCATGGCGGCAAGGCCAACCAGACCCACGACGCCCAACACATCGATGGATGCGGGCGAGGACCAAAAACGCACGAGGGCGCTCGGCTGTGCCGGGGCGGTTTCGGCTGCTTCGTCGGCCTTCTCGCCAGGCTTGCCCTCGGCGTTCTTGCCGTGCTTGGCGGCGCCAGCCAGGCGATTGAGCCCCAAACGATGAGCGAGACGCACCGGCGCCAGGTCGCGATCGGGGATAAAGGCCATCCAGGCACCCAGCAGCAGCGAGAACACACGGGTGTCGGTGCCGTAGTACACGCGGCTGGGGTCGGCGGCAGGGTTGTAAAGCACCATCATGGCGAGGGCAGATACCGCGGCAAGGCCCAGAACCACGCGGCGCGTGTTGGGTTTGCTCACATGCATGGATACCATGGCAAACAGCAGTGGCGGCCAAATCAGGTAGAACTGTTCCTCGATGGCAAGCGACCAAAAGTGCGTGAGCGGCGAGGGGTCGCCCAGAGCATTGAAGTACGAGACGTTTTGGGCAATCTGCCACCAGTTGTTGAAGAACAGCAGCGACGGCAGGATGTCGGGGCGCATCTTGGTGAGCATCACGTGGTTAAAGATAGTGCACAGCGCGCAGGTTACAAACACTACCGTTACCACGGCGGGGACCAGGCGACGGATGCGGCGGATCCAGAAGCTCTTGAGGTCGATGCAGCCGGTCTTAGCGACTTCGTTGAGTAGCAGGCGTGTGATCAGATAGCCCGAAAGCACAAAGAAGATCGTGACGCCGAGCAGACCGCCCTGCGCCCACGTGAGGTTGAGGTGATAGAGCACCACCGCGACGACGGCAAGCGTGCGCAGACCGTCAAGGGCAGGGATGTAGCGGGACTTGGGGCGAGCAGGCGTCTGCTCCGCGGCGGGAGTGTTGGCGCGGCCCGCGTTGTTGGCAGAAGCGCGATGGGGGCTCGTGGTGCGTCGCGGCTCGTTGGCACGGCGTTCGCTCTTCACGCGTTCGTGCGGCGCCGGCTCGTTGCCCGTGCGGCGTCGACCGCGCGAGCCCGATTGCGAGAATTGTTCCATAAAACATCATCCAATGACGAGAATAATCAGCACGTATTCATTGTAGCTGCCTGCTCCTGTGAATGCTTGCTGCTGGCGCAAGCTCAAGCACGCGTCCACATCAAAGTGAACTAAAGTTATAGGGGGTGCGAGAGCGCACAATCGACGGTCGACGGCGGGCGCAAAGCCTGCAGACGAGGAGGTTTCCATGGCAGATCGCGGCATCGTTGCGGTGTTCGGCAGCATGAACATGGACCTTTCGGTGGCGTGCGAGCGCATACCGCGTGCGGGCGAGACCGTCGGCGGCAGCGGGTTTATCACCAACGCCGGCGGCAAGGGCGCCAACCAGGCCGTCGCCGCTGCGCGCATGGGTGCGCGCACGTGCATGATCGGCGCGGTCGGTCGCGACGCGTTCGGCGCGTCGCTCGTGGTGGGGCTCCAAGACGCCGGCGTGGACTGTGACTTTGTAGTGCATCGCGATGACGTGGAGACGGGAACGGCGACCATCATTCGCTGCGAGGGCGACAACCGCATCATACTGTCACCGGGCGCCAACCATGCGCTTGCGGGCGGGGACGTTGCCTGCGCGCTGAGGCGTCTGGTGACCGATGAGCTCGACGGCGACGCCAGCGAGATTGCCCCGGCTGCCGGAAGCGTCTTTATCGCCCAGGGCGAATGTGACCTTGCGGCGACGGCCGAGGCGCTTGTTTGCGCTCACGAGCTGGGGTTCTATACGGTCTTTAATCCAGCGCCTGCCTGCGAGCTGCCTGCGGAGGTCTGGCCTGCGGTCGACCTGGTCTGCCCCAACGAGACCGAGTGCCAGGTTCTGACGGGCATTCTGCCCACGGATGATGTGAGTTGCGTCGCCGCGCTCAATGCGCTGCTCGACAAGGGCGCTGGCGCCGCGGTCATCACGCTGGGCGGTGCCGGCTCGGTTACGCTCGGCGATGGCGGTGGGCTGCTGCGCGTGCCGGCACTTTCGAGTACGGTAGTCGATACCACGGCCGCCGGCGATACGTTTATCGGCGCGTTGGCGGCGACTCGCCTAGAGGGCCTGCCGCTCTTTGAGTGCATGGCCGCGGGTGCTCGCGCCTCGGCAGTGACGGTGTCGCGCCTGGGCGCTCAGCAATCGATTCCCACGCGCGCCGAAGTTGAACATTGGTTTGGTTAAATGATAAAGACGGAGAAGCGGAGTAGAACAATGGCAATCAAGAAGCTGATCCTTGATCTGGATATGGGTGTGGACGATGCGATGGCGCTGGCCTATGCCATCGCGAGCCCCGAGGTGGAGCTCGTGGGCATCACCACGTGCTTTGGCAACGTGCGCGTCGAGCAATCGGCGCACAATTGCCTGGCGGTGCTCGATCTGCTGGGTCGCCCCGAGGTTCCGGTGTACCTGGGTGCCGACCGTCCTCTGCAGGCGACTGAGCCCTATACGCCGCCGGCGTCCACCGCGCTCATTCACGGCAAGAACGGCATCGGCGGCGCGAGCGTGCCCGCGTCGCCCTACGAGCCGGTGGGGGCGACCTCGGCCGACGGCAACGCTGCGGTCGATTATCTGATCGATGCCGCGCGCACCTATGGTCCCGATCTGATTTACGTGGCGACCGGCCCGCTCTCCAACCTGGCGCTCGCCCTGGAGCGCGATGCGGCGGCGATGATGTCCATCGGCCGCGTGGTCGTGATGGGCGGCGCCCTTACCGTGCCCGGTAACGTGAGCGCGGGCGCCGAGGCCAATATGGCGAGCGACCCCGAGGCAGCCGACGCGGTGCTGCGCTCGGGCCGTAAGCTCACCATGGTGGGTCTGGACGTGACGCATCGCGTGGTGCTCACACGCCGCGACATTGCCGGCTGGACGGGCTCGGGCACCATGGCGGGCTGCGCATTTGCGAGCATGGTCGAGCACTACATTGGCTCGTACGAGATGAACGCACCCTACCTGGGTGGTTGTGCGCTGCACGATCCGCTGGCCGTTGCCGTGGCGATCGACCCCACGCTCGTGGGTGCGCTCGGCTGCAATCTGCGTGTTGATCTGCTTGGCGAGTACCGCGGTCGCACCATCTGCGATGAGCGCCGCCTGTCCGATCCGGACAAGAGCGCGCTTGTGGCACTGACCGTGGATGCTCCGCGCTTCCTGTCCGAGTTCAAGACGCGTATGGCCCGCGTCCTTGGCTAAGTTGTCTTTTTGGGACGGGGCTTTTTTGACTGGTATGATTGGTGCGACCATTCGAACCAGCTAAAAGAGCCCGTCCCAAATTGACTACCGAGAGGATCTGCCATGGATCGCATCGCCAGCTTTTCCGTTGACCATCTGCTGCTTGAGCCCGGCGTGTATGTGAGCCGCATCGACCGCGACCCGGCGACCGGCGCCGCCGTCACCACGTTTGACCTGCGCCTGACCACACCCAATAAGGAGCCGGTCATGAACACGGCCGAGTGCCACACCATCGAGCACCTGGGCGCGACGTTCCTTCGCAATCATGCCGAGTGGTCGAGCCGCATTGTCTACTTTGGCCCCATGGGCTGCCGCACGGGCTTTTACCTCGTCGTGTTTGGCGAGGTGACGAGCGAGGAAATTCTGCCGCTCGTGCGTGAGCTGTTCGAGTTCGTCGCCGGCTTTGAGGGCGATGTCCCCGGTGCCGCTCCCGAGGAGTGCGGTAACTACCTGGACCAGAACCTTCCTATGGCTAACTGGCTTGCACGCCGTTACCTCGACCGCGACCTGGCCGATATCGACGAGAGGCACCTGCACTATCAGCAGGCGTAAGAGCTTTATCGCCCAAAACGCGCGCATTGGGCGCCTTCGCTTATGCGGGGGCGCCTTTTTGTTGATTGGTCGGGACGAGCGTTCAAAATCGCTCACGTTTGTTCTAGAATGTTCGTATAGTCACATTTACGAACAGGAGTGAACATGCATATCTACTCTGTCAACGATCCCGAGTTCAAATCCTATGGCAACGTTTGGGATGACGTTCCGTCCGAGCTCACGTCGCCCGTGCTCGAGGCGCTCTCTGCCACGCCCATTCCCGAGGGCAGCAAGTACGTAGCAAGTGCGCCGGAGCTCGAGGGCGTCAAGGATGCCGATAAACTGGGCTTTCTCATGTTTGGCGGCCGCCCCTTCCAACTGGGCTGGTGCAACGGCCACAACACGCAGCTCAACTGCCTGGAGTATCACCGCGCCAGCGAGTTTAACCTGGGCGCCCGCGATTTTATTCTGCTCGTGGCGCATCGCTGGGAGATCGAGGACGGCAAGCTCGACACCGCGTGCGTCAAGGCGTTCCGTGTACCGGCCGGTACGCTTGTTGAGGTTTTCAACACCACGCTTCACTACACGCCGTGCATGGTCGACGATGGGGGCTTCCAGGTGATGGTGGCGCTGCCCGCCGGCACCAACGGTCCGCGCCCCGAGGCTGCGGCCGACATGCCCACGGCCGGCGACAGCTACTGCTATTGGAAGGCCGACAAGTGGGTTCTCTGCCATGCTGACAGCCCCAAGGCAGCCGAAGGCGGCTACGTAGGCCTCATCGGCAAGAACCTCGACATCACCGTGGACTAGCGCATCGCCCCAAACCACCACAAAGGTGCCTGTCCCCTTTGCGGTGGTTTGGGGCGGGCGGATATCGGGAAGTGCCAGACGGGGGAGGCTGCCGGGCGCCTTGCCGTCTGCGGATTTTGGGACATGCGGCCCGCTTTTTCGACCCATCTGTCGGTACACTAAAAGCACTATGGGTACCCGCGAGCGACATATCGGCCACGCGGCCGCCCGATCCGCTCCCGTGGCGGATCCCAGGGGCGGCAGGCTCTTCGCCATGCCGCGATTCCTTGTTGGCATAACACATCAGGCGTACCGCCACCGCGTCTTTGCTATCGCCGGTGTCATCACCGCGTTGTTCCTCATGCTTTTGGTAGCCTTGCCGGCGCTGTTCGCCTTCGACCCCAAACTTTCTAACGCCGTGCCCGCCTATGGCGAGGTGTCCGAAGAGGTCGTGGATGCGCTCGTCCACTCGAGCTCTCTCCCGCTGCTTGTCGCCGCAATTATATTTTCGATCTGGGGCGTATCGGTCTATCTGCGCTGTTTGGACTATGTGTTGCGCCGCCGACTTGTTGCCATCGCCACCATCTGCGCCCTGTGGATGATCGAAGTCATTCTCAAGTACAAGTCGTTCACGCCGTTCTATGCCACCGTGCTGTGGTACCTGTACTACGTGCCCATGACGCTCATTCCGCTGCTCTACCAGTTGTGTGGCCTGCGCCTTGTGGGCCTGGAGCAACACCGCCTGGGTCGCCGCTACTGCGCTGCGCTGTGGATTGTGGCCATCCTGCTTATCGGATTTGTGCTCACCAACGATTTTCACCAGCAGGTCTTCCGCTTTGACCGTACAAGTGACACCTGGAGCAACGATTACACGTACGGCTGGGGTTATTTCGCCGTCTTAGTGTGGACGGCCTTTAACTTCGTGGCCTTTTTTGTCCTGGTTGGTCGGTCCTCGTTTTTTTGTGTTTAGAGTTGCTCGGGAGCGGAGGCGCGCGTAAAGAGGGGTGGCGCATTCTT
>UQIS01000027.1 GCA_900541245.1 uncultured Collinsella sp.
GTCTTGCAATCGTTAGTTCCCAGCATAATAACGATCGCATCCAGCGGCTTATGGGCCTCGAGCAGCATCGGCAGCGCGCGGATGCCGTTAAGATTGGTGTCCAGATGGCACATGTCGTCGCGTACTGTCGTGCGGCCGTTGAGGCCTTCTTCAATTACATGCCAGCCCTCGCCTAAGTCACGTTGGGCCACACCACACCAGCGCACATCCTGCGCATAGCGCACCGCGGTGCCGTCGCGCATGCCCGCCGGATCGTAACCATAGGTGTTGCTGTCGCCAAAGCATAGAACGTTTTTCATCGTAAGCCCCTCGCTCAGTAAAAAGCCGACGGGAGCAGCCCTCCCGCCGGCTCGACCTATCTGCCAGCACGTACCGATTACAGGTACTTGCGCCAATCGTCCTCGTCCTCATCATCCTCGGTAGCAGCCTGGGCCTGCTCGGCGGCGCGAGCTGCCGCAGCGCGAGCGGCAACCTGGGCATAGGACTCCTCGTTGCGCTCGGGGAAGTTTGCCAGCACGTGCTCGAACTTGGCAAAATCCTCATCCCAGCGCGTAGAAGGCACGGCAAAGAAGACTTGTTTGACCTTAAAGTCGCCCGACGCGAGCTCCTTGCGGAAGAGCTCGGCCACGGCCTCTGCGTCAAAGCCGTTGTTGTCGCAGCCCCAAGCGCCCAGCACGAGCTTCTCGCGACCTAGCTCGTCGCAGATGGCAAGCACAAAGCGAATGCGGTCGCGCAGGGCATCCAGCAGAGCATCGTCACCCACGCGATACTCCTGGCGAGCGCGCTTGACGTTGGGCGCGGCGGCAACGATTACGTCGGCGTATGCATGCACGTGGTTGCGGTCGAAACGCACCGCAGGCACCACCAGCGCACGGTTTCGGTAAAGCTCGCAGTTGATGTTGCGGCGACGGTTCTCGCCGTACCATTTGCGCTGCTTATCGAGAACGTTGTACAGATATGAATCGGCGCACAGCGTGGCCTCCTGGCCCAGATAACCCTGAATATAGCCACCGCCCGGGTTGGTAAACGAGGCAAAGGCGAGCACGGCCATGTCGCAGAACTGCGCATAGCCACGACCGTTGTCCAGGATAGCCTGCGTGGCGGAGGCATCAAGCACGGTGACCTCGGGCAGAACCGGAGCGGGCTCCTCAGCAGGCGCGGACTCAGCTTCAGCGATTTCCTCGGCAGGCTCCTCGACGGGCTCAGGCGCCGCCTCGGTCTCGGCAGCCTCCGCGCCCTCGACGTCCTCGGCAACCTGTTCTTCGGCGGCCACAGCACTCTGAACCTTGGCCTTCATCGCCGCGACAAAGCCGGCAGGCATACCGTCAAACTCGCGAACACCGGCAAGCGAACGCTCGATATCCTTGGCGCACGCTTCGGACACAGTTGCCACGTGACGCTCGGCGGCCTTGGCACGGGCCTCGCGCTTGGGATTGGGCTGACCCGCTCGGTTGGACCTGCGGTTACGGTTCCTGTTGTCGACGTCTGCCATACGTGGCCACCTTTCCTGTCGCTGCCGCTATCGGCTTTTCCCATCCATGATACCCCGCCGCGTACAAAAAAGACGGCCCCGAAGGACCGCCTTTCGCATCGATTTGCACGCACGGCAAGCACCGCCGCAATTCGCCACTAGTCGCGACGGCCAAGGATGTTCAGGATGCGCAAGAACACGTTGATAATGTCCACGAACAGATTGGACGCCATAAGCACGGCGTTGGGCAGCGTAGGCGGCACCGTCGTGGCAACATAGGTGTCGTAGCCAATAAAGCCGGCGAACACCACGATCACGATCAGGTCGGTGATGGTCTGCGAGACGCCCATGAACATCAGCACGATCTCAACCAGAATAGTGGCGAGCAGAATGCCAAAACCGATGCCATATACGCGCTGGAAAAACTTGGGGAACGTCACGCCCAAGGCGCCAAAGACAAAGGTGATGGCGGCCGTGGCGATAAAGGCAGTGTTGATGGTGGGCAGGTCGTAGTTGGCAAGGCCAAACGACGCGGTCAGGCCAAAGGTACTCGCAAAGATTACGTAGCCCACAAGGGACAGGCCCACGGACTGCTTGCTGGCGGCGGCCGACATCATGACCATGCCGACGATGGTCAAAATTAACGAGCCAAAGACCAGCGGCAAGGCGGCGCCGCTCATCATCATGCGCGCAAACGACATGGTGCTCGTAAAGTAGGCGCCGGCGCCCATGGCGCAAAAGCCCAAGAAGATCAGGGCAGACATGGTGAGATTGTACGCGCGCGGCGACATCTCCTTGGCGCGGCTTGCACCGCTCTCGACGGGGCCGTTCTGATAGCCCTGGATATCGTTCATAGGTTCGTCCTTTCAAAAAGCGCCACAAATAACGGCGCAGTAGCTGACAAGATTCCTGTCATTGTACCCGAACGCCGTGCGTCCTTACCTACGGCGCTCGCCCTCAAGCGTACGATCAAACGCCCAGACCCACCAACGCATCACGTGGGCCTGCGAGCCGTCCGGCCGTCCGCACGCCTGGTCCTCCAGATACAACTCGGTCGCATGTCCGCCAAAACGAACCTTATACGTTGCCGTACGAACACCGTGAACCGTTAAGCCAAAGCCCGCGGACGAGACAATCTCGTCAATTGTAAAACAACGTCCGTCGACCCAGCAGACGGTGACCGGCACGACTTGTCCGCCCGCGAGGATGCGAGCCACGACGTCCACATACTGCTTGTGTACGCGCCGAGTTTTGCCGTCTGTCTGTCGATATTCCATGCCTCCTATTATCGAACGCATGTTTGCATGTTGTAAAGCGAACAGACTGTGGTTTTGGAGTGTCGTAGTAATCGCACGTGTCCGCATGGCGTGTTAGCAAAAAGAACACCCGCGGTCAACAGGGCTAATATTCAATTTTAGTGCCAAAAAGTTCACTTCTCCCATCAGAACTCGGTAAAGAGACCCGCAGGAGGTGATACGATTTATCATGTTTTTGTAACGTGTCTGCAAACTTCGAGAAAGCCCATATATGGACGTAACGTTCTCAACCTTCCTCGGCCAAATTGTGTCGAACCCAGTCCTTGCCGTCACCGTGATCCTCGCGTTGGGCGCCATCTTCGTCAATGGATGGACCGACGCGCCCAACGCCATCGCGACCTGCGTCACTACGCGTTGCATGCCCGCCCGCGCCGCCATTCTCATGAGCGCCGCATTCAACTTCCTCGGCGTGCTCATCATGACGCACTTTAACGCGAGCGTCGCCAACACCATCTCACATATCGTCGACTTTGGCGGAAACAGCACCATGGCGCTCGCCTGCCTATGCGCGGCGCTGTTCTCCATCGTCGTCTACGGCGCCACAGCGTCGCGATTTGGCATCCCCACCTCGCAAAGCCACAGCCTTATCGCCGGCCTGACCGGTGCCGCCATCGCCCTCGGCGGTGCGAGCAGCGTCAACGTCCACGAGTGGATGAAGGTCATCTACGGCCTGGCGCTCTCCATCGGCCTGGGCTTTGTCATGGGCTGGGTCCTGTGCAAGCTCGTCTCGATTCTTTTCGCCGCCGCCAACAGGCGACGTGCCAATGTCTTCTTTAAATACGCTCAGATCGCGAGCGCTGCGGCCATGAGCTTTATGCACGGCGCGCAGGATGGACAGAAGTTCATCGGCGTGCTCTTTTTAGGCGTGGCCTTTGCCAGCGGCCAGACGAGCGTCGGCGATGCAGGCATCCCCATCTGGATTATGCTGCTGTGCTCAGCCACTATGGGTATCGGCACCAGCGTGGGCGGCGAGCGCATCATCAAGTCCGTCGGCCAGAGCATGGTTAAGCTCGAGAAGTATCAGGGTTTCTCCGCCGACCTCGCGGGCGCCGCGAACCTGCTACTTGCCACCCTTACCGGCATCCCCGTGTCCTCCACGCACATCAAAACCTGCGCCATTATGGGTGTCGGTGCCGTCAAGCGCCTCTCGGCCATCAACTTCGGCGTCGTCAAGGACATGATGTTCACCTGGTTCTTCACCTTCCCCGCCTGCGGACTCATCAGCTTTGTCATGGCCAAGCTGTTCATGATGTTCCTCTAGTCAAACCGAACGTCCATCCGGACCGCAACACTTCGCCCACCCGTCTTCGCCTCGAAAGGACCCACCCATGGCAAAGAAACCCGATTCGTTCTACTTCGATAACTACGTCGCTTGCGCCGACCTCGCCGTCCAGGCCGCCGAGTTGCTTACCAAGATTTTTGAGAACTTCGATCCCGCGCAAATCCATGACATGCTCGATAAAATGCACGCAATTGAGCATGCGGCAGACAAGAAGCACCACGAGCTCGAAGACGCCTTGCTCACCGCCTTTATCACCCCGCTCGAGCGCGAGGATTTGGATCTGATGAGCTGCTCACTCGACACCGTGCTCGACCGCATCGAAGGCGTCGTGCAGCGCGTCTACTTCACCAACATCCAGAGCATCCACCCCGATGCCATCGTCATCGCTCACAAGGTAACCGATGCCTGCCGCGCCATGAAGGACCTTATGGTCGAGCTTCCCAACTACCGCAAGTCCAAGACCCTGCGCGAGCTGGTCATCCAGATCAACACCATCGAGTCCGAGGCCGACGAGCTCTATATCAACGCCATGCGCAACCTGCACGTTAACGGCAAGGACCCGCTCGAGGTCATCGCTTGGCGTGACGTGTACGCCTTCCTGGAGTACTGCGCCGACTGCTGCGAGAATGTGGCCGATGTTGTGGATTCGATTGTCATGAAGAACAGTTAATTGGGGGTACGTGTCCCGGCGGCGAAGGGCCGGCACCTGTTTGCTTTCTCACTCCGGCTGCACGGCAGAGTCGTTCGAAAGTAAACAGGTGCCGGCCCTGCGCCTTACGTACCGCCATTGGAACTATGGCTGATAGTTGTAGCGCAATGGGGGTTTGGCCGAGGGGGCCTTTAGTACCCTATTGAACACTTTGGCATTTGGTGGGCGTTTGGGTGGATGGTGCTTTGGGTACCCTTTGGATTACTTTGGATTGATTCGTTGACTTTGGAGGGCTCGTATGGGCTATTTGGATCTGGCTCGGGGTCGGTATTCTTGTCGTGAGTTTGAGGATCGGGCTGTTGAGCAGGCTGTGGTGGATGCCATTGTTGAGGCTGGGCGTATTGCTCCTTCTGCTTGTAATAATCATCCAACCCGTGTGATGGTGTTGGATACGCCTGAGCTTCTGGAGAAGGCTGCTGCTTGTCAGCCTCGGTTTGCTCGCGATGGGTCTATCTTTGGCGCTCCGCTTATCTTCCTTATTTGCAGCGTTACCGATGATGCTTGGGTGCGCCCGTATGATCAGATGAACTCGAGTGCCATCGATACTTCGATCGTCTGCGATCAGATGATGATGGAGGCCACCGAGCAGGGCCTGGGAACGTGCTGGGTATGCCATTTTAAGCCTGAGGTGGCACAGGAGCAGTTCAACCTGCCCGAGGGCGTCTATCCCTATCACATGCTCGTCTGCGGATATCCTGCCGACCACATCGCCGATTCCGAGCATCGCGAGGCCCGTACCATTTCCCTCTCCGACTTCCTCCTCAAGTAGATTTTGGGACATGCCCTAAAACCTATCCTTGACCGCTCACCGGTTCGCCGAGTTCTGCGCCACTATGTGCAGGGCTCGGTTTTCTATGTTGCGCGCCCCGGTACAGTCATAAAAAAGGACCCGCAAGCTGCGGGTCCTTTCTAGGCACTAAATTGTAGGCCGAATGTTAGTCCAGGTCGTCGGCAGCGAAGTTGTCGATCGGGGCGAAGGGATCGGCCACGGGGACAACCGGGTCAGCGACGGGCAGCGGCTCGGCGGGAACAGTCACCGCAGGAGAAGCGGCGGAACCGACCGGCGTGGAGGCCATGAGGTCGGCCGGGAAGGAGTTTTGGGCATCGTCCATGAAGTGCTGGATGAGCTTGAGGTACTCGGCCTTGAACTCCTCACGGGAAGCCTTGAGACGATCGATCTCCTCGAGCTCGGCCTGCTTCTCGGTCAGAGCCTGGCGGATAACCTCGCGGGCCTTGGCGTCAGCCTCGTTGCGGATACGCTCAGCGTTCTCGTTGGCATCGTTGACGATGGTCTCAGCGGTCTGCTGGGCAGCGATCAGGGCAGCGGAAATCTGGCGCTCCTGAGCGGAGAAGTCAGGGGCGGGAGCAGCCACGGGGGCGGCAGGAACGGCCTGGGCGGTGGCATCCTGAGCCTGGGCAAGCTGAGCCTGCGCATCGGCAAGCTGCTGCTCGGTAGCAGTCAGACGACCCTTAAGGTCGACGATCTTAGCGAGCATAGCGTCAACCTCGGAGGACAGCGTCTCCAAGAAGACGTCGACCTCAGCAGGATCGTAGCCACGCTTGGCCTCAGAGAAAGTCTGAGCCTGGATGTCTGCAGGGGTAATAGCCATAACAAGTCTCCTTTTTCATCGCCTCGGCGCCACACGCCCGACGTAAGTTACTAAGTCAGTTCTACACGAGTATACCTATAAGAAGCTGCAGAACCAGCCTCTGCACCAACTGCAACGCAATAATCGCAACGACCGGCGAAAAATCGATACCGCCCATCGGCGGGATGAAACGACGGAACAGGTTGAGCCACGGACCGCACACGCTATCAAGCACCGCGGCAATATCCTGAAGCAAACCACCCTGCTTCATGGGAATCCACGTCATAAAGCAGTAGACGACAATGAGCGTGGAATAGAAGTTGAACAGCGTGTTGACCAGCTGGACGATAGTGTAGATGTTGATGGGAATCTCCTCGTCTTGTCTTTACTTAAGGTAGCCGTCGGCACGAAGCTTCTTGAGGTCCGAATCTTTGACCTCGCAGCCGGCGGGCAACACCATGAACACGCGGTCGCCCACCTCCTTGACCGTGGCGCCCAGACCGCAGGCAAAGCCGTAAGAGAAGTCCAAGACGCGCTTGGCAACTTCGGTGCGTACGCCCACAAAAATCAGTGCGACAGGCTGCTTGGTGCGAACGCGGCGCACCACGGTCTCCACGTCGTCATAGCTCTCGGGGCGCAGGACATAGGCCGGCAGCTGCGGCGTGGCGTTGATGATATTGCTCGCATAGGCCGAGGCATCGCTCGGTGCAGGCGCGGGCGCAGCGGCGGCACGGGCGCGGGTGTTCTCGGCGTAGCTAGACGGCGTGTCATAGGCACCAGGACGATAACCGCTCGCAACACTGTCCTGCGAGCGCGAAGGCGGGTTATACGTCGTGGCATGGCGGGAGTCATCGCCGACCAGCTGACCGGAGCGCGTGTACACCGCGACCGACTCGGCCTCACCGCGACGCGTCTGACCAAGCAGGCCGTTGCTCGGCTCGTCTTGGGTGTAGAAGCCCTCGCCCGAAGCACCACTGTAGCCGTTGTTCTGATAGCCATCGTCGTAGCCGTCATCGTAGCCGTAGTCGTCGTCTTGGCCATAACCCTGGTCGTAACCCTGCTGGCCGCCCAGGTGCATCTTATTTTTAATCTCGTCAAGGAAGCCCATGGTTGTGTCCTCTCGCGGTTTAGTGCAGGCGCCCCGATAATCAGTGCGCACTTCAGAGCCTTATTTTACTGCAAACTCCGGGCTAAATACTACCCTGCCCAGGCGAACGAGCGTAGAGCCCTCCTCAAGGGCAGGCTCAAAGTCCTCGCTCATGCCGCAGGAAAGCTCAGGCAGGTTCAAATCGGAATGCGCCGCCTCCAGCTCATCCCTCAGCTCACGAAGCCCCGCAAAGGTGCGGCGTGCCACATCCTTATTCCCCCGGGGCGCCATAGTCATAAGCCCCTGCACGCAAATTCCCTCAAGTTCCGCAAACTCACCCGCGGCGGCGCGAATCTCATCGGGCGAAAAGCCTCCCTTTGACTCCTCACCACTCACATTGACCTCAATGAGCACACGCTGAGGGCCGGCGAGCTCGCCTGCCTCAATCTTGCGGACAGCACGGCTCGAGATCGCCTGCGCCAGATGCAGCGAACCCACCGAGTGAATCAGCTCGGCTGAGCCCAGCATCGCATTGATCTTATTGGTCTGCAGGTTGCCGATCATATCGAAGCGCACCTCGGGCAGCTCCGGATGCTCCGCCAGACCCGTGAGCTTGCGAACCAGCTCCTGCGGGCGGTTCTCGGCAAAATGGCGATACCCCGCATGGATGGCGGCAACGGTCTCATCGACACCAACGGTCTTGGACACGGCAATGAGGCGCGCGGCGGCGGGGGGGCGGCCCGCGCGATCGAGCGCCGCATAAAAACGTTCCAGAATCTGCTCGCGGCGAGCGCCCATCAAGTCCAAATAGTTATCCATTGCCAATCGCCTCCGCTGACAGCCAAACAAGTAGTCCCATGCTAACGCAAGAGCGCGGCCCCGCATGTGCAAGGCCGCGCTCACTTAGGTATTTACAATCTTTCGACGAACGGGGTTACTTACTCCTCGTCGTCCTCGCCATCGTCCTCGTCCTCAAGATGATCGAGCAGGTAGCGAAGACCCTCGCTGACCTCGTTAGCAGGCACCTTGGCAACGTAGTGCGCGTCGACGGCGGGCCTCATGATAACGCCCTCGCCCGAAGGTACGCGCATGCTCTCGAGCTCGTCCTCGTCCGTGCGGGCGATATCGCCGGCAGTCATGCGCTGGCCGGTCAAAAGGAACGTCAGACGGCAGGCGGCATCGATGGAAATCGAGGCGATGCGATCGAGGTAGCGCGAAACCATGATGGCGCGGCGCAGGTCGTCATAGTTGCTATCGTCATCCATAAACTCGCCCGCGTCCATGCGGTTGAAGGTACGGAAGAACTTCTCGTAGGCGGCGTGCACTGGCTCGTCCTCGACGGCCAGGTTGCAGATGATGGACATGTCGTTAGTGACGAGCGCAGAAAGCGAAGAGCCCAGCACCTGGTAGACGGCCTCAGCCTCGGCCTCGACCGTGCCGACAAGCTCCTTGGGCAGCGAGATGTCGGCCTTGATCATATGACGCGTGGCACGGCAGATCTGACGAACCTTATCGGTCATGCGCTGCAGGTTAAAGTCGACGTAGATGATCGTCTGAAGCAGGCGGAAGTCGGAGGCGACCGGCGACTGCGTAGCAATCAGGTTGTAGCACACGGCCTCCAAGTTGGCGCAGCGCGCGTCGATTGAAAGCGTGCGCTTCTTGGTCTTGGTGGCGAGTTTGCGGTCGTCGGTCACATAGGCCTTCACGGCATCGTGGAGGGCCAGATCGACAGCCTCATAGATGCTCAGCATCTCATGACGGGCCTCGATGAGCTGACGGGAAAACAGTTTGCGCATGGTTCACTCCAATCAGTTGGGTGCGGTCATGCCGCCCGCACAGTGAATACGCACCGGACCAGGTCCGATCGGCTTGGGACTAGTCGCACCGATCAGCCAAAGCGGCCGGTGATATAGTCTTCCGTCCGCGAGTCCACCGGGCTGGTAAAGATCGCGTCGGTTTGACCATACTCGATGAGCGTGGCGGGCTCGCCGGCAACTTCCTGCAAGAAGAACGCGGTGTAGTCACTGATACGAGCTGCCTGCTGCATTGAATGCGTGACGATGATGATCGTCATCTCGGGCGCCAGCTCGGCCATCAGATCCTCGACCTTAGAGACGGAAGTGGGGTCGATGGCGGAGCAGGGCTCGTCCATCAGGAGGACATCGGGTTGCACCGCAAGCACGCGCGCGATGCACAGACGCTGCTGCTGACCGCCCGAGAGCGCCAAACCATCCTTGTTGAGCTGATTGGATACCTCTTTCCAGAGGTTGGCGCGCTTGAGCGATTCTTCCACGATGTCATCGAGGTCGCTTTTGCTAGTCACGCCCTGCAGACGAGGGCCAAAGGCGACATTCTCGTAGATGGATTTAGGAAACGGGTTGGGCTGCTGAAAGATCATGCCCACGCGACGACGGAGGTCGACAGGGTCGACACCCTCGGCATAGATATCGTTGCCGTCGAGCGTCATGGTGCCCTCGACGCGCGTACCCTCGATCAGGTCATTCATGCGGTTGATGCAGCGCAAAAACGTCGACTTGCCGCAGCCCGAAGGGCCGATGAAAGCAGTGATGGCGTTTTTAGCGATGTTGAGGTCGAGCCCCGTCAGCGCATGAAAGTCACCGTACCAAAAGTTGAAATCCTTGGCCGTGATGGCCGCTTGCTCCAGCGTGGGAGCGGACTGATAAACGGACATGGGACTCCTTAACTAGCGGCGCTTGCGCGACAGGAAGCGCGCAAACAGGTTGAAGGCCAAAATGATCACCATCAGCAAGAGCGCGGTGCCGTAGGCTGCGTTCATGTTGATACCGTCGTTGGCAAGCAGGTACAGGTGAACGGTCATGGGACGACCGGAATCGAGCGGCGAAATAGGTAGATTGATGGCCTGGCCCATGGTGTAGAGCACCACGGCGGTCTCGCCGATGGCGCGGCCGATGGCAAGGACGATGCCGGTGGCAATGCGGCCAAAGGCCGAAGGAAGCACGATCTTGGAGACGACCTGCCACTTGGTGGCGCCCAGACCGTACGCGCCCCAACGGATATAGCGTGGAACGGCGCGAATGGCCTCTTCGGTGGTGCGCATGACGATGGGCAGCATCAGAAGTGCCAGCGCCAAGGCGGCCGAGACCATCGAAAGGCCCAAGCCCATGGCCTCGACAAACAAGGCATAACCGAACAGACCCATAACGATGGAGGGCACCGAGGCCAAAGCATCGGCAGCGTAGCGGATGAGCTCGACGACCTTGCCCTGTTTGGCGTACTCGGCCAGATAGACGGCCGCTAGCACGGCGATCGGCGTGCAGATGAGCATGGCGAGCGCCGTCACGTAGACGGTCGAGACGATCGTGGGCCAAATGCCGCCCTCGGCGTTGACGCCTTGGGGCCAACCGAAGATAAAGTCGAGCGAGATATGCGGCAAGCCGTTAACAACCACGTAGGCGATGATAGCGACCAGCACCAGCGTGGTGATGTAGGCAGCGGCACGAAACACGCCAAGCATGATCTTGTTGGACAGGTCCTTGTTGATGCGGCCCTTCTTGCCGTGGGAAAGGGCACGCTTAATGCGCTCGCGCGACGAGGTCGTATCGACCGTCGTGTCAACGGAATCGGACATAGCCTACCCCCTCTTCTTCTTGGAAATCAGACGGACGATGCCCACCAGCGCGGCGGAGATGATAAACAGGACCACACCCATGCCGAACAGCGCCGAGCGGTGAAGGCCCGAAGAATAGCTCATGTCGAGCGCGATCTGGCTCGTGAGCGTCGAGATGGGACTCGCGATGCTATCGGGAATGACCGGAGCGTTGCCCACGACCATGAGCACGGCCATGGTCTCACCGATGGCACGGCCCATACCCAGCACGATGGCGTCCACGATGCCCAGTTTGGCGGCTGGCAGCACGACCTTATAGATGGTCTGCCACTTGGTGGCACCCATGGCATAGGATGCCTCGCGAATACCCATAGGAATGGAATTGAGGGCATCGATGGTGAGCATAGTGATGGTGGGGACGATCATGATGGCGAGCACGAACCACGCCGTCAGCGCACCAAAACCAAGGCCGCCGGTCAGCTGTGCGATAAACGGGCGGATGATGATCATGCCGAAAAAGCCGTAGATGATGGAGGGTATGCCCGCCAGCAGGTCAACGGCGGGGCTGATGAGCTTGCGCACGCGCTTGCTGGCAATCTCGACCAGGTAAACGGCCGTACCCACGCCCAGCGGCACACCCATGGCGAGTGCACCGACGGTCACCAGGCCCGAGCCGGCAAGCAGCGACAAGATGCCGTAGTGGCCCTCAGAGGGCGCCCACGTAAAGCTAAGGAAGTCCGCCAGACCGATGTCGGTAAAGACGGGAAGCGCCGAGTACGTGGTAAAGACAAAAATCAGGATGACGGTAACGACCGCCAAGAACGCACAGGCAAAGAAGATCCACTGCAGCGCCTTCTCCTTGAGATAGGTGCTGCGCGACACCAACGCCAACTCACGTTTTTTGGGCGCCTGAGCCTCCTGCTCAGTCTGGGAGTTTTCCCGTGCTTCCATGCTACTCACTCCCCTTCTCGTCGTTGGTGACGGGGATAAAGCCCGCCTCGCGAATCTGCTTGTCCATCTTTTCGGACGTCACGTAGTCGATGTAATCCTGCGCCTGCTGCGAAGGCGCACCCTTCACAAAGAAGTAAAGGTCGCGCGAGATGGGATAGCCGCCGCTCGCGACCGTCTTCTCGGATGCCTCAACATGATTGACCGAGACGGCCTTGACCGAGGTCTTGGCGTTGAGGCTCTCGACAAAGCCCAGCGAAATGTAGCCAATGGCACCGCGCGAACGAGATACCACGTCGCGCACCTGGCCCGTGCCCGAAAGAACGGCCGAGCGGCGATCGAAGGGGGTGCCGTCCATCACGATGGTGCGAAAGGCCTCACGCGTGCCGGACGCCTCATCTCGATTGATGACCTGGATCCTCAGGTCCTCTCCGCCGACCTCTTTCCAATTGGTAATCTTGCCGGCGTAGATATCGCGGAGCTGCTCGGTCGAGAGGTTGTCGACGGGGTTGTCGTCGTTCACGATGACCGCAATACCGTCGTGGGCAATGACGATGGGAGTCAGGCCCAGATCCTGTTCGTCGGCATTGAGCCCACGGGAGGAGCTGGCGATATCTGCCGTGCCGGCGCTGACGGCCTCGATGCCAGCGGAAGAACCCAAACCGGAAACGAGCACGTCGATGCCGGTCTCCTCCTTAAAGCCCTCGGCCGCAATCTCGGCGATAGGAAGGCAGGTCGTGGAGCCGGCCACGGTAATGGAAGAGGTAGAAGATCCCGAAGAACAGGCGCACAGCGTAAGCGTAAGCACAGCAGCGCTCAGGACCGATACGATCTTTCTCATAGCATCACGCCGATCGCAGCATGGCGCCCACAGGTGCCGTCCTCATTACGGTAGGAATAAAAGCGGTCGTTCTGACGCACAGTCGAAAGCTGGGTATCCACGATATTATCCGCGTCGACACCGACATCTACCAGCGCCTCGCGAATGGCAGCGGAAAGATCGAGCATGCGAGAGGTGCTCGCATCGATGCACGAGAACTCGGCGGCAAAGCGATCCATGAGTTCCTGGGATACCTCATATTCGTCACCCAAGATATGGGGGCCGATATAGGCGGAAACGTCGCTCGCATCGCAGCCGGCAGCATCGCAAAGTGCCTGGCACGCCTTGGCAGAAATACGTGCAATCGTGCCCTTCCAACCGGAGTGAACCACGGCAAATCCGCCAGGGGCCACCAGCACCACGGGAACGCAGTCGGCAAAGCAAAGCAGCACGGGCACGTTATGCGCCGTACAGACGATGGCATCGCAGCCCTCGGCAATCTGCTCACGGACGTCCTCAAGGTCATCGGCGCCGTTCGAGGTCACCGCAACGATATGGTCACCATGGACCTGATTGGGAACGAGCAGGTTGTGCTCGCACTCGGCGGCACCCATAGCCTCGAGTGCGCGGCGACGATTTTCTAGAACAGCAAAGGGATCATCGCCAACATGCGAGCCCAAGTTGAGTGAGGAGTACGCATCTTCGGAAACGCCACCGGCGCGCTCGGTGAAGGCAAAGCGAACATCGGATGTCGCGCCCTCCACCAACGTAACTCCATCATGGTCGACACGCGAAACTTTGTCCGCACGTGCTGCCATACTAAAGCCTCCTAATAACACAAGTACCGCGGCATCGCCGCTACAGCCCGCGTTTATACGGCTGCCATACTTCTCTAAAAGGATACCTGCTGCGCTGGAGGCAATCGTAAAGGGAACGTAAAGAGATTGGAGGTTCTAGTTTACAAAGTCGAAATAAAAAGGGCGCGTCCATACGGACACGCCCCTGTGCACAACAATGCAAAGAACGACTTAGAAGCTACCGCGCTTCAGAAAGTCGGGAAGCTCGAACTGATCGTTGCCGAAGTTGGGAAGCTCGGTGCCACCGACGTTGCGGGTCGGAGCGGCCTGAGCCGGGCTGGTGGCCGGAGCGGTGCGCTGCGGCTCAGCGGAGGCAGCGGCCTTGCTCTGAGACTGCTGAGCAGCAAAGAGCTCGTCCTGACGGTTGACGTTGGAGTCGGAGAAGCCCGTAGCGATGACGGTGATACGCACCTGATCGCCCAGGGACTCGTCGACAACGGTACCGAAGATGATGTTGGCCTCGGGGTCGACGGCGTTGGCGACAACGTCGGCGGCGTCGCTGATCTCCTGGATGCCCAGGTCCTTGGAACCGGCGATGGAGAGCAGCACGCGTGTGGCACCATCGATGGAGCTCTCGAGCAGCGGGCTGGAGATGGCCTGCTGGGCAGCGTCGACGGCACGGGTATCCCCAGAAGAGGTACCGATACCCATCATGGCGGTACCGGCCTGCTTCATGATGGTCTTAACATCGGCGAAGTCCAAGTTGATGATACCGGGGACGGTGATGAGGTCGGTGATACCCTGGGTACCCTGGGAAAGGACGCCATCGGCAATCGCGAAGGCCTCGAGCATGGTGGTCTTCTTCTCGGCGATGTCGAGCAGCTTATCGTTAGGGATGACGATCATGGTGTCGACGCAATCGGAGAGAGTCTTAATGCCCTCCTCGGCGCTCTTCTTGCGCTTTCGGCCCTCGAAGGTGAAGGGCTTGGTCACGACGGCGACGGTCAGCGCACCGACCTCGTTCATCGCGATATCGGCAACGATGGGAGCAGCGCCGGTACCGGTGCCACCGCCCTCGCCGCAGGTGATAAACACCATATCGGCGCCAGCGAGCGCCTCGGCAATGTCGTCACGGGACTCATCGGCAGCCTTGCGGCCAACCTCGGGGTTGGCGCCGGCGCCCAGGCCGCGGGTAAGGTCGGTGCCGATGTGCACCTTGATATCGGCATCAGAGATCGCGAGTGCCTGAGCATCGGTGTTGATGGCAACAAACTCGACGCCGCGGATGCCCTCTTCGATCATTCGATTGACCGCGTTGGTACCGCCGCCGCCGACGCCGACCACCTTAATGACGGCAAGGTAGTTGTTGATCTCTGTCTCGTGCATGTCGGTCCTCCGAACAAAGGTTATAGCCATAGCATGGGTCGACCCCTGCGCACATTAACCTTCAGGTTGAAAGTAAATGCAAAGGTAAACCGTATTATGGTTGCACATTATGAACGTATCAGTCAAATAATTGACCGTGAAAACCAAACAAACCAGATAAACGGCGTGGTATGGCCCCTCAACAAAGCATCAATCAGCGCTACGAGGTCGGAGCATTCCTAAATGTGTAGTTGCCCGGAGAGCGCACATTGATATACGTTACGCCCTCTACCTGCGAAAGCAACTTGGTGACCACGCGTTCCTTCTTGGCGATATCGTCCGAATCGCCCAGCGACACCTCAATGCCGTTATTGAGGTTTGCCGAGATGGCTTCGACCGAAGGCGTGGAAATATCCTTGACTTGTCCCAAGAACTCGCTCGAAAAACCACGCACATAATCCAAGCCGGCCTTAACGGCCTTGGAGCTCACTGCCTGGCCGGAAACCGGAGCGACATCCGCCGAGACATCAGTCAACAACACCGCGCCATAGTGCTTAGCGAGCGCCAGCGCGGCATCGATTCCGGTCAGGGTATTTGAGCCCTGCCCTGTCGTGATGACGTTGCCCTGGTCGTCCACTTCGACCGACGTCGACAGCGGGGCGATCCAGGTGTCATCATCCCCGATGGCCCAGGCAAGGTCATCGGAGCTGATATAGGCAATTGCGATGACCTTGCGCTCCATAGGCGTGATGATGAGCGTATGCGGGAACTGACGCTGGACATCCACGCCCGAGACCCACGGGTTCTGCTTGAGGTCCTCGGTAATCTGGTCGGGATCGACGTTGAAAAGCGACGTTCCCTCGGGCAAATCGATCAGCTGGATAGCATCGTGCTTCGTCACATGCTCGCTGCCTTGAATCTGAATATCAGTGGCGGTAAACAATCCAGAGTTGATCACCACGATGGCAACGACGACGAGCACGGCCAAGACGGCCAGAACGCCGCCCACGATTTTGCCTTTGCCTGTAACGACAGAAGCGGCGTCTGATGTTTTATTTACCATCGCCCCAAGTGAAGACAACGGGTTTACGCCTTTTTTACCCGAAGGCTTCTTGGCGGTAGCCGGCACCGATGTCAGCGAGCGCGGTTTCGATGCGCCCAGTGTGCGACCTGGACGCGCCGCTTTAGTTCCCGTCGAGGGCTTAGGAGTTGCCATGGGGCGGGCAGGCTTGGCGCCCATAACAGGCTTTGACGTCACCGAGGGACGCGAGGACTTTTTTGCGGCCGGACGATTACCGAGCTGCGAGCCGACGACCGGACGACCGGTCTGTCGAGCATGCCCGACAGACTTAGAGTGCGCGACGGCACTGCGTTGAGGTTTGGCAGGCGCGCCGGAACGCCCTCCGGCGCGGCGGAAGGTGGGTTTCGATGCTCTAGAAGCCGAGGAATTTAACTTCCGGTCTGAGCTCGATGCCATACGCCTCCCTCACCTTTCCGTGCACATGTCTGATAACCGCGGCAACGTCATCGGCCGAGGCAGTTCCGTTATTAACGATAAAATTAGCGTGAACGGGCGAAACTTCCGCGCCGCCAATCGAAAAACCCTTTAATCCACAATCCTCGATAAGCTTGCCCACACTCGCATCGGGCGGGTTACGAAAGACCGACCCGCAGGATGCGCGACCCATGGGCTGCGTACGCTTGCGCCTCGTCAGGTACCGTTCCATGCGCTCGCGAATGTCGGCCTTGGGCGCCGGTTTAAGCTTGAGCACGCACTCGAGGATGATCTCATTGCGGGGAAGGCTACATTCGCGGTAGCCCCAAGTAATCTCGGACCCCGCATAATGCTTGATACCGGATGCCGGGTCAAACGTTACGACATCCTCAACCAGCGAGCCAATCCACTCGGTCCGTGTGCCGGCATTCATAGATATCGCACCGCCGACCGAGCCAGGGATGCCAACGGCAAACTCAAGGCCCGAGAGGCTACGCGACAGGGCATCGTTGACCAGGCGCGCAAACATCACGCCCGCACCGACCGTCAGCGTACAACCGTCATCGGCAACAACCGTGCGCTGAAACTCACGTCCGAGCGAAATGACGGCACCGCGATAACCGCCATCGGCAACCAGCAGATTGGAGCCCTTGCCGATGATGACCCACGGCACCTGCTCGCGATCGAGCACCGCCACGGCGCGGCGGAGGGCATGATAGCTATGGCACGTCACAAAGAGGTCGGCCTTGCCGCCGATACGATAGCTCGTATGACGCGCAAGGCGCTCGTCCTCGATCACATCCGTGTCGATCATGCCCGAGAGCGCCATGACGGCGTTAAACAGACCCATTAGACTTAAGCGTCTTTCTTGGCAGTCAGATACTCAATGAACTCGGGGCCGACGGTCGTAACGTCACCGGCACCCATAGTGAGCAGCAGATCGCCCTCGCCCACCATCTGCTCGAGCTCCTGATTGAGCTCAAGACGGCTGGAGCAGTACACGACCTCCTTGCCAGGATGCTTGGCGCGCACGGTATCGGCGAGCATCTTAGAGGTGACACCCGGAATGGGCATCTCGCCAGCCGAGAACACATCAATCAGCAGCAGTTTATCGGCATTGGCAAATGCATCGGCAAAGTCGTCGCACAGGGCCTGCAGGCGCGAATAGCGGTGCGGCTGGAACACGACGTCGACGTGCTTGTAGCCCAGCGACGAAGCAGCAGCAAGCGTCGCCTTGATCTCGGTGGGGTGATGGCCGTAATCATCGACCACGGTGATGCCATCGATATCGCCCACGTGGGTAAAGCGACGGCGGACGCCCTCAAAGCTCGAGAGCGCCTTGGCGGCGGCGTCGATGTCAAGGCCCAGGACATGGGCGACGGTGAGCACCGCCGTGGCGTTGAGCATGTTGTGGCGACCGGGATTGCTCTTGATCTCCACAGCATGCTCAGTGCCGTCCTCAAAGCGAACGATAAAGTCACTCTGGATGCCCTTGACATCCGGGTGCATGCAGACGATGTCGTTGCTCTCGGCAAAGCCGTAGGAAAGCACGTGACGGCCCGTCGACTTGGCGAGCTCGACCAGATGCGGGTCCTCACCGCAGACGATGACGGTGCCGCCCTCGCCCACCAGGCTCATGAATTTGGCGAAAGTTGCCTCGATCTCCTCGATACCCGAGTAGTGATCGAGGTGATCGGCCTCGACGTTGGTCACAATGACCACGTTGGGGTTCAGGAACAGGAAGGAGCTGTCGGACTCGTCGGCCTCGGCGACAAAGTAGTCGCCCGAGCCGTTCTTGCCGTTCGTGTCATAGCCCTCGACGATGCCACCGATCAAGAAGCTCGGATCCAGACCCATGCGGTCGAGCATGGTGGCGCACATCGAAGACGTGGTGGTCTTGCCATGCGTGCCGGCAACAGCGACGGTGGTGTAGCCGTGGCCCAAGGCAGAGAGCATCTTGGCACGGGGCCACACGGGAATGCCCAGCTCGCGAGCGCGCACGAGTTCAGGGTTGGACTCCGGAATAGCGGTGGAGACAACAACCACGTCGGGCTTGACCTCGTCGATCGTGGCGGCCTCATGGCCCACATGCACCTTCACGCCAGCGCGGGTAAGCTGGCGGATATAGCGTGACGTCTTAAGGTCGGAGCCGGTAACGGCATAACCGCGCTCGTGCAGAACGAGGGCGATGCCGCTCATGCCGGCGCCGCCGATACCGATAAAGTGGGCGCTCTTAAACTCGGGCGCGGAGGTTGCAGTCTGGGAATCAGCCATGTGCTCGTGTACTCCTTGCGTAAACACTGCCTGTAACCCGTTAACTGTACCGCACCTACCGTATCAGCGCGAGGGCGACCGACGATATCCCGTCTAACTAACGCAAACCCTCTACCGCATCGGCCAGAAGAGCGGCGGCCCTATCCTGAGCCAGACCACGCGCCGCCTGTCGCATGGTGTCGCGCGCCGCCGCGTCATCGACCAGGTGCAACAGCTCATCGGCAAAGGCAGAACCGTCGATATCGGCATCGGCGCAGAGCACGCCGGCCCCGGCGTCGACCAGATACCGGGCATTGGTGGTTTGGTGGTCGGCCGTCGCATGCGGATACGGCACGAGCACCGAGGGCACGGCGAGCGCAGCGATCTCGGCCACGCTCGATGCGCCCGAACGCGAGAGCACCAAATCGGCAGCAGCCAGCATATCGCCCATGTTGTCGATGTAAGGCTGGACGCGGTAACGCTTCGCCTCCTCGGGCGTCAGCGCCAAAGTGCGCTCGGTCTCCTCAAAGCCGTCGGCACCCGTCGAATGCAACACATAGAGGTTCTTGCGTGAAAGCAGCTCGTTTTTGAGCGAGACCACGCGCTCGTTGAGGTGCTGGGCGCCAAGTGAACCGCCAAAGACGAGTAGCAGCGTAGCGTCCTCGGGAACGCCAAGTGCCTTGCGGCCGCGAGCGCGATCGCCCTCGATTACCGAGCGACGTACGGGGTTGCCGGTCATGAGCACGTGGTCAGGGTCACCTTCGCGCTCAAAGACCGAACGCGCTGCCGGCACCGAGATGCACACGCGGGCGGCGTGGGAGTTCATCATCTTGTTGGCCAGGCCCGGAACAGAGTTCTGCTCATGCAGCAGATACGGAACGCCTGCGCCCTTGCACCACCCCAGCAGCGGAACCTCGACATAGGCACCAAAACCGACGGCAGCATCGGGCTTGCCGACCTTTGAGAAATGACTGGCGAGCGCACGCTTGGCCTTGTTGACACGCCACAGCGAGGTCAGCGCCGTCCAAGGACGGGAGCGGTCGAAGCCCGTGACCGTAATGGGCACAAATTCAAACCCAGCCTCGGGGACCAGACGACCCTCGAGCTTGCGCGACTGGCCCACGAACACAACGTGGTGGCCACGATCACGCAGCTCTTCGGCCAAGGCGAGCGCGGGGTTGATGTGTCCCGCCGTGCCGCCGGCTGCAATAGCAACGGTCATCTTATCGGTCATGGTAGTCCCTTCGTACACGCGGTCCCTGGTCGTCGGTGCGCAGACGCGCCGACGGGTCCGAGTTCAAATCGATTCGATTATATCCGCCGCCCGCGTTGCGAGGGCTGGGGCGCTGAGGACGACCTTGCGGCGCCGTTCGCTGACGCGGGCGGGCTGCTGGCTCGGTCGCAGAGCCATCCAGGACGGTAAAACCGTTACGCGAAGATCGCTCGCCGCGCACGTGGGGCACGCCGGCGGTACTCTCATCCATAACGGCAAAGCTCTCGCGGCGACGGTCGTACTCATCGCGGCGGGCGCTCTCGTACGAAACGCGCAGGATCAGACCGGCGAGCATAAGCGACACAATAATCGAAGAGCCGCCGTAGCTAATAAACGGCAACGGTTTGCCCGTCATGGGAAACACGTTGAGGATACCCAGCGCGTTAATCAAAAACTGCACCGCGAGAATGACCGCGGAGCCAGACGCCATAAGCGCGCCCCGACGATCGGTCGCCTGCTCGGCAATGCGAAACGCCGAGTAGATCAGCATCGCAAACACCAAGAAGAACAGCACGGTTCCGACAAAACCGACTTCCTCGCCAATGATGGCCAGGATGTAGTCATTGTGCGCCTCGGGCAGATACGAGTACTTCATGGTTGAGTTGCCGATGCCACGGCCGAACAGACCGCCCGAGGCAAAGGCCATGATGGCAAGCGTGGCCTGATAGCCGTCACCATACTCGTCGGCCCAAGGGTTCAAGGCAACCTGAATACGCACCATTCGGTACGGCTCTGCGACAAGCGCAATCACGATCACGAGAATGCCGAAGATTAGCACGCCGATGATAAATCTGGGGTCGAGACCCGCAAACAACGCCATGCACATGAGGGTCAACAGGATGATCAGGACAGTACCGAAATCGGGCTGGATAAAGATCAGAAAGAGTGAAATGCCCAGGTAGATGCCCATCTTGCGAAGGAATTCGTAGATGTTGCCACCGGGCGAAAATAAGCGATCAAGCATGATGGCCGAATACGCAATGGCAAATGGCTTTAAAAACTCGGAAGGCTGGAACTGAATGCCGGCGATGTTGAGCCAGCGCGTGGCGCCACGGCTGCCGCTGCCCACCAAGAACACCAGAAACAGTAGCCCTATCATGCCTATGAGGAAGATCCTGAGCACATCCTCTCCAAACCAGCTGTCCGGCAAAACGCGCACGATGGCAATCAGCGCCAGAACACCGACCACGGCAAACGCGGCCTGTCGACCCAGAAAAAACGTCGCCGAGCCATTCTCGTGCAGCGCCTCGACCGAAGACGCCGAGTACACCATCAGCAGGCCAAAGCACACCAAGGTAAACAGACAGGCCATGAATATCAAACGGGGGCGCATGATACGGGCGGGAACGCCGGCAATATAGCGTTCGCTAAACGTCTGCCCGCCGCGACCGGAACGCGGTGTGCTGCGCCGCGAGGAAGCACGGTCCGAGTCGGGCCTCCTCATACCTTGTCGGGGGCTCTCCTCTCTCACCGGCAACCCCTATTCCAATTGCGATTTCGCCGCAGCGGCAAGCTGGGCCACATAGTCCTTAAACACGCGGCCGCGCTCCTCATAGCCCGAGAACTCATCGAACGAAGAGCAGGCAGGAGAAAGTAAGATCACGTCACCACGGCTCGACAACGAACGGGCAACGTCCACGGCGTCGCGTAGGTCATCCGCCTGGGCGATATCCACATCGCCATCGACATCGGCCTCGTCCATAGCGGCGGTGAAGCGCTCGCGCGCATCGCCAAAGCAGACGACCGAGCGTACGTTATCCATAACAACGCGCGCGAAGTCCGTGAGCGGTGTGCCCTTATCGTGGCCGCCGAGCAGCAAGATCACGTCGTCATCGGGAAATGCCGTCAGTGCCTTCTCGACCGCATCGGTGTTGGTCGCCTTGGAATCGTTGACGTAGCGCACGCCGTCAATCTCGCCACAAGGCTCCACACGGTGCTCGAGCGGCTGGAACGAGGCCAGACCGCGGCAGACACCATCGACATCGGCACCGACTGCCAGGGCAGCCGTGGCAGCGCACAGGGCATTGATAACATTGTGATGGCCCGAGATCTTGAGCTCGGATGTAGCGATGAGCGGGGTCTCGACGCCCTTCAGGCGCACGATCATCTTGCCATCGCGCACAAAGGCGGCATCCTCGCCCTCAGGCTCGTCAAAGGCAACCTTGCAGATTCGACGACCCGGCGTGTAAATGTACTCATCGAACTCGTGAATGCCGGCGTCTTCGACGTCGACAACCGCCAGATCGTCATCGACCATATTGTCAAACAGTTTGACCTTGGCAAGCGCGTAGTTCTTATGGCTCTTATGCCAGCCCAAGTGGTCGGGAGTGATGTTGAGCAGCACCGCCACGCGAGGATGAAGCTCGGCGGTCGTAGCAATCTGGTAGCTCGAGAGCTCGGCCACAAACCACTCGTTATGAGCTCGGCCGTCAATCTCGTTGACCGGCGGCTCACCGATGTTGCCGACAGCTACGCTGGCCTCGCCGGCAGCCTTGAGCAGATAATCAGTCAGCGACGTGGTAGTCGTCTTGCCGTTGGTACCCGTGATGGCAATCCAGTTATCGGGCGACAGGCGATAGGCAAACTCGGGCTCACCCATAATCTGGGCGGCATGCTCGCGCCCGGCCTTAAAGAAGCCCGAGAACTCCGAGATGCCCGGGCACGTCACGCATACGTCATAGGCGCCCTCGACCTGTTCGGTCCCATAGACAAACGACGCACCAGCAGCCTCGAGCGCACGCGTGGCGTCATTGGGCTCAGAGGTGCCGCCGCCATACACGGTAACGGCGCTTACGCGCTCGGGATGTGCCAGCGCCCAGCGGGCGACATCGAGACCGGATTTGCCCTGACCCAAAACGAGCAGGCTAAAGACATCAGCAAGAGGCATGAAAGACCACTATCCCAACTGGAAGAACAGAGCAAGGCCAACGGCACCAAAGGCCGCAGCGATAATCCAAAAACGGATGACGACCTTGGTCTCGGCCCAGCCCTTCTTTTCGAAATGATGATGGATGGGCGCCATAAGGAAGACGCGCTTGTGCGTAAAGTGGAAGTAGACAACCTGAATCATGACTGACAGGGTCTCAACGATAAACAGGCCGCCGATGATGAGGGAAACGACCTCGGTGTTGGTCATGATGGACGTGCAGGCAAACGCGGCGCCCAGGGCAAGCGAGCCAGTATCGCCCATAAAGATGCTCGCCGGATAGCAGTTGAACCACAGAAAGCCCAAGCAGGCACCGGCACACGCGGTGCAGAAGATGGACAGGTTCACGTCTCCGTGCAAAAACGCCATGGCGGCCATGGCGAGCATGGCGATCATGGAGGTGCCGCCAGCAAGACCGTCAAGGCCATCGGTCAGGTTCACGGCATTAGAAAGACCGGCGATCATCAGCCAGCAAAAGACAATGTAGAGCCACGGGAACGAAAGGCCGCAGATGGTGGTCGAAAGAACACCGAGGTCAATCGTCAGGCCGCCGGGAAAACGAATCTCGGGGGCGACGCCGCACCAGTTGACGGCAAGTACCGTAAAGGTGACACAGATAATGGTTAGGCCGATCATCTTGGCATGGGGCGTCAGACCGAGCGAGCGCCCATGCGTAACGGAGGTCAGGTCGTCAATCAGGCCCAGCACGCCGGTCGCCAGCGTGGCGAGAAGCACGAGCACGAGCTCGGTGGTGAGCTTGCCCATCAGCAGGCAGGCCAGCGAGATCGCGACGAGGATAACAACGCCACCCATGGTGGGCGTTCCCTGCTTAACCAAATGACGCTTGGGGCCGTCGGCACGAACCTGCTGGCCGATACCCTCGACCTTGAGCAGCTTGATCCACCACGGCATGATCAGCTGCGTAATGGCAGCGGCGATGCCAAGCCCCAAAAAAGCCTGATACGTTGGATACGAGGGATTGCCGAACATGGGCTAGCACACACCTTCCACAAAGCGGTCGAGCTCAACAAAGCGGGAACCCTTGACCAGTACAACATCATGTTTTTCAAGCGCGCCGCCCATGCGGTCGAGCACCTGCTGATAATCGGAGAACACCTGGATGCGGTCCTCGTCCATACCCATCATGCGCGCGGCATCGGCCATAAGCTGGGCCAGCTCACCACCCACGCACGCCAGCATATCGAGCTTCTTGGCGGCGGCATAGGCGCCCACGAGCTCATGCATGCGAGGAGCCTCATCGCCCATCTCGCCCATCTCGCCCAGGATCGCCATGCGAGACCCCGTGCACGAAAGCGAGCACAGCAGATCGAGACCAGCAGCCATGGATTCGGCGCTGGCGTTATAGGAATCGTCAATGACGCGGGCACCGCGCTTGGCGCGCTTGATCTCCTGGCGGTGACCGGTAATCGTGAGGCCCCTAAAGGCAGCATCGATCTGCTCGGGCGTCACGCCCAGGCGATAGGCAACCGCGGCGGCCTTAACGGCATTGGGCACGGACTGCACGCCGGGAATGGCCAACATGGTATCGACCGTGTCGCCCTGACCAAAGTCGAGCGTAAAGACCGGATGGCCCTCGTCGTCGACGCGAATGTCGCGTGCGCGGACCTCGTCGTCGTCCGAGACACCGGCCAGCATCACGTCAATACCCGCAGGCTGGGCGAACGTATCGCGAATGAACGGCGTAAAGTCGTCCTCGCCGCCCAAAACCAGCAACGGCGAGAAGTCGCCGGCGGCGCACATGCCCTGGACAATCTCGGACTTGGCGCGGGCGATGTTCTCGCGGCTGCCCAGGATACCGATGTGGGAGGTTCCGATCTTGCTCACGATGGCAAGATTGGGGTTGGCAGACTGGGACAGGCGCTCAATCTCATGAAAATGGTTCATGCCCATCTCGAGCACCAGGACCTCGGTATCGGCCGGAGCGGAAAGCACCGTGAGCGGCATGCCGATCAGGTTATTGAAATTGCCCTTGGTGGCCCAGACACGATAGCGCTTGGCGAGCACAGCGGCAAGCACGTCCTTGGTCGTCGTCTTGCCGATGGAACCGGTAATACCAACGACCAGGCAGCCAAGCTCCAAACGGTACGTGTGCGCCAAACGCAGCAGAAACTCCTCGGGATCATCGGTCAGCAAGATGGCACAGCCCTTGTCCTGCGCCAGCGAGACCAGCTCGGCCTCGGGCTCACGCGTCATCACGACGGCGCCGGCACCCGACTGGACGGCACGGGAAGCAAAATCATTGCCGTCGACGTTTTCACCGGGAAAGGCGACGAAAATCGTCCCTTCCTCGACCTGGCGCGAGTCGATAACGCACCCGCGGCATACCCGATCGGCTTCTCCCGTCACGGTTCGGGCCCCTGTTGCGGCCGCGAGGTTGTTGACGGCGATCTCTATCATTGCAGCTCCCCTGTAAACCTAATAATGCTATCGGCGTATTGTATCCCAGCGCCGCACATGCGTGGTGCAGGGCATGTGAACACCCTCATATGGGACAACAAACAACGCCCCAAAGATTGTAACCCCCTACTTCGTGTGCGGGATACCCAGCACGTCGAGCGCGTTGGCCATAATGGACTGGAACGGCACCGCAGCGGCATCTGAACCGCTCGGCGTTCCGTCGAGCGTGATATAGCACAGCACTTTGGGCGATTGTGCCGGTGCAAAGCCCATAAAGGACGACATGTAGTTCTCCTTGAGGTAGCCGCCGTTCTCGTCGGCACGTTCGGCCGTACCGGTCTTACCCGCCACGTCATAGCCGTCAACCGCGCCGCCAACGCCCGTACCCTCGGACACGACCGTCTGCATGCACGATGTCACCCGGGATGCGGCATCCTCAGAAATCGCGCGCTCGCCTTCGCCCCAGTCCTTCTCGTCGCCCTTGCTGGACTTATAGAAATGCGGGGTCATCATCACGCCGCCGTTGGCGATGCCGCCCACGGCACGTGCGATCTCAATCGGCGAGACGGACAGCGCCTGTCCAAAGCTCATCGATCCCAGCGTGGCGCCGTCATACTGGTCACGCTCCTTGACGATGCCCAGGCTCTCGCCAGGAAAATCGACACCGGAGCTGTGACCGATGCCCCACTTGTCCACATAGGCGGCAAAGTCATCCGCACCGATCTTGCGCCCCACCAGGACAAAGCCCACGTTGGACGAACGGCGCATCATCTCGCGCACATCCATGGTCATAGCATAATCGCGCTTGTCGGCATCGGTGACGGTATCGTCACCAACCTTGATGCTCGCCGGCACCTCAAACGACGTACTCGATCGCACGACGCCCAAATCGAAGCCGGCGCCCGCCACGAGCGTCTTAAAGACTGAGCCGGGCTCGTAGGCGTCGGTGACCAGGCGCAGGTTCATATCCTCGGTCTTGGCGTTCTCCAGATCGGTCTGGTCGTAGGTCGGGTACGAGCAGGCTGCCAAGATCTCGCCTGTCGTAGGATCGGTGACCAGCGCCGAGCCGTTCTTGGCCTTAGTCTTCTCGACTGCCTCTGCCAGGGCATCCTCGGCCGCTCGCTGGATATTGCCGTCGAGCGTCGTCACGATGTCAACGCCGTCGACCGCAGCCACCTTTTTATAGGCACCGCCCGCGATATAGCTACCGTCCCTTGCGCGCTCACGCACAAGAGAACCGTTCGTGCCGGTCAGAAGCTTGTTGTATTGCTTTTCGAGACCCGTCAAGCCGTCGTTGTCTACATTCACTACACCCAGCACCTGCGATGCTAGATTGCCGTATGGATATACGCGCTTCATGGCCTGCTCAAAAAGCACGCCGGGCAGGTTCTTCTTCTCAAGCGCCGCAGCATCGTCTTCGTCCACCTGGCGCTTGATATACACCCAGGTTCCATCGGACTCAACGAGCTTGCGGCAGGTCTTTTTATCGATTCCAGTTGCCTTGACCAGCGCCGACACCGTCTTGTCAACATCCTCGACAAGCTGCGGGTTCACGGCGATGTTGCGACATTCGACCGACGACGCCAACACGTTGCCGTTGCGGTCGTAGATGGTGCCGCGTTTGGCATAGAGGGTCTGCGCAAGCAGGCGGCGCGCATCGGCACGCTCGCGCAGTTTATCGGCTTCGACAATTTGATAGTCGGCAAGGCGAAAAACGCCCAAGCCCAAGCCAAGCCCGATGAAGCCCATGACGGCTTTGCGGCGAGGCAGAGGCGCGCCTGTGAGCCATTCGGTCGACGAACTCTTGCGCGACCTGGTGTTATGCACTTGAGGGCCGCCCGAGCCGCGAAGTCGCGACGCCGGGTCGTTGCCACGGGACTGCCCGGCGTTGTAAGATTGCCGACCCGTTCCTTGATAACCAGAACGTCCCCGCGACGAGGGACGTCCAGAACCGCGGCCCCCATCGGAACCGCGGCGATAGTCATTTGTCATACTCAGCTACCGTCTTGCTACTGAGCGGCCGCGGTCGCGTTGGCGCCCGCGGCTGCATCCTGCGAAAAGTCAAGTGTAACGCTCTCGCTGGGCTCCACCATGCCATAAGCGCCCGCAAGGTCGCGAATGCGCGTGTCGGCGCCATAGACCGAATGCATGACCTCCAGGTCGGAGCTCTCATCGGTCGCCTTTTCGAGCGTGTTGGTAAGCTCGGCGTTGCTGTTGAGCACCTGGGCCGTAACGCCGGCGAGCGCCACGCGGGCGATGCCGATCGTCATGAAGATAGCCGCAATGATGCAAAACGTTTTAAGAACGCTCATGAAAACCGGGCTTACCGCCTGGTTTGCCTGACGGCCCGCGCCCGTGTAGACATCAAAGCGCGGCGTGCGCTGCTCACGGGGAGCAACGGGGGCCTGCGGCGTCTCACGATAGGCGGGCATGGCGTTCATATCATAGGCGAGTGCTGCGCTTGAAGTGTTGTAGCCCATGATATGCCGCCTCCCATCCCGAGTACGTTGGTAGTGTGTTTAAGCTTCGTTTATGGTGCGAGCGGGAGGTCCAATATCGCGCGGTCACGCCTACAGACGCTGCGCCACGCGGATTTTGGCTGATCTCGCCCGAGGGTTGCGCTCAACCTCATCAGGCTGGGCAACCAGGGGTTTGCGGGTGATGACCTTGAGTATCGGCACGTTACCGCACACGCACACCGGAATCTCCGGCGGACACGTGCACCCCTGGCTCATCTCCTTAAAGTGGTTCTTTACGATACGGTCCTCGAGCGAGTGATACGAGATGACGCAGATACGTCCGCCCGGGTTGAGCCACCTGGTGGCGGCATCAAGCCCTCGTTCGAGCACATCGAGCTCGTGATTGACCTCGATGCGAATGGCCTGGAAACTTTTCTTGGCCGGGTGTCCACCATGCCGACGAGCGGCAGCCGGGATACCCGCCTTGATGATCTCGACAAATTGGCCGGTGGTTTCGATCGGTTCTTGCTCGCGGCGGCGCACGATCTCGCGCGCGATCTGCGAGGCGAACTTCTCTTCGCCGTAGACGCGTAGAATCCGGGCGAGGTCGTGTTCGTTATAGGTGTTGATGACCTCAGCTGCGTTTAAGGTGTTATTACCCGGATCCATCCGCATGTCCAATGGGGCGTCCTCGTTATACGAAAAGCCCCTGCCAGGGATATCGAGTTGCGGTGACGAAACGCCCAAATCGAACAGGAAGCCATCGACCCCGGGCACCTCGGCCGAGCAAAGCAGCTCGTCCAAGTCGCCGAAGTTGCCCTTCAGCAACTGGTGCGGAACGCCGGGAACCTCGCGGTCCAGACGGGCGCCAGCGGCCTCGAGGGCCATGTCGTCCTGATCGACGCCGAGCAAAAGGCCCGTCTCCCCCACCTGCGCGGCCATCTTTACCGAATGGCCGGCACCGCCAAGGGTGCAATCGCAGACAACGGAGCCGCTCTTTAGCCGCAGCGACTCAAGCACTTCGCCGAGCATGACAGGTTCATGCCGATATTCTTGTGTCAAGATCCCACGCTCCATCCGTTACCCGTGCCTTGCCCTTACGAGAAGAAGAGGTCCAGCAGGGCCTCATCGTCATCGTCCTCATCGGCCGCGGCGCGATCCCAAACCTCAAGGTGGTCGTAGTTGCCCACAACCGTGACCTCGCGGTCAAGGTTCGCCTGCTTGCGGAGAGACTCGGAAAGACCGATACGACCGGCGCTGTCCACGTCCATCGACGTGGTGCGCTTGTTGATCGCCCTCATGAGCTTCTGGTCATTAATGTCACGCGGGTTAAAACCCTCGTGGCCCTCACGACCCGCGAAGAGTCCTTCGACCCACTTATCGAAGGCCTCGGCAGAGAACACGTACAGAGCATCGACATCCAGGGCTTTGAACACGCGAACGTGCTCTCCAAGCTCCTCGCGAAGGGGTGCAGGCAGGGACAGACGACCTTTTGCATCGAGATTGCGCTCGTATGCACCAGTCATTCCCATGTGCGCCCTCCCCTCGGTTGCTCAGATGGCACGTACGCGGGGAACCACCCCGCCTGTCGACGTCATCAATAATAAGGGGAACCGCCCCATTTTACAACACCTTTCCCCACCCCTTCCCCCACCCCGCCCCACCACTCCACTCACCATATATTGCAAAACACCCCCAAGCATATGTTCGAAAACACAATATGTTGTGTTTTCAGCAAAGGCGTGATGCCACCTGTAGAACCACACCCGCGAACCTCAACCTTCAAGTTGACCTTGCGGCGATTTTTACGTCCCTTTACATGCCGTTCACATCGCCCCCAAACTACCCCACCCAAGGCACCTGCGGCCCCCCACCGCGACGCCAAGTGGCGAAAAATGGGACGGGCCCCCGCTTGCCCCAGCGCGCGCAAAAGCACGCCGCGGCAATCTGGAGCCCGTCCCCAAATACCTATAAATATGCAGGTCAGCGATGTGTTAACGATGTGCCAGCGGGTGCGCCGCCAGATAGACCTCGGTCAGTTGCGTGCGGTCGACATGCGTGTAGACCTGCGTGGTCGAAATATCGGCATGGCCCAAAATCTCCTGCAGCACACGCAGGTCGGCACCGCCCGCGAGCATGTGGGTGGCAAAGGAGTGGCGCAAGGTATGGGGATGGAGCCCCACCAGCCCCACCTGACGCCCATACCGCTCGCATATCGCATGCACGGCCTGGCGCGACAGACGGCGGCCGTTCTTATTTAAAAAGACCGCCGAGGTCTCGGTTCCGCGGGCATGGGCCGCCAAGCGAGAACGCCCCTCAGTTACATAGAGCGTCAGAGCTCGCGCCGCGCTTCCCACCAGCGGTGACAGGCGTTCCTTTGAGCCCTTACCGCGAACGAGCACAAAGCCATCGTCGATATGGATATCGCCCACATCGAGCCCCACCAACTCGCTCACACGTAAACCGCATCCGTAGAGCACTTCCAAGATGGCATGGTCGCGCAAGCCCATCTCGCCCTCGGGGAAGTCTTGATCGAGCAGCGCCGAGACATCCTCCACCGATAGATACTCCGGCAAACGCTCAGCCTTTTTAGGCAGGCGCAACGCCGCCGTTGGATTTTGGGCCACAGCCCCATCGCGCACCAAAAAGGCATGCAGGCCCTTCACGGCCGCAAGCGCACGCTCCACCGAGGCATCGGAATAGCCCCCATCGCGACGGTCGGCAACAAAGCCCTCCACGACCTGACGGGTCACCTCTTCAAAAGACACAATACCCGCCCGCTCCAGATAGGCGCAGTACGTCGTCAGGTCACGACGATAGGCCGCAATCGTGTTGCGCGCCAAACCCCGCTCGACCGCGAGGTAATCGAGATACTCCCCCGCCGCCACGGCGAGCGACGAGGGAGTAGCTTCGGTATGTTCCTTATTCGCCGGCACCCTTAGTCCGTAGCGAGGTTCATGGGCGTCACCTGCAGACGGTCGACACCCTCGTGCTGGCCGATCGAAGCGCGCACGAACTCGCGGAACAGCGGCTGCGGGTTGGTCGGGCGGCTCTTGAACTCGGGATGAGCCTGGGTTGCCACATACCACGGATGCACGTCGCGCGGCAGCTCGACCATCTCGACCAGGCGCTCGTCGGGCGACAGACCCGAGATAACCAAACCGGCGTCCTCGAGCTGGTCACGGAAGGCGTTGTTGAACTCAAAGCGGTGACGGTGACGCTCGTAGACGAGCTCCTCGCCATATGCCTCGCGAGCAAGGGTATCGGCGGCGAGCTTGCACGGATAGGCGCCCAGGCGCATGGTGCCGCCCTTCTCGGTCACGTCCTCCTGCGAGCTCATCAGATCGATGACGCTAAACGGGCCGTCCGGATCGAACTCGGAGGAGCTGGCGCCGGCAAGGCCGACGACGTTGCGGGCGAACTCGCACACGGCCACCTGCATACCCAGGCAAATGCCCAGATACGGAATCTTGTGCTCACGGGCAAACTCGGCCGCGAGGATCTTGCCCTCCAGGGCGCGCTTGCCAAAGCCGCCGGGGACCAGGATGCCCGAGGCGTCGCCCAAAACCTCGGAGACATTCTGCTCGTCGAGGCTCTCGCCGTCGACCAGCTGGACGTCCACATGGCGATCGTAGAAGACGCCCGCATGGTGCAGGGCCTCGATAACCGACAGGTACGCATCGGGCAGCTGCGTGTACTTACCCACGACGGCGATCTTCACCTTGTCGGCGTGATGGTTGGCGTGATTCTGTTTGCGCAGGAACTCGTTCCACTCGCTCATGTCGCGCTCACGCGGATCCAGACCCAGGCGTTCGCAAATGCGCAGGTCAAAGTCCTGCTCGGCAAGCAGCTGCGGAACATCGTAAATGCTCGCGCAGTCCTCGTTGGTAAAGACGCAATCGGTGTCGACGTCGCAGAAGCTTGCGATCTTTCCGCGGATAGCGTCATCGATATGGTGGTCGGAGCGCAGCACGATGATATCGGGCTGGATGCCAAAGCTGCGGAGCTCCTTGACGGAATGCTGCGTGGGCTTGGTCTTGACCTCGTGGGCGGCGGCGATATAGGGAACGAGCGACACGTGGATGTAGCAGACGTTCTCGGGGCCGGCCTCCTTGCGGTACTGGCGGATGGCCTCGACAAACGGCTGCGACTCGATGTCGCCGATCGTGCCGCCCAGCTCGGTGATGACTACATCGGAGCCGGTCTGCTCCTCGATGCGGCGGAACTTGTCCTTAATGGCATTGGTGACGTGAGGAATCACCTGCACGGTACCGCCCAAAAAGTCGCCGCGACGCTCGCGGGCGATCAAGCTCTTATAGATGGCGCCGGTCGTAAAGTTGGAATCGCGGGTCAGGTTCTCATCAATAAAGCGCTCGTAATGACCCAGGTCCAGGTCGGACTCGTAACCATCCTCGGTAACGAAGACCTCACCATGCTGGAAGGGGCTCATGGTACCGGGGTCGACGTTCAGATACGGATCGGCCTTCTGCATCGTTACTTTGTAGCCACGCGACTTGAGCAGACGGCCCAGCGAGGCCGCGGTGATACCCTTGCCCAAGGACGAAACCACGCCACCGGTTACGAACACATGCTTGGTCATATTGAGTTACCTGCGCTTCCCGTAGAAGTTGTTTATCCACATCTTACGGGTCTTCATTGTAATACTCGCGCCGCGGACCGTTCGCAATTTTTCTCGCGTGCGATTGCATTTCTCAATCTTGAAACAAAACGCCGCCCGGTTTCCCAGGCGGCGTCGCTGTGGCAAGGGTTACATGCTGCTATCGATCAGCAACCTCGTCCTCAAGCATTTCTTGAACGAGCATGCCGGTACGGACGCCCTCAAGATACCACTCGCCACGTTCGGTGAGGCAAATGCCATTTGCAAGCTGACCGCCGTCGTCGCTATAACGCGAGACGACATCAATCATGCCTTCGGAATCCAAGCGATCGATTGCGGCGCGGACACGATACGGCGAAACCCCCACGCGCTCGGCAAGCGTTTTGCGCGAGAAACCATACGGCCCGCCATTGTCTTCGGTTTGCTGGTCGATCTCCATCAACACCAGCACCTCGACACGCTTCATATCGTTGACACTCGCACGACCCTTGCCCGCCATAGCAGCCTCCTCAAACCGAGCACGAGCATCTAACGCGCCGTGCGCGACCGACACACCTCACGATGGCAGGTAATATCCATCATGCGGCATCCCGCTAAGGATGAAACAGTTACGGTTATTGTATACCGCTCAAATTGTTTCTAGGCAGGTAAACAGCTATTTTTCGCCGAAATAGGCGCTTTATTGATCAAAAAGCCGTACCGGGCGCTAACCCGATACGGCCAAAATGCAATGCAATTACCGCGGTGCTTCAAACTTAGCGATGGAAGAAACCGCGGCGCTCAAACTTGGGCTCGCAGCACACGTTGATACCCAGTTTGCGCAGTACCGTCTCGTCCGTCGGCGAGATGATCACGCTAAAGAAGGCATCGCAACCGCGCAGCTGCTCCAGGCCCGAAAGGACGCGAGCGGCCGTCTCACTCGTGGCCGAGGTGATCGACAGCGCCATAAGCGTCTCGTCGGTGTGGAGGCGCGGGTTTTTGCTTCCCAGGAAATGCGTCTTGAGCTTGCTGATGGGCTCGATCGCCTCATCGCTAATGACCTCGAGCTCAAGGTCGACGCCCGAGACATGCTTGAGGGCGTTCATAATGAGCGAACTTGCGGCGCCCAGGCGCGTGGAGGTCTTACCGGTCACCACGGAGCCATCGGGCATGACCATGGCACCCACGGGACCACCCGTCAGCTGCTCCCTGGTGAGGGCCGCCGAGCGCGCCGGTGAGTAGTTCTTATCGATGCCGGCTTTCTTCATAATAATCTTGAGACGGTCGACTTGCTCATCGCCCACGCCGGTACGGCGCACATTTTCGACCGCGGTAAAGTAGCGGCGGACGATCTCCATCTTGGAAGCGTCGCGGCAGGCATCGTCATCGGTGATGGCAAAGCCGACCATATTGACGCCCATGTCCGTAGGGCTCTGGTAGGGGCTCTTGCCCAAGATCTTTTCCATCAGGGCACGGACTACCGGGAAGGCCTCGACGTCGCGGTTGTAGTTGACCGTGGTCTTGTTGTAGGCCTCAAGGTGGAACGAATCGATGATATTGGCGTCGTCGAGGTCAGCCGTGGCGGCCTCGTAGGCAATATTGACCGGATGCGTCAGAGGAAGATTCCAGACCGGGAAGGTCTCGAACTTGGCATAGCCGGCGGCGGTACCGTGCTTATGCTCGTGATACAGCTGCGAGAGGCAAGTGGCGAGCTTGCCCGAGCCGGGGCCGGGTGCCGTCACGACAACGAGTGGACGCGTGGTCTCGACAAACTCGTTCTTGCCGTAGCCTTCGTCAGAAACGATCAGATCGACATCGTGCGGATACCCCTCGATGGGATAGTGCAGCTTGGCGGGAATGCCGAGCGCGTTCAGGCGATTGCGGAACACATCGGCGGCGGGCTGGCCGGCGTACTGGGTGATGACCACGGCCGCGACGGCAAAGCCGTTGCCGCGGAACAGGTCAACCAGGCGCAGCACATCCTCGTCATAGGTAATGCCAAGGTCACCACGAGCCTTGTTTTTCTCGATGTGGTTCGCGTTGATCGCGATGATAACCTCGACATCGTCGGCGATGCTCTTGAGCATGCGGAACTTGCTGTCCGGTTCAAAACCCGGCAGCACGCGGCTCGCATGATAGTCATCGAACAGCTTACCGCCAAACTCCAAATAGAGCTTGCCACCAAACTGCGAGATGCGCTCCTTAATGTGAGCAGCCTGCAGCTCGATATACTTCGCGTTGTCGAAACCCTGGCGCATGTATGGCTCCCGTCCCGTTTCCAATTAATGTTCTAGGCGATTATAACGGAGCCCGCCCTCCCCGATACCCAGACCATCAACAGGCACCAACCAAACACGCCCACCGCAACCACCGGGGACCCGGGGTAGATCATTTGGGACGGGAAACAAGGCACTCAGCACCAACAATGAAAACGTCACAGGCAAAGCCAAAGCCAGCGAACGGGCACCAGAGCGAGCAAGCTACCCCCTGCACCAACAATGGCAGCGCCGCAGGTGGAGCAAAAGTCAGCGAAAGCCCGCCAGAGCGAGCAAGGTGACGTGAAAGAGGAGGGCATAGGCCTTTTGGCCATGCCCGACGATTGAGGCTTATAGGACAAAATGTGTGTCCCGATAGAACATCCGTTTCCATCCATTAATCCAGCCAGAACGGGTACGGGTCC
>UQIS01000028.1 GCA_900541245.1 uncultured Collinsella sp.
CATAGAGGACAGCACCGCAACATCCACCGGCACCAGCGCAGCCAACACGGAAAACGCTGACGACACCAACGCCGCAACCGACACGGCCACCACAGCCCCCACCCCATCCCACCGAGCCCAGACCAACCCCACGCCCGAGGCCAGCTCCGCCACGCCACTAACCACCTACGCCCACTCCGCCACGGCAACCCAAAACGGCGTCACCTTTACCGTCTCGTGGAACGACGCCCCGCGGGCACCGAGACGACCTTCCACGTAACCCAGACCAACGGATCGTCCCAGGCCAAGGCGCGCATGGACGTGCCCACCTATTGGGACGGCGGCAGGCAGGAAAGCGTCTGCGACCCGTCGCGCCCGGCATGGGCCGGCTACTACAGCCTGGACACCGCGGGCCACGACTTTACCTATGACTTCACGGCATCGGGCACGTACCGCATCCACTTCTACTTTATGGACAACGACAGAAACGACCCCCAAAACGACAAGGGGATCTACTACCTGCGCACCACGGCGGAGGCGACCGTAAGCGACGCCGCCCGCCCAAGCGTCACGCAGATCGTCAACAATGCCGTAACCCAGTGCAGGCAAGAGACAAACGGCTCGGAATACGATATGGCGCTGTGGCTCCACGACTGGACGCTCGACCAGATGGAGTACGACCATAGCCTCAACTGGTGCTCGGCCGAAAGCGGCCTCACGCGCCACCAGGGCACCAGAGAGCTACCAGCGCATCTACTCCAAGCTCCTTAACGCAGCGGGCATCGCCAACGGCCGCATCGCCGGCAACGGCCATACCTGGAACGCCGTAAAGATCGACGGCAAATGGTGCCAGATGGACCTAACCTGGGACGACACCAACGACAACTGGTATGGGGACCTGGACCAGCGCCTTGCCGTTGCGCGTGCGGTCTGCTCCGACTCCCCCGTGCGTCTGCTCGATGTATGCACATCGGCCCTCGACCCCAAGCTCGAGCGAGAAATGCTGGACCGCATGCGAAATCTCGGTCATACCGTCATCATCGTCACGCATCGATCTGCTGCGTTGGAGGTTTGCGATCGGGTTATAGGCCTTGCATCTAAATGGTGATCTGCCGAGCAGGCTCTGCTCCCCAACGCCATGCAACTTACTTCGGATCGGACTCTACACCACTTTCTCGGCACTATCGGCGCGATCGAAATCATAAGTCACATTAAAGCAGTGATTAACACTTATTTCTTCAATGCGCAGGACCACTGTATGAGACCAGCTCTAATCAACGCAAAATAATGGGAAGAGAATTTACGCGCAAGGTATATAGGCCATTTCCAATTATTATATGCAAGCTGAGCGGCCCCATTACCAACCACAAGCGCCCAGACGCCCATGCCAGTAAAGGAAATTAAGACATACGACAATACAAAACCTGCAATAGCCGAAACTATATAAGCCGGGAGATAGGGGATTTCATTCGTACTGATAATGTAATTACAACACAATGAATGATGGTTCCAAACCGCAAGATAAACAACCAAGGCGAAATAAAGAAGCCCGTCGGGGGAAAAACCTTTCTTAACTAGGAACAAGACTGGGAAGCCGACAAACCAGACACCGATCGTGCATACAACAATTAAAATCCAATATAGAGACAGACTTTTTTCAATAATTTTTCGTGCAGTCTGAACTTCGCCACCAGCATAAGCAGATTGAAACATTGGAATAAAAGATCGAACGTAGGCGCTGGCAAACCCGTAAATTGCACCGCCAACTTGAATAATTAATGAATACTGAGAGTTAACCTCCACACCAAGAAAATAGGAGCAGAGCAGCGAACTCAACTGAGTGGAAGCATAGCAGCAAAGTTGAACAACGCCGTCCCTCCACGCCAAATAAGCCACTGAAATAAACGTTTCTTTTATTTCAGAAATAGAAACACCCGTACAAGCATCGTTTGCTTTTTTTATCGCCTCTGAGTGAACCTCCAGAAAGCGACCGCAAAAAAATCTCAGCACAATGTCATTAAACAGATAACCGATGGCAGCGCCAATGATGCCAAAACCCATAAACAGCAAAAACGCAGAAACCACAAGCTGCCCAATGCGACCATAAGACTTTGCCCTGCTTTCAGCGGAAATATCCCCGAACCCTCTCAGGCAGGTCGTATAATGAAAAAAGAATAGATTAAAAAACACATCAAAACAAAAAATTAACCATGCGGTCCAACAAGAAAAGGGATCAATAGCACTTGAAATTGAAGAAATGTAGGCAGTTCCAACTGTAGCGGTAAGCATCAGGACAACGCAAGAAATTAACGCGTAAACAATCCGGGATGTTTTAATCAATTTGCCAAGCAGCTCATAATCTACAGAATCACCAACTTGAGATGAATCGTAGCCGCTCTTGCTAATGCTACGCGCACCGCTAAGACAATAGACAATATTTCTCGCAAAAGTTGGTGTAAAGCCAAATTCAAATAACAGCGTTAAATTCCCAATGGCAACAAAAGTGTACCAGAGACCAAGTTCGGCGTTAGATAAGTAAGCAAGCAGAAACGGAAGAAGAAGGAAGCTGCTCCCCATTGAAAGAACAGTGCTTACATAGTTCCATATAATGTCTGACTTGGTAGTATTAATTTTTGCCATTATTTAGCCATCTCCACAACATCCTTTGATGGCACCCTGGATTGACAGGGCCCCTTATCTGAAAAGGCGGGCAGCGCCATAAGCATAAAGAAATTACATGCTGGATATAACATTCCGCATTCAACAAACCCCATTAGGGAATACAAGACCAAGCCCATGAATGTCACGTGGGCCGAAATACGCGCTTTATTTATCGCTACGCAATAGAAAGCAACAAACGCGGTAAATGGGATCAAACCGTATTGAATAAGTAGTCGACAATATGCATTGTCAAGCATGACTCTTGTTTGTATTAAATAACCACCCGTTGCAGACGGCAGCGAAACTATGGCCGTTAAGTCATTACCAAAAACAGTCAGAGGGTAGTTTTCAAAATAATAGGCGGAATAAAAAATCCGGTTGGTCATTAAATTATCAAGCTGAACAAGACATTTATTGGCACCATGGGACCACATAAAGGGCAGGGCTATACTAATAATCGCCAGAAAAAGCGGTAAAAAAGTAAATAGGGACCCATATGGTTTTGAACGGGGGCTTCTGAATGAAATAACCGAATACAAGGCCATTACGAAAATGCCTGCTGCAGAAGTTTTTGAATCAGCTACGAAAAAAGCAATTGCGAAACAGAAGATGCCCGCAAGACCGCTTCTGCCTTTCAGCTCAAAAATAGAAGCAGAATAAGCAATAAACAAAAGCTGTCCAAAATTATTAGGATGGGCAAAGCCCATCGAATTTCGTACAAAATTGCTACCGCGCGACATTAATACAGAAGGAATGGCACCGACACTATTGAGACCAACAACCATCAATAGCATAAAGACGGACGATACAAGAATAGACCTTGAGATGTAGTATTCAGGGACGTCTTCAGCGCAAAGGCAAAACAGCGCCAACCAAATAATCTGAGGGGCTTTATTTGATTTCAGCGACCCGACGCAAATTAAAATCAGCAGCAAGCCAACTAGCACTTTCACATGAGAAGTCTTTTGTAGTAAAAGCTTCAGCAGTAGAAACGCTAAGGCAAACAACTCAAGGACCAGCGAAAGCACCGCAAGAGAAATCCCAAACACATTGGTAGCATTTACTGATCCAATATAATAGGAAACTGAAAATAAAGCCAAAGCAAAGCTGAACATTACAGCCCCGGCATTTGCTCGTATAATCTCAGTCCATGATCTTTCCACATTAGTCAAATTCAATTAACGTACCCCATAAACAAACTTAGTAAAGCCAATTGCAGCCATAACACGCCTCGCAAGAAGAAGACGGATCGTAATGCGATTTTTCACTTCAGAGATAAATCGACGTGAATAGCGGTGAGAAGCAAAGCCTTCCATTAAATAGCTGAAATACGACTGGCAGACCATATTAGAGACAGGCTTAAAAAGCTGATTCGATTCCAAACGTGCACAATTACGAATCAAAGATAAGACTTCCCTGACTGCAGATTGCTTATATAGTTCGCTTAAATCCGGATTCACGTGACATAGCTCATATAGTTTTACCAGTAAATTATCAACACTCTCGATAGCCGAGATATCAGTATTTCTCGTTACTGAATCACTATTGTTGACATAGCAATAGACCGCCGAGTCCACTACTTTTACACTTTCAGCCAGACGATAAGCATCTACCATAAACAACGCGTCTTCACCGAAACGAATGCCATCTTCAAATTTAAGAAAACCATTCCGGAATAATGATTTCTTAAATATCTTTCCGCAAACGCTTCGGAATACAACACCTTTAGTAAAGCTCGAAAACGGAACTTTATTAACATTATCCCAAAATGCAAGGCTAAGAGAGCATGCTGTTTTCCAGTCGATGCTTATAGCCTTGCCCGAATAATCGCCATGCTCATTCAGTAGAGCCCCGATAACCAAGCTACAGCCATCTGAGGATTCAAGCAACAGCCTAACTGCATTTATAGGCAGCATATCGTCAGCATCAACAAATGCCACCCAATCACCGGAGGCCTCATCGATACCCCTATTACGCGCCACGCATACACCACTATTGTTTTGACTAATCAGCTTAATCCGGTTGTCGCCCTCTGCAATAGCCATAACTAGCTCAGCGCCACGATCTGTCGACCCATCATCAACAATAATTATTTCAATGTTGCTCACACTCTGACGCTGAAGACTATTTAATGTCTTTTGAATCGTTTTTTCAGCGTTATACATCGGCACAATCACGCTCACGAGAGGATTGTCGACCAAGGAAGATTGACAGCAATTTACTTGCTTGCTTGTTGACGTCATAAACAGACGCCCCCCGCAAGCTTATTTGGACGACCCATAGAAATAATTGCTTCAATCCATTCGGCAACATTAAAGGAGCATTTTAAAAATTTATCAGAAATATCAGCCGCATCTGGAACGCCAAATGAACAGACATAAGGTAATCCGTTAAGCTTGGCCTCAATTGCGGCAACACCAAGTCCCTCAAACGAAGCAAGAAATTCAAACGTAGCATATGAGCTAAGGGCCTTTATATACCTACCAACAACGATTTCGGTTCCACCCAGCCCATTTGAAAGGCCAGATACTAAAACCCTAGGCTTATTGTGGTCTAAGGCAGACGAAACCATTAAAAAGCCTTCCTTCCAAATCTAAGTACCGATAGAACAGAGGAGATGAACCAAGACAGCTTGGGTCCAATTACTGGCGCAAGCTTTTTCCGCATTTCAACACGGAACTTCTTAGCGGGTGACAACCAGGTGCCTGAATAATGGTGAATAGAATATGTATCATCAGTAATTTCAAACTTGCCACTATGACTGTCTAGGGGATCAAAATAAGTAGCAGGGTATGCAGTGAAACCATTTAACTGCTGAAATGAACCATCTCTCTTAAGAGCACAACTCACTTCCAGGTAATCAGTTAGTACCCTCGGAGAGGTATCCATAGAGTTGCGGCCTTTTCGCATCTCAAATCTCATAGATTCATATAATTTTGCGACATCGCTCATGACATGGCTTCCGGCCTCAGAACCCATGATGAGGCCGGGATTCAAGAAGAAATTATTCTTCATGAATCCCGCAAAAGCCTCATTATCTAAAAGCTCGTCCAGAGGCTTCAGGACTTCGACATCTGTATCGAGAAGGATTCCACCCTCTGAATACAGTATTCTGTAGCGCGCATAATCGCTGACAAACGCCCATTTTTTTGAGGCATATGCCTCACGACAAAATTCACATTGATTTATATCGAAATTGCTTTCGTCCCATCTACGAATTTCCCAATCAGGCATGATCTTCGACCAAGACTCAATGCATTTTCTTTCAAGTTCAGGAAGCTCACTTCCACCGAACCAGATGTAGTGCAGAACTTTAGGAATCATCAATTCCCTTTCGAACAATAGGCTACTTCTTTATGATTTTTTTAACCAGACGCTTCATCGGGTCATAAATTCCAAGCTTTTCGCATGTATGCCTAGCAAAGCGCTCGGCTTTTACTTTTCCGGAATCGGGGAACCACTTATTCATAAGCTCCTCACCATCCAGATTCGCCACATCAGCCATGAATTCATCGCGACGCGGATTCGGCTTCACGGACTTAGTAAGTTCACGAACACCTTCTACTGCAGCCTCAACATCAATCTCCTTCATACGGGCATAGCTTGAGGCTCGATCAAGCAATTCTTGTCCCTCATCGCTTTGGATGAGAACTCGAGTGACGCCTCGATTGTCGTCGAACTCTTTCGAGAGTCGATAAACATCGAAGAAATCCCAGCAAGTCAAATCAGTAACGCGATAACGCTTTTTAAACGGGCATTCGTAACAAATGGGTCGATCTGAAAGATCAGCAAAAAAGGCCCTTAGGTAAGGATCTGTTTCGACACCTTCACTGTACAGCCGTTCACCATACAGAGTCTCGCCTTCGAGCTCGCACATATTTGAATAGCGATAGCCAAACCGTGATTTATCTCTAAAAAGAACGGTCTCACCTTTTACGCCAACCTTTGCGTCAAGCCATTCGACCTGCCGCGCGAACACAGCGCGAGCGGGGTTCGCGCGGCAGACGAAGTCTGCCACGCGTAAATTTGCCGGCTTGCCGCCCAAAAATCGAAGCAGGCCTTCGCATTGACAAGGGGTACCAATAAAGAGAACTTCACGTCCAGTTTTTAGTTGTTGTTTGACCTCGGGATACGCAGGGCCAACAACGCTCTGAACATATTTACTGTTGCGGAAGCGCCAAAGTTCATCAACGCTTTCCACAGAAAAATGTCCGACCTTAAGTCGCCCAGGGGCTCCTTCGGCTCGCACAAGCTGTTCACCGCGCAAATAACCTGCACCAAACACAATACCGCCGTTGGCAATCACGGCCTGAGCAAGGGCAGTGAAGGCTCCACCAGAAGTGCTTTCAGCAAGCACCTTTTGATCATTATGCTGGACTAGAAAGGCTCGTTGGGACTTAGGCTCGTCCTTATCAACATTAAGCACTGGGCAAGCCTTTTCGCATAATCCGCAATCAATACACTGGTCAGCATTGACTACGGGGTACTCGCAGCCCTCGGCGTCATATTCCATTGATATGCACTGCTTGGGACATTTTTGAGCACAGGCAGCGCAACCGCAGCATTTACTTTTGTCCGTGATGGAGATCATACTGTTCCCTACAACTCAAGAGCTGATTTAAGCCAATTGGCCGATTCATTCCTATACACATTAAGTCGTTGACGTACTGACACAAAGTCGATTTCATTTGCCATTGCGACACGGAAAGCATCCTTCGATTCGCAAATACGATCGGAGTTTCCAAGGACACGCAACAATGTATCAATACGTGAGTTCGTAGACTGAGCACCCATATTCTCGTGGCGACGGAACGAGAAGAAGGGCACCTCAAAAATATTTGAGAAAACGCTTCCGTGGAAAGAGTCAGTACAGACATACGAAGCATGGGCAATCAAGTTGACCCACTCAGCCGGACCGGCTTCCCAAGGATAATAATCCGCGTAATCGTCATCAGCCTTAACATACTCATCGGGATGAGCAATGGCGACGATCTTCAAATTATGCTGCTTGGCAAGCTCTTGGGCACATTCACGATTCCATGCATTCTTACCCATGAAATAGCAGAAAACATAGGGCTCGTCAGGAACGTCAATCGAAGAGGAACAAGCAAGGCTTGCCCACTGATCTCTAGCCAGCAGCATCGTAGGGTCGCATACAACAGAGCATCGGACGCCCGTAGCTTTCTCTACCAAATCCGCTCCCGTATCCTCGCGAACAGAAATGGCCGAAAAATCGGAAAGAAAATCTTTTGTTTTACGAAGATATTTTTCAGAAAGGGAAGATACTCCAAAACTAGTGGAATAAGACACCTTGCGGACAGGAGGCTGCACGAAAGATAGTGTAAAGTACCTACCAGCAATGTTAACAGGCAGCCAAAGCTGATCGCTGCCAACAACAACGCTGTCATAATCAGCCACAAGCGCCCCAAGTTCTTCAAACGAAGCGGCTTGAGGAGTAAAACTAAAATGTGTTGACTCGAAAGATGAAAATGCACTTTTCCTCTTTGCCATTTTCTTTCCAAAGTCAGCATCAAGCTTCTGCTTGATGCGATGCTTTACAAAACCCAGCTTTGCACGATAAAGATCTACATCAAATAGATGCTCAAGATAGTAATCATTGCGTCCTTCAGAAATAGCATGACCCAGGCCACGTTTATCAATAGTATTGACTTCAACTCCCAGCTCCTCAAGGGCACGCTGGGTCGCGTACGCCTGAAGAACGCTGCCAAAGTTGATTTTGTCATGACACGACGCGACTGCGACTCGCTTAGAACATGTAATAGTCAAGCTATCCCCTTAATCAACAGAACCTAAATAGGTCATATAACAATCCAATAACACTCTGGCCGCAGCATTAATTTCAAATACCTGCAAACCGGCATCGTCGCCAGGCGCGAAGACCTCTGTGCTCAACTCAATAAGTCTTTCGGCCCACTTTATACAGGAGCTAGAAAGTGATTCAAATTGCATCATGGATGTAACAGCGGTCTCAGAGGTAACGGTATCAGACGCAAGAATGGGTGTATGCGATGCCTGGCATTCAACTCCGACCATTGGGAGGCCTTCATACAGGCTCGGCAGGCAGAAAACATCAAATGCTCGATATAAAGATGCTGCGTCGCTTCTAGTGCCCAAAAACCGAACAGAATGGCTAATCCCCAGACAATCAGCTTGGTCCTTTATCTGTTCAACCAACGGACCAGAACCAACCAAAACTAAAACTGCATCATTACGAATCTTTAAAACCTGATCGAATATATTAAGCAAATATGAGTGATTCTTCTGCTCTGTAAAACGACCAATGTGCCCAATTAGAAGCTGTCCATCAGCAACACCAAGCGATCGCCGCGTCCTTAGGCGATCCTCATCATCTGGCGCGAAAACAGACAAGTCGACAGCATTACGCATGACTACAAATTGAGAACTCGATCCAAATAACCATTCACCAGCGAATTTACTACATGCAAAACGGTGAGTCGGATACCGGTTTGATTGCGTTTTCAGCACGGCCTTCAGGGCATTCTTGGCATACTCACCCCTACCACTCGTAGAGTGGCTATGGGCGATACGCACGGGGACACCCGCCTTCTTCGCAGCACGAAGAGGAAAGACCGAAAGCGCGTTGATGTGACTATGGACAATCTTCCAGCCCTCTTGCTTAAAGAGACGCTGAAGCTCTCGCTGGTATTCAGCTACATGCTGATAGGGCGGTATCTCAAAGACCCTGCCACCGAGCGATTCGATCTCGTCACGGGGAACAAGCGTCGAATCGGAATCAACAAGAAAGTCAAACTGCACTTTACCGCGATCGATGTGCCGATAGTAATTCATAACGACAGCTTCGACGCCGCCACCAACCATCTTGCCAACAACCTGAGCCACCCTAACCGGTTCAGTCATTTAGCAAGCACCTCCACCGGTAAAGACCTCAACGACCGTGAGGAGAACAATCTTCAAGTCCGTGATGGGGCCGCGCTTGGCGATGTACTCCAAATCACGGCGGACCATGCCGTCGAAGTCGGTATCGTTGCGGTCAGTCACCTGCCACCAGCCGGTAATGCCCGGCTTCACAGCCAAGCGCTGCAGGTCGTACTCGGTATACTCCGCGACCTCGTTAGGCAGCGGCGGGCGCGGGCCCACGACGGACATCTGCCCCAGGAACACGTTGACGAACTGCGGAAACTCGTCGATGGAATGCTTGCGGATGAACCTGCCGATCTTGGTGACGCGGGGGTCCTCCCTCATCTTGAACATGGCGCCGGCGATCTCGTTCTGCCCCTTGAGCTCGGCGAGGCGCTCGTCGGCGTCCCTGTACATGCTGCGGAACTTCCACATGCGGAAGGTGGACAGGCTGCCGTCGCGGTGGGTCTGGCCCACGCGAATTTGACTGTAGAACGGGTTGCCCTCGCTCTCCAGGCGGATTGCCGCGGCAAGCACCAGACTCGGCACGGCAATGACGGCCAGCACGCAGCCGCTGAACACGATGTCGAACGCGCGCTTGACGGCACGGTAGGCCAGGCGCGAGTTGTCCCAGTCCATGATGGATTGCACAGCCTTATATCGACCGGTGCATTCACGCTGGTCCATAGCCTGAGCAATCAGCGCTGCCCCCGCGGGCGCATTGCTCTCTGTCACTTCTTTATTAGCAGCCACAATAAAACTTACGTTCCTGTCCCCAGGAACCCCCCCCCATCTATGAATCCAAAATCAAGTAATTTGCTAGTGCAACGTCTCCCTTACGTTTTGCTGGGAACGTCAAGCGGTAGCAGCTCCCTAAATGCGGAGTTACCTTCGCCCACGTCTACCAGGCACCAGCGTTTATGACGGTCGATCTTTTTAACGCGAGCCTCTTGCCCCACCAAGGGACCCTGTTCTATGTGCAACACGCCATCTTCTATGCGCGCAACGCTGTTGCGCACCACTCCGTCGTCGTCCAGCACGCTGCGGTACCAATCCTGCGCATCGTCCGGCATGGGCATGTACGCCCGCTCCCTACTGCCGGCGATGCGACAGCCAAAGCTCAACTGGGCCAGGGCCCTATCGAGCGCGGCAGCATCGTGCGTAGCGACGAAGAAATATTCCTTGTACATAGGTTTGGTTTGGAGCGACCATGCGCCGTCCCGCTTAAACCAGAACTCCTTTTGCATCACAAAAGCATCCTGCATAAGGTTGTTCGGGATAATACGGCGGACCTTTTCGCAGGTCTCGCGCTCTTTTCCATTGGGGGTATGGACCAGATACCAGCGGACGCGGACGTGCTGGCTGTTGGTGGCGGCGCCGTTAAATGCGCCCGGCAGCTGCTCTTGGCGCCGTGCCGTCTGTTCCATGTTCTCGCCCCCCTCTTTTGGCTTTGCGATGCACGCAAATGCAGGGGCGTTTAGAACAGGCTTCTCGCTCGCAGCTAGGCGCAGTCGCAAAAGTACAGGTTTTTGCATCTTTCGACAGTCGACATAATACGAGCAATTAATCAGCGTTTGCCCAGATTACGCAAAATGTACTGCTAGTAGGTGCATCTCCATACCCCTCTACAAAAACCTGTACCTTTTTGTGCAACAAAAAAAGCCGCTCAACCAGCGGCTTTTCTTATTTTGGTAAGAAAAAAGGCGACCGCCCTTTGTGGACGGTCGCCTTTGTTAATTGTTGTGAAGCTTGCCTTAGGCGCGGGTCTTGATCTCCTCGGTCACCTTGGCAACAAACTCGTCAACGCTCATCTGAACGGTCTCGTTGGAGCGATCGCGGACGGAGATGTTGCCGGCCTCGACCTCCTTCTCGCCCAGGATGAGCATGTAGGGCACGCGGTCGATGCTGCGGGCCTCGCGAATCTTGTAGCCGATCTTCTCGTCGCGGTCGTCGCAGACAACGCGAATGCCGGCCTCCTCCAGCTTGGCGCACACCTCGTGGGCGTAGTCGCGGCTCTTCTCAGAGACAGGAAGCGCCTTGACCTGCACGGGAGCCAGCCAGGTGGGGAACTTACCCGCAAAGTGCTCAATCAGAATACCGATGAAGCGCTCGATGGAGCCAAAGCACACGCGATGCAGCATGATGGGGCGCTTCTTGGTGCCGTCGGCGTCCACGTACTCCAGGTCAAAGTTGAGCGGCATCTGGAAGTCGAGCTGCACGGTACCGCACTGCCAGGTACGGCCGAGCGAGTCCTCCAGGTGGAAGTCGATCTTGGGGCCGTAGAAGGCGCCGTCGCCCTCGTTGACCTCGTAGTCCATGCCCAGCTGCTCCAGAGCGGCGCGCAGGCCCTCCTCGGCGCGAGCCCAGTCCTCGTCCGAACCCATGGAGTCCTCGGGGCGGGTGGAAAGCTCAACGTGATACTTAAAACCAAACTTCTGGTACACGGAGTCAATGAGGTTGACCACGCCCACGATCTCGTCGGTCAGCTGGTCGGGACGCACAAACAGGTGGGCGTCGTCCTGGTTAAAGCAGCGCACGCGGAACAGGCCGTGCAGGGCGCCGCGCAGCTCGTGGCGGTGCACCAGGCCAATCTCGCCGGCGCGGATGGGCAGCTCGCGGTAGGAGTGCGGCTTGGAGGCGTACACCAGCACGCCGCCCGGGCAGTTCATGGGCTTAATGCAGTACTCTTCGTCGTCGATAACGGTGGAGTACATGTTGTCCTTGTAGTGGTCCCAGTGGCCCGAGGTCTTCCACAGCTGCTTGTTCATGATGAGCGGCGTGGAAATCTCCACGTAGCCGGCCTTGTGGTGGATCTCGCGCCAGTAGTCCAGCAGCGTGTTCTTAAGGATCATGCCGTTGGGCAGGAAGAACGGGAAGCCGGGGGCCTCGTCGCGCATCATAAAGAGGTCCATCTCGCGGCCGATCTTGCGGTGGTCGCGCTTCTTGGCTTCCTCCAGCATGTGCATGTGCTCGTCGAGCTCTTCCTTGGTGGCAAAGGCGACGCCGTTGATGCGGGTGAGCATCTTGTTGTCCTTGTCGCCCTTCCAGTAGGCGCCCGAGACGCCGGTGAGCTTAAAGGCCTTAAGGGCCTTGGTGTAGCAGATGTGGGGGCCGACGCACATGTCGATGTAGTCGCCCTGCTGGTAGAAGGTGATGCGGGCGTCGTCGTCCAGGTCGCCGATGTGCTCGACCTTGTACTTCTCGCCGCGCTCCTCCATAAGGGCGATGGCCTCGGCGCGGGGCTTCTCGTACACGGTGAACTTGAGGTTCTCCTTGACGATCTTTTTCATCTCGGCCTCGATCGCGGGGAAGTCGTCCTCGCTGATCTTAACGCCCTCGGGCAGGTCGACGTCGTAGTAGAAGCCGTTGTCGGTCGCGGGGCCGTAGGCAAAGTCGGCCTCGGGATAGAGGCGCTTGATGGCCTGCGCCATGATGTGCGCGGCGGAGTGGCGGATGACGTGCGTGACCTCGTCCTGCGGGAGCTCGGCCACCGAACCGTCATTGTAGAGTGCCTTCATGGGTATGTTTTCTCCTCTCGGATGCCTGATGCAAGTGCGTGCGATGCGCTCGGCGTTTTTGACTTGCATCATTATAGGCAGGTTGCCTTGGTATACAAGCGCCCGCCGCACCTTAATGGCACGGCGGGCGATTTTCTACGCATGCTTCATCGTGTGGGGTGGGGTGTGGGGCGCGCGTGGCTTGCGGCGTGCCCATGGCTTGCGGCCGGCCCGGCGATGGATGCGTTACTGGATGCGAGTTCGGCAGTAGGGGCAGACCTTCCAGTGCGCATCGAGCGGGCGATGGCAGCTGGGGCAGACGTTGCGAACCTGGGTATCGCACACCGGGCAGACGACGAAGTCTTTCTCGATGGGCGCGCCGCACTGCGGGCAGGTGCCGTACTGGGCAAGCTGGCGCTCGCGCAGGGCCATGTCCAGCTCCTGCTCCTCGCGGTCGGCCGCGTAGGAGTGCGGGCGCAGGACCAGGTAGGCAATGAGGCCTACAAACGGGATGAGGGCGATGATGCCCCATGCCACGTAGGCGCTGGCGCCGCGGCGGCGAGCGTCGATAAACACATAGACAACCGAAAGAACATACAGGGCAATGATAAAGCCAACGAAGGCATAGACGACGCCCATAAGCTGCGGCGACATGAGCTCGGAGATGTACTTGGACATTACGGGTACCTTTCGGAATATTAACAGTCCGTGCAAGTTTACCACGGGGTTTGTTTATATGGGACTACGGCTGGGTACGGGGCTGGCGCGGACACAAACATCTCAATCTGTAACAGGTAACGGCGACGACCGCGATGTTTGGTGGGAAGATCTCGCGGTCTAACGTGGCCAACATCCGTGCTGGACCGGCCCGCGCCTGCCGTTGGCGGGTGTTGCGGGGCTGTTCGCCGCATTGCCGCCGCGCCGAGGGCACGCAGACCGTAGGATGGTCTTATTGACAGCCTGTCAACTTGTCTTGGAGGCACCGTGGCAGAAACGTTTGATATCGCGATTGTCGGCGCGGGCATCACCGGATGCGCCATCGCGCGTCAGCTCGCGAGATTTGACCTTACCATTTGCGTGATCGAGGCGGCCAACGACATCGCGCTGGGCGCCTCGAAGGCCAACGGTGGCCTGGTGCACGCTGGCTACGATCCGGCGCCGGGCACGGTAAAGGCGCAGGTCAACGCTCGTGGTTGCGAGTTGTACGGTGCGTGGGCGCAGGAGCTGGGCTTTCTGTTCTGCCGCACCGGGTCGATGGTGCTGGGCTTTAACGACGAGGACCGCACGCATCTGGAGCAGCTGCAGTGCAACGGCCATATCAACGGCGTGCCCGAGCTGTCGATCGTCGGACCCGACCGCATCCACGAATTAGAGCCGCGCGCCAGTGCCGATGCAACGTGCGCGTTGTGGTGCCCCTCGACTGGGTTTGTCGACCCGTTTGAGGTTGCCATCGCCGCGCTGGAGAACGCCGTGGCCAACGGGGTGACGTTTATGCGCTCCGCATCGGTGGAAGCGATCGAGGTAGCTCCCGGCGCTGGCGACGGGAGCGGTGACGGGACCGCTCGCTTTACGCTGGTGACACCGACCGGTGATGTGCGTTGCCGCTATTTGATTAATGCCGCGGGCAACGGCGCCGCAAACATCTCGCATATGGCGGGCGCCGAGGAGTTCCAGATGGTCTGGCGCCAGGGCAACATCGTGGTGCTGGACAAGGAGCCACGTGCGCTCATGCCGCTCTACCCCGTTCCCACGCCGGTTTCCAAGGGCGTCATCGTTACAGGCACCGTCCACGGCAACACGGTGATCACCGCGACCGCCGCCGTGCGCGATCCGGGCGACACGCAGACCTACGCCGGCGACGTTAACGCGCTGCTGACCGGCGCGCGCAAGCTGGTGCCCGATCTGGATACGCGCCGCGTGGTGCGCGCATTTGCCGGCGGGCGTCCGGTCATTCAGGGAACGAACGACTTCTTTATTGGGCAGTCGGCCGTGGTGCCGGGACTGTTCCAGGCGGCAGGCATTCAGTCGCCGGGCGTGGCGAGCGCGCCGGCCATTGCCGAGCGCATGGAGCAGGTTATGCGCGACGCGGGTGTGGTTTTGCGCGAACGGGATGACTGGAACCCAATTCGCCGCGCGCCGGACGACTTTGACCGCGCACCACTGGCGCGCAAGGAGGAGCTGATCGAGTCCGATCCCGCGTGGGGCCAGATTGTCTGCCGCTGCGAGACGGTGCCCGAAGCCGAGATCGTGGCCGCGATCCGACGCCAGCCGGGCGCGGTTTCGGTCGAGGGCGTCAAGCGCCGCTGCCGTGCCGGTATGGGCCGGTGGCAGAGCGGCTGTTGCCAGAGCCGCGTGGTGGCGATTCTGACGCGCGAGTTGGGCTGCAACCCTAGCGAGGTATTACTGGAGGACGCCGGCTCCTGGTTGGTCGAGGGACCTTTGAAGGGGGTGCGCTAGGATGGAGGAGTTCAAATCGAGTGCGATTGATTGCGGCGTCGTAGAAGCCGTACAAACGCAAGCCTTCGACGTGGTCGTTATCGGCGGCGGGCCTGCAGGCATGGCGGCCGCGCTGGCCGCGCATAAGGCCGGCGCACGCGTGGCCATCGTGGAGCGCGAGCAGCACCTGGGCGGCATCCTCCGCCAGTGCATCCACCCCGGCTTTGGCCTGTCGCACTTTAAACAGGAACTCACCGGTCCCGAATACGCACAGCGCTTTATCGACCAGGTGCGCGCAACCGACATTACGCTGTTCCTGGACTGCATGGTGATTGGGATTGATTCGGGCGAGCCTACGGAAGACGCCGCGGTCCATACCGTCACGCTCATGAGCCCCGCCAGCATGCTACGGCTCACCGGGCGCGCGGTCATCCTTGCCATGGGTTGTCGCGAGCGCACGCGCAGCGAGATCAAGATTCCCGGCAGTCGTCCCGCCGGCGTGTTTACGGCCGGCCTGGCGCAGCGATACATCAATATCGAAAACCTCAAACCCGGCTCGCGTGCCGTCATCTTGGGCTCAGGCGACATCGGGCTTATCATGGCGCGCCGCTGCACGCTCGAGGGGATTTCGGTCGAGGGCGTGTACGAGCTCATGCCGTACGCTAACGGCCTGCGCCGCAATGTGAAGAACTGCCTGAACGACTTTGGCATTCCGCTGCACCTGTCCACCACCGTCACACGCGTGATCGGGCACGACCGCGTGGAAGCCGTCGAGGTAAGCCAAGTCGACGAGCGCCTGGCGCCCATTCCGGGGACCGAGCGCATCGTTCCGTGCGACACACTGCTGCTTTCGGTGGGCTTGATTCCCGAGAACGAGCTTTCGGTTGCCGCTGGCGTAGAGCTTGACCCGCGAACGCGCGGCGCCGTGGTGGACCAGAGCCTGCAAACGGGCGTGCCGGGCATCTTTGCCTGCGGCAACGTGCTGCACGTGCACGACCTGGCCGACAACGTAACGACCGAGTCCGAGAGGGCTGGCGCAGCTGCAGCGGCGTACGCGCTGGGGACCGGCGCGGGCACCGTTCCGGACTGGGAGCTCACGGTCTCCCCTGCCGGCATCGCGGGCTACGCGCTGCCGGGACGCATTACGACTGTGACACTCACCAGACTCAACTTCCGTGTGCGCCGACCGGTCGATGCCGCCCGCGTGCGTATTCTAGCAGGCGACGAGGAACTACTTACAGGCAAGGTCCGCCCGTTTAAACCGAGCGTCATGGAGAGCCTCCCGCTGCCGCCAAAGGTGATTCAGCGCGCACTCGACCTAGGTGCTAGCGAAATTGTCCTGTCCGTCGATCCCATCGAGGAGGCGTAAGACCATGAGCATAAACGCGATCGAAACGTTGCAGTTCAACTGCACAACCTGCCCATCTGAGTGCCTCCTGACCGTAGAGGTAGAGCGTGACGAAGACGGCGCCGTGGTAGAAGTGCGCTCCGTAACCGGCAACAACTGCCCGCGCGGCGATAAGTTCGCACATCAGGAGCTCACCTGCCCCATGCGCGTGCTCACCACCACCGTGGCCGTCTCCGGCGGCGACGAAGCCCTGCTCCCCGTGCGCACATCCGAAGCCATCCCGCTGACCCTCCACGCCCAAGCCATGGACCTCATCCGAGGCCTAATCGTCAAAGCCCCCATCCGCATGGGCGACGTCGTCCTCCCCGACCTCCTCAACACCAACATCAACCTAATCGCCAGCATGGACATCGACCCAGCCTAAGCAGCTCATTTAGAACGGGGCTTTTAGTTACGCTGCCATCCATCCCACCCCTCCTCAATTGCGGTGAAATAGTTCCTGATTTCCGCCAAAACCCCGGCATCCAGGAACTATTCCACCGCAACTATCCTTGGGATCGGTATTCAGCTTGTGCCTACTTTAGTGCCATTTCAAAACTATGCCGGATTACGGGGCCGATTCGGAGACCCCCATCCATACCGGCCATTTTCAATTTTTGACAAGCCATCTATATGCGGTTTTAATTTCGCGATTTTTGCCATGGTCAAGTAATACAGCTCCTGCCCCGTAATCCGCCATACTTTTGAAACCAGCCCATTTGGGACGGGCCTCTTATGGCTACTTTTACCTATTAGCCCGCAAGTTTGACGCAGCTAAAATAGCCCCGTCCCAAATTGACTACCCTGGCATTGGGGATACCATGGTGGCAACCAAGCGAAAGGATGTTTCATGGCACATGTCGATGACCAGCGCGTGGCGCGCGTGCTCGATACGCTCGAGGCTCAGCACCCCGGTGCGCAGTTGCTCATAAATGACCCGTGGTCGATCTACTATCTGACCGGCTTTTATGCCGATATGTTCGAGCGTTTTTGCGGCGTGCTGCTCGCGCGTGGTGCCGAGCCGGTGATCTTGGTTAACGCGCTGCATCAGCTGCCCGAGTACGACAATGCCCGCGTTGCTTACCACACCGATACCGATATCGTGGCCGACGCCATCGCTCGCGAGGTCGATCCGACCAAGCCGCTCGGCATCGACACCGTCATGCGCTCAGGCTTTTTGATGCCGCTTATGGAGCGCCACGCCGCCAGCGAGTTTTTCCTGGGCGACTTTGCCGTCACCGCCGCGCGCACCTACAAGGATGCAGCCGAGCAGGAGCTGATGCGCGCGTCCTCGACCGCTAACGACGCCGTGATGGCCGACGCCATCAAGCTCGTCCATGAAGGCGTGACGGAGCGCGAAATTGCCGACCAGATGCTCGGCCCGTATCGCAAGCACGGCTGCGAGGGCTTTAGCTTTCCGCCCATCGTGAGCTTTGGCGCCAACGCCGGCGACCCGCACCACGAGCCCGACGACACGGTACTCAAGCGTGGCGACGTGGTGCTGTTCGACATTGGCGGACGTCATCGCAACTACTGCTCGGACATGACGCGCACGTTCTTTTGGGGCGAGCCGGACGAGGAGACCGCGCGTATCTACGATATCGTGCGACGCGCAAACGAAGCTGCCGAGGCGCTCATCGCACCGGGCGTGCACATGTGCGACCTGGACCGTGCTGCGCGCGACGTGATTGAGGACGCTGGCTACGGCAAGTACTTTACGCATCGCCTGGGTCACTCGATCGGTCTGCAGGACCATGAACCGGGCGACGTATCGCCGGTCAACGAGCAAGTCGTGGAGCCGGGCATGACGTTCTCCATCGAACCGGGCATCTACCTCCCCGGCCGCACCGGCGTCCGCATCGAGGACCTGGCCCTGGTGACCGAGAACGGCGTCGAGATTCTCAACGCCTACCCCCACGATCCAGTCCGCCTAGACTAGGCAATGTGTCAAAGGGACAGCCCCTTTGACACATTCCGCTAACGCCGCGCCACGAAAATGGGCCATCTACTACGTTTAACCCGCATTGGTCGACCATGCTGGTCTTTTTTAAAAACCAGCAAGCCGTCTACCTGCGGTTTTAATTTCGCAATGTTTTGTGTGGTCGAGGGTAGTCGGTAAAACGTAGTAGATAGCCCCATTTCGTGGCAAGCGAGTCAACTCGGGGCACAGGGCAGCCAAAAAAGCCCCATCCCAAATTGACTGCTTTTGAGTTGCGGTGATATACGGACTGTTTGAGGCTTCTGGCTTGTAAAACAGTCCGTATTTCACCGCAACTGCTGAGGAGATGGGCTAGCGCAGCAGACCGGCTACTTCGCCGGCTAGGGTAATGGTGCCGGCCGCTACGAAGGACTCGCCCGCAGCATCGAAGGCAGCGAGGGCCTCGGACACACTCGGGCATACGCCCGCGAGCTTATCGACATCAACGAGGGCGGCGAGTTCCTCTGCCGGCAGGGCGCGATCGGAATCGGTCTGGGTCACGACCACGCGGGGGAACGCCGGAACCAAAACGTCAACGATGCCCGCCACGTCCTTATCGGCCAGCGCGGCGCACAGCAGCGTGGGGCGATTCTCCACGCACGGATCGATCTCGTCCAGCGCGCTCACAAAGTTCTCGCAGCTCTGAGGGTTATGGCAGGCGTCGATCAGCTTGAGCGGATCAGTTCCCAGTACATCAAAGCGGCCCGGCGTGGGGCAGCCCATAAGCGACGCATCGAGCTTGTCATGATCGAGTTCGCGACCCAAATACCCCTCGCAAAGCATAATCGCGCACGCGGCATTCTGCGGCTGATAGGCCGGCTTGATCATGCTCGACGTATAGATTGCACGCGGCGTGGTGCAGCTAAACTCAACCGTGTCGCCCACATGCGCCGGCACCTTAGTCGTGGCGTGGCTCACCACGAGTGGCACGACGCCGCACTTGCGGCAACGGGCATCCATCACACGCTGAACGCTCGCCTCATGCGTGCCCTCGCCCAAAACAACCAAGCGCCCGGGTTTGATAACCGCAGCCTTCTCCCCCGCAATGGCTTCGAGCGTATCGCCCAAAATGCGTGTGTGGTCGAGCCCAATACCCGTAATGGCAACGGCGACGGGATCGGTCGCACTCGTGGCGTCCCAGCGCCCGCCCATACCAACCTCGAGCACGGCAACATCCACGCGAGCCTCGGCAAACACCACCAGTGCGGCAGCCGTCAGCAGGTCAAACGGCGTAATAGTATAGGCACGCTCCCCCGCCGACACACGGCGCGCATTCACGCGATGTCCCGCCTCAACAGCAGCAGAAACGCCACGGGCAAAGGCCTCGTCGCTCACAACCCGCCCGTCAACCTCCATGCGCTCGGGATAGCGCACAAGCTGCGGCGACGTATACAGCGCAGTCTTAAGTCCCTCACCGCGAAGAATGGCAGCCGAAAAACGCGTAGTCGAAGTCTTGCCGTTGGTACCGGCGACCTGAATGCAATCGAAATGCTCATCCGGACGTCCCAGCTCATCGAGCATATCGACAACCGTCTCGAGCAGAGGACCAGCATCCCCAGAAATCCGCCCCGTATCAGCAGCCAGCCCCACAGCCTCATCAAACGAAAGCAACTCAAACGAGAACGGAACGACATAAGACCCAGAACGCTTAGCCATAACCCAAAGTCCCCTCAACATAAAAAGAGGCCCGAATCAACAACGAGCCCCTCCCATACAAAATATCAGCCAAACACCGCTTTGCAGCGACCTCAAGGCCACAACCAAGTGGCCCCACCAGGCAGCGGACGCCTCCGTAACCGCCATGGGAGCGGTTTGGGGCTTTGCTCGATACAAGTTCCGCACGAGCCGAAGGCCACTTAATGTGGCCTTCGTGCGAGCAGGACTGTCCGCAGTAGCGCGCAATGCCCCAAACCGCGTCCCCCAGTACCGCCTACGAGAAGTCAGCAACCTGAGCAGTCAGCGCCACCAGGATCTCCTTGAGCTCAGCTGCACGGTCCCTCTTCTTCTGGACCACCGCAGGCGCGGCCTTGGCCACAAAGCCCTCGTTGGCAAGCGTCTTCTCACAGCCGGCGAGCTCCTTCTGAGCCGTGGCGATCTCCTTCTCCAGACGCGCCTTCTCGGCCGAAAGGTCAACCTTGCCTTCGAGCACCACAAAGGCCTCGACGCCGCTATCGACCACGGCAATGCTCGCAGCCGGCTTCTCGACGTCGGTACCCATGACCAGCGAGGCGGTGTTGGCCAGCGGCTCAATCGTGGAGCGCAGGCTCTCGAGCTTCTCGATATCCTCGGCACCGGCGCGCACGACCACGTCGAGCTCGGCCTTGGGGCTCAAGCGATAACGCGAACGCGTGGCGCGAGCGGCGGAAACGACGGCGCGGCACAGCTCAAACGCGCGCTCGGCGGGCTCGTCGACGTACTTGACGTAGTCGGCGGGCTCCGGCCACTTGGCGATCATGAGCGCCTCGGCGCGGTCCACGTTGCCCTCGGCGTCCAGATCGAGCACGCTCGCCGGCATGTTGTCCCAGATCTCCTCGGTGACAAACGGCATGAGCGGGTGCATCAGACGAATGGAAGTGTCGAGCACAAAGATCAGGTTGCGCTGAGCCTGCAGACGGCCCTCGCCCTTCAGGCGGGTCTTAGTGACCTCGACGTACCAGTCGCAGACCTCGTTCCAGAAGAACTGCTGCACGCCGCGGGCCATGTCGCCAAAGGTGTAGTTCTCGATGCCCTCGGTGACCATCTTCACGGCCTTTGCCAGACGGCTGAACATCCAGGCGTCGGCCGGCGTCTCCACGACGGGCTCGCCGGGCGTGTAGCCCTCCATGTTCATGAGCAGGAAGCGGCTGGCGTTCCAGATCTTGGTGACGAACGACTTGGCCTGCTCGGTGCGCGGGCTGTCGATGAGCTTCTTGGTCTTCTTGTCGATGTTCGCGTCGAACTTGACGTCCTGGTTGTTGGTGCAGAGCGTCAGCAGGTTGTAGCGCATGGCGTCGGCACCGTACATGCCGATGAGGTCCATGGGGTCAACGCCGTTGCCCTTGGACTTGGACATGCGGCTGCCGTCCTTGGCAAGGATCGTCGGGTAGATGACGACGTCCTTAAACGGCACCTCGTCCAGGAAATACAGCGAGCTCATGACCATGCGGGCGACCCACAGCGCGATGATGTCGCGCGCGGTGACGAGCGCCGTCGTGGGGTGATGGCCCTCGAGCAGCTCCGGCTTTTGCGGCCAGCCCTGCGTGGCAAAGGTCCACAGCTGCGAGCTGAACCAGGTGTCCAGCACGTTCTCGTCCTGGTGCACGTGATGGCCGCCGCACTTGGGGCACACGTCGGTGTCCTCGGTAAGGGCGTCCTCCCAGCCGCAGTCCTCGCAGTAGAACACGGGGATGCGGTGGCCCCACCACAGCTGGCGGCTGATGCACCAGTCCTTGAGGTTTTCCATCCAGGTGGTGTAGGTCTGCGTCCAACGCGCGGGGTGGAAGGTGACCTTGCCGGAGTTGACGGCGTCGAGCGCCGGCCCCTTGAGCTTATCGACGGCCACAAACCACTGCTCGGAAAGCCACGGCTCCAGCGCGGAGTCGCAACGGTAGCAGTGCATGACGGAGTGATCGAGTTCGTCGACGTGATCGAGCAGGTCGTGCTCCTCAAACCACTTGATGACGGCCTCGCGGCACTCGTCGCGGTTCATGCCGGTAAACTCGCCGTAACCCTCGACGACCACCGCATGCTCGTCGAAGATGTTGATCTGCGGCAGGTCGTGGGCCTGACCCATGGCGTAATCGTTGGGGTCGTGGGCCGGGGTGACCTTGACAAAGCCAGAGCCAAAGTTGGCGTCGACATGCCAGTCCTCAAAGATAGGAATCTCACGGTCGACGATGGGGAGCTTAACGGTCTTACCCACGAAGGCGGCCTTCTCGGGATCCTTAGGAGAGACTGCAACGCCCGTGTCGCCGAGCATGGTCTCGGGGCGCGTGGTGGCAACGACGATGTAGTCCTGGCCGTTGACCGGCTCAGTCAGCGGGTAGCGCAGGTGCCACAGGTGGCCCTTCTCGTCCTTGTACTCGGCCTCGTCGTCCGAGATGGCGGTGGTGCAGTTGGGGCACCAGTTGACGATGCGCTTGCCGCGGTAAATCAGACCGTCGTGGTACCAGTCGCAGAAGACCTTGCGCACGGCCTGGGCATAGTCCTCGTCCATGGTGAAGCGCTCGTTGTCGAAGTCGACGGAGCAGCCCATACGCTTGATCTGCTCGACGATGATGCCGCCGTACTCGTGGGTCCAATCCCAGCAAGCGTCGACAAACTTGTCGCGACCGATCTCCAGGCGGCTAATGCCCTCGCTCTTGAGCTTCTTGTCGACCTTGGTCTGCGTAGCGATACCGGCGTGGTCGGTGCCCAGCACCCAGCGCGTGGACTTGCCGCGCATGCGGGCCATACGGATGATGGCGTCCTGGATGGAGTCGTCGGTGGCGTGACCCATGTGGAGTTTGCCGGTCACGTTGGGAGGCGGAATGGTAACGGTGCAGTCGCCCACGCCCTCACGGCGCTTGTAGTAGCCGCCGTCGAGCCACTTCTGCAGGATCGCCGGCTCGTTGGTCGACGGATCGTAGTTCTTGGGCATCTCTTCCATATATCTCTCCCTTGCCCGTCGGCGTGTCCGCCTGCTTGGTTTTCGCTCGGTCAGGTCCTGGCTCGCACGAAGAGCACATTAAGTGCTCTTCGGCTCGTGCGGAATCTACGAAAACCAAGCAGGCGGACACGCCTTAGGTATCGATTACTTCAGTCTGAAGGTACTAACTTGACAATCTCACAGAATAGCACAGGCATACCTGCCGAAAAGGGACAGGTTTATTTTGGTAGGTTTTATCAGGGGAAACGACATTTGCCCATATAAAACCGACCAAAATAAACCTGTCCCTAAATGGCAGGCCCCGCGGTGGTTGCCGCGGGGCCTGGATTCAAGCTATTTACCCGTAGATGCGTTGGGGCTGTTCTTCGCCCTTTACGGAGGCTTCGGTCACGATGACCTTGGTGACGCCCTCCTCGCTGGGCAGGTCGAACATCGTCTGCTGCAGCACGTCCTCGCAGATGGCACGCAGGCCGCGGGCGCCGGTCTTGCGGGCAAGTGCCATGCGGGCGATCTCGTGCAGGGCGGCGTCCTCAAACTCAAGCTCAACGTCCTCGAGCTGGAACATCTTGCGGTACTGGCGCACCACGGCGTTCTTGGGCTCGGTCAGGATCGACACCAGGTCGTCCTCGTCGAGCGCCTGCGTCTGGGTGACGACGGGCGTACGTCCCACAAACTCGGGGATCATGCCAAAGGCGTTGAGGTCCTGCGGGAGCACCTGACGCAGCAGGTCGTTCTCGTCGACCGAGGTGGGACCGGCGATCTCGGAGTTAAAGCCCACGCCCTTGTTTCCCACGCGATCGGCGATGATCTTATCCAGGCCCACAAAGGCACCGCCGCAGATGAACAGAATGTTCGTCGTGTCGATCTGCAGCAGCTCCTGCTGGGGATGCTTGCGGCCGCCGGTGGGCGGAACGCTGGCCACCGTGCCCTCAAGAATCTTAAGCAGCGCCTGCTGAACGCCCTCGCCCGAAACATCACGGGTGATGGAGAGGTTCTCGGCCTTGCGGGCGATCTTGTCGATCTCGTCCACGTAAATGATGCCCACCTGCGCGCGCTCAATGTCGCCATCAGCGGCGTTGATGAGCTTGAGCAGGATGTTCTCCACGTCCTCGCCCACATAGCCGGCCTCGGTGAGCGCGGTGGCGTCGGCGATGGCAAACGGCACCTCGAGGATGCGCGCGAGCGTCTGGGCCAGCAGCGTCTTACCGGTACCGGTGGGACCGAGCAACAGGATGTTGGACTTGGCGAGCTCAACCTCGTCCATATCGTCATCAAACTGGGCACCCATGCCCGATGCCTCGTCAAGGGCGGACACCGCGGCGCCGCCCTCGATCACGCGACGGTAGTGGTTGTACACGGCCACCGACATGGCGCGCTTGGCGTCCTCCTGGCCCATAACATAGGCCGAAAGCTCGTCATAGATCTCGTGCGGCGTCGGCACGCGTGTGATGACCTGACGGTCGTCCTCGAGCTCAAAGCCCTCGGCCTCAGGGTCAACGGCGGGCTGGGACGCAGCCTGGCCGTGGTCGTTGAGGAAACCCGGCAGCTTGCCGTTGCGGGCGGCGTCCATAAAGTCCGAAGCCAGCGACTCCTCAAGGATCTCGGAGCAGGCGGCGACGCACTCATCGCAGATAAAGATGTTGGTCGGACCCTTTACGAGACGACGGACCTGGCCCTGCTCTTTTCCGCAGAAGGAGCAGCGGATGGGGTTGCCGTTCTCGTCGAAGTTGTCCTGCATGTTACCGGCCATCCTAGGCGTCCTTCGCGGCAAGATCGCGCGAGGTGACGATACGGTCAATCAGGCCGTAGTCGAGGGCCTCGGCAGCGGTCAGGTAATTGTCGCGCTCGGTATCGGCCTGGACCTTCTCGATCGGCTGGCCCGAGGCGTCGGACAGGATCTGGTTGAGCTCGCGACGGGTCTTCTTGATCTCCTCGGCCACAATCTCGATCTCGGTCTGCTGGCCCTGGGCGCCGCCGCTGGGCTGGTGAATCATGACCTTGGAGTGCGGCAGGCAGAAGCGCTTACCCTTGGCGCCGGCCGAAAGCAGCACGGCGGCCATGGACGCGGCCATACCGACGCAAATGGTGGAGACCTGCGGCTTGATGAAGTTCATGGTGTCCAGAATCGCCAGACCGGAATAGACCTCGCCGCCGGGCGAATTGATGTAGAGCGAGATATCCTTCTCGGCATCCTGGCTCTCAAGATGCAGCAGCTGGGCAACGACCAGGTTGGCGCTGACGGAGTTGATCTCCTCGCCCAAGAAGATGATGCGGTCGTTGAGCAGGCGCGAATAGATATCGTAGCTGCGCTCGCCGCGCGGCGTCTGCTCGATAACGTATGGCACGAGGGCGGAATCGAACTTAGCGATCATACGCATCTCCATTTCTCTTACGGACCAATAATGGTTCTAGACAAACGTACGGTGCCCGCATGCTATGCATTGGCTGGCACCGTACGAAACAACCGGATAACCGGTTTATAACTTTACCCCATCACGGGCGCACGCATGCGCTCGCGGGCAAGGTGGCGAGAATTACTCGGCGTCCTTGGCGGTCTCGTCGACCTCGGTCACCTTGGCGTTCTCGACCAGGTGATCGACGGCCTTGGAGCGACGGATGGACTCGCGGACGGCAGGCATGCGGCCATCGGCAATGAACTCGGCCTTGGAAGCCTCGACGTCCTTGACGCCGGCCTTCTCGAACTCGGCGTTGATGTCGTCCTCGGTGACCTCGATCTTGAGCTCACGGGCGAGAGCGTCGAGCGCCAGGGACTCACGGGCAACGTCGTTGGCCTGCTTGTGCAGGTCGCCGATAAACTGCTCCATGGTCAGGCCGGAAGCAGGCAGCCAGGTGTCCAGGGTCATGCCGCGGGCAGCGAGGTTGGACAGGAAGTTCTGGCCGAGCTCCTCAAAGACGGACTGCTCGTAGTCGGCGTCCATCTCGTCGAGCTGCAGACGCTCGGCGAGAGCGGAGACACAACGGTTCTCCTTCTCGGCCGGCAGGCGGGAAGCCTTGTCCTGCTCGATCTCGATCTTGATGGCGTCGCGCATGGCCTCGATGCTGTCGAAGCCAAAGTCGGACTTGACGAGCTCGTCGGTGAGCTCGGGGGTGTTACGGACCTTGATGCCCTTGACGGTGACCTCGACGGTGTGAGTCTCGGCCTCCTCGCCCTCCTCGACCTCGTCGGTCCAGGTGACGGTCTTGACGTCGTCAACGTTGGCGCCGATCAGGGCCTCGTTGAACTCCTTGGGGTTGCTGTCGCTACCGGCGATGAGCATGCGGCCCTCGGCAGCGAAGTTGTCGGCGTTCTCGACGGCCTTGAGGTCGACGGTGACGTAGTCCTCGGCCTCGACGGCGCGACCCTCGACGTCCTCGAAGGTGGCACGGTAGTTGAGGAGCATCTCGACCTGGTTGTTGATCTCGGACTCGGTAACCTCCGCGGGAGGCATCTCGATCTCGACGGCGTCGAAGGAGGAGAGCTCGGCAGCAGGACGCAGGGAGAACTCGACGGTGTAGGTGTAGTCCTCGTGATCCTTGGCGAGGTCGAGCTCCTTGTAGTCACCGTTCTTAGTGGGGACGATGTCCAGCTCGTTGAGGACGACGGGCTCGTTGGCGGCGATCAGGTCGTTGGTGGCCTGAGCGAGGGTAGCCTCGGCGCCAAGAGCAGAGTCGATGACCGGACGGGGAGCCTTGCCGGCGCGGAAGCCCGGGAAGCGGTACTTCTTGGCGGTGTCCTTGTAGGCCTTCTTGATCGCGGCGTCGACGTCGGCGGCCGGGATGGTGACCGTAGCGGTGAGCTTGGCGTCCTTGACGTCAGAAGCGGTGATGTTCAACACGTTCCTCCTCATACTGCCCAGCTTATCTGAGGTGCTGGTACCTTTATGCAACAAAGAGTCGCGACGGCGGGAGCCGACGCAGGTGCGTTGGTGCGGGCGAAAGGACTCGAACCTTCACGGGAATCCCACCAGAACCTAAATCTGGCGCGTCTACCAATTCCGCCACGCCCGCATGAGCGCACAGACTAGGAATGATAGCAGATACGAACGGCAAGCGCACGCACACCTTTTACAGGCTCACGACCTCACCACGAGTGCAAAAGGCGGGACGAGTTGCCCCGCCCCGCCAATTACGACTTGTTCGCTGACCCGCTACTCCCCCAGCAGCGCTTTCTCCGGCGTGATGGGCAGCGAGCGGACCTGGTGGCCGGTGGCGTGTGCGACGGCCGAGGCCACGGCGGCGAGCGGCGTGTTGATGACGACCTCGCCGATCGACTTGGCGCCAAAGGGACCCGTCGGCTCATAGCTCGGCTCAAAGGCCACGCGAATGCTGCCGATATCCAGGCGCGTGGGCAGCTTGTAGCTCATAAAGTTGCCGGTGCGCAGGCGGCCGCGGTCATCGTGCTCGACAATCTCGTAGAGCGCGTGGCCGATACCTTGGGCAATGCCGCCCTCGGCCTGGACGCGCGCGAGCGCCTCGTTGATCACGGTGCCGCAATCGACGGCCGCGGCGTAATCCACCACGGTCACCTTACCGGTGGCCTTGTCGACCTCGACCTCGGCAATGCCGGCCATAAACGGCGGAGGCGAAACGGGCAAGCAGGCAGAGGCGTGCGAGGTCAGCGCGTCGCCGCCCGCGATGTTCTTGACACACAGGTTGGCAAAGTCGCGCAGCGTAAGGTAGCGACCGCGCTCGCGAGCGGCGCGCTCGTCGGACAGTCGCACGTACTGGCCATCGTAGACCACGTCGGCGGCGTCCACATCCCACATCTGGGCGGCCTTGACGCAGATCTTCTCACGTAGCTCGGTCGCGGCGTTCTTAGCGGCCAGGCCCGTCACGTAGGTACCGGAGCTCGCGTACGAGCCGGCGTCGAACGGCGACACATCGGTGTCTACGCCGCGCACCACGATCAGCGAGCTCTCCACGCCCAGCTCCTCGGCGGCAATCTGCGCCAGGATTGTGTCGACGCCCATGCCGTTATCGGTAGCGCCGGTGCCGATGGTAATGAAGCCGTCCTCTTCCAGGCGCATGTCAATGCCGGCGATGTCCACGTTGGAAATGCCCGAGCCCTGCATGGTGAGCGCGCAGCCCAGGGCGCGCACGCGGTCGCCCAGGTCCACGGCCAGCGGCTTGTCGCGCCAGCCGATCATGTCCATCGCACGCAGCAGGCAGCGGTCGAGCGCGCAGGCGTTGAGCTTCTCGTTGTAGTACTGCGGCATGACCTCGCCCTCGTGCACCATATTCTTAAGGCGCAGGTCGGCGGGGTCCATGTGCAGCATGTCGGCGAGTTCGTTGACGGCGCTCTCCACGGCAAACTGGCCCTGGGTGGCACCGTAGCCGCGATACGCGCCGCCGCGGTTAGTGTTGGTGTAGACGGCGTCCCAGCTAAAGCGGCTCGCCTTCACGTGGTTGTAGATTGGCAGGCTCTTGTGACCCGAAAGGCCGATCGTCGTGGTGGCGTGCTCGCCATACGCACCGGCATTGGACAGCGTATGCAGGTCGATGGCCGTGATGGTGCCGTCGTTCATGGCGCCCAGCTTGACGGTCATCTGCATCTGGTGGCGCGAGTTGCCCGCAGTGATGGTCTCCTCGCGGGTGTAGCAGCAGTAGCTCGGACGGCCGGTCTGCTGGGTCACAAACGCCACGAAGATCTCGCAGCAGCCCGTCTGCTTGGAGCCAAAGCCGCCGCCGATGCGCGGCTTAATGACCTGCACCTGCGACTGCGGGATGTCGAGTGACTGCGCGACCATGCGGCGCACGTGGAAGGGCACCTGCGTAGAGGTGGTCACCGAGATGCGGCCGAACGCGTCGGTCGTCGCGAAGGCGCGGAAGGTCTCCATGGGCGCGGTCTGCGTGGCCTGGCTGGTGTAAGTGCGCTCAAAGACGATGTCGCTCTGGGCGAAAGCCTCGTCCAGATCGCCATAATCGCTGGTACCGCTGCACACCAGGTTGCGAGCAACGTCGCCGCCCTGCGGGAACATAAAGGTCACGTCGCCCTCGGGGTGGACCACGATGTCGCTATCGAGTGCCTTGGTAAAGTCGAGCAAGGGCTCGAGCACCTCGTAGTCGACCTTGATGAGCTTGAGCGCCTTGTCGGCGGCCTCCTCGGTCTCGGCGGCGACGATCGCCACTTCCTCGTTTTGATAGCGCACTAGGTTCTCGAGAATCAGGCGGTCGTAGGGACTCGGCTGCGGATAGCTCTGGCCGGCGATGGTAAAGCGGCGCTTGGGCACGTCCTCGTAGGTGTAGACGCCCACCACGCCGGGCACCTTGAGGGCACGCGACGTGTCGATAGAGCGGATCTTGGCGCGGGCATAGGGGCTGCGCTTGAGCTTAACGATGAGCGCGCCGGCGGGCACCATATCGCCCGTGTAGACGGGACGGCCCTCGAGCAGGGCCTTCGAGTCCTTCTTGGGCTGCTTATGAGTAATCTGCTTGTAGGAGACACCGTCGCAGCTCGTGTCGTTGACCGGCAGGGCGGGCATCTCAAAGCCCACCTGCACGCCGGACTCGCTGAGGAAGCGGACGATGGCGCGCAGCTGGCTCTCGTAGCCGCTGCAGCGGCACAGGTTGCCGGCGAGCTGGCGCGAGAGCTCCTCGCGCGTGGCGACGAGGCTCGGGTCCTCCTTGGCGGCGCGGGCGAGCGCCAACACGTTCATGATAAGGCCGGGGGCGCAAAAACCGCACTGCTCGGCGCCTTCGGCAGCCATCGCACGGGCCAGTGCCTCGGATTCGGCCTTGAGGCCCTCAAGCGTGGTAATGGTGTGGCCCTCGACGCGGGCGGCGGGAACCGAGCAGCTCAGCACCGGGTCGCCGTCGAGCCACACCGTGCACAGGCCGCAGTTGGTGGTCTCGCAGGCGCAGCGCACCGACGCGCAGCCTTGCTCGCGCAGCAGCGCAAAGAGCATGGTGTCGGAGGCAATCTGAACCTTGACCTTACGGCCGTTGAGCGTAAAGGAAAGATCGATGAGTTTGGCAGCCATTAGCGCACCTCGCTAGAATCGACGCCGGGCACGCGGCGGCAGGAATACTCGTCCGTGGCGAACTTAGGGATCTGCACGGTCTCGAGCTCGCGGGCAAGCGCGGCCGAAAGCTCGATGCCGGCGGCGCGGCGCACGGCCTGGACGGCGAGCGGTGCCGAGATGCGACGGCGGTACTCGGCCGAGCCCCACAGGTTGGTGCCGTAGCTCAGCACGCGCACGGATGCGGCCAGGGCGCGAAGCTCCTCCTCAGAAGGCTGCTCGTTCACCAGACCGCATGCCTCGCCCTGCAGCAGGGTTGCGCGCAGCGGACGGGCACCCACGGTGACATGCCAGCTGTTGTTCCACCAGGCAGCGGTGACGTTTAAGGAGGGGAAGTCGGTCGCGGCCTTGCGCACGGCCTCATAGCTTGCGCGGTAATCGTGCTTAACGACCACCACGTGCTCGATAACGTCGCGCACGTAGCCCATATCGACGAACTCGGCGAGCGGCACGCGGCCGGCGCCCGTCAGCTCAACATAGGAATCGAGCGCGAGGAAGGCGGAGAGCACATCTGAGAAGCCAAAGCGGCCATAAATGCTGCCGCCCACCGTGGCGGTATTGCGCAGCTGCACGCCCACGATATCGTGGACGGCAAACTCAAAGACGTTGTTGACAAGCGCGTTGAGCTCGGCATGGCGCTCGAGCTGGCGCAGGGTGCACATGGCGCCGATGCGAAGCTCGGTCTCGGTCTCCTCGATCTGATCGAGTCCGCAGGCCGAAAGGTCAATCGCCGTCGCCACGCGACGCGAACCCAGGCGCATCCAGATGCCGCCGCCCACAATCTTGTTGTTGCGGTTCTTCTGTAAGAGCTCATAGGCTTCGGCCGCGTTTCCAACACGGACGTAGGTACCGAACTTGAGCACGTTCTCCCCCATCTCTTCACTTGTCCAGTACTTTTAAGTGTACCAAACGAGGGGCCGCACACCGTTTTAGGACAAAATCCACCCACCCATCCATAACTTGCGGTGATATACGGACTGATTAGCCGTTCTGGGACGCTAAACAGTCCGTATATCACCGCAAGTTATGAGGAGTCCTCCGGGATAGAAAAGGCTCCCAGCCGAAATGGCTGGGAGCCTCATCGCATACTATGTCGAGCGAAGATTTAGCAGACGCCCTGGGCGAGCATGGCGTCGGCGACCTTCAGGAAGCCGGCGATGTTGGCGCCCATGACAAAGTTGCCCTCCTGGCCGTACTCCTTGGCGGTGTCGTCCACGTTGTGGAACATGCCGCGCATGAGCTGCTCGAGCTTGCCGTCGACCTCCTCGAAGGTCCAGGACAGGTGCTCGGCGTTCTGGCTCATCTCCAGGCCGGACACGAGCACGCCACCGGCGTTGGCAGCCTTACCAGGCATAAAGGCGACGCCGTTCTCCTGGAAGTAGGTCGTGGCCTCGATGGTCGTGGGCATGTTCGCGCCCTCGCCGACCACCTTGCAGCCGTTGGCGACGAGCGCCTGGGCATCCTCGAGCAGCAGCGTGTTCTCGCGAGCGCAGGGCAGCGCGATGTCGCAGGGCAGCTGCCAAACGCCGCGGCCGTCGCCCTCGTGCCACACGGCGTTGGGCTTCTCGTCAACGTACATGGCGAGCGTAACGCCCTTGTCGTGGCCAGAGCGCTTCTTGTTGTAGATGTGCTCGAGCACGGTGTAGTCGATGCCGTCGGGATCCTCGACCCAGCCGTGGGTATCGGAGCAGGCGAGCACCTTGCCGCCGAGCTGAGTGACCTTCTGGACCGCGTAGATAGCGACGTTGCCGGAGCCGTGAACGACGACGTTCTTGCCCTCGAAGGAGTCGCCGCGGCTCTTAAGGTACTCGTCCACAAAGTAGGCCAGACCGTAACCGGTGGCCTCGGTACGGGCGAGCGAGCCGCCAAAGGAGAGGCCCTTACCGGTAAGAACGCCGGTCCACTCGTTGGTCAGGCGCTTGTACTGACCGAACAGGTAGGCAACCTCGCGGCCGCCAACGCCCAGGTCGCCGGCGGGAACGTCGGTGTTGGGGCCAATGTGGCGATAGAGCTCGGTCATGAAGGACTGGCAGAAGTGCATGATCTCGTTGTTGGACTTGCCCTTGGGGTCAAAGTCGGAGCCGCCCTTGCCGCCGCCCATGGGAAGGGTGGTCAGGCTGTTCTTGAGGATCTGCTCCAGACCCAGGAACTTGAGCATACCCAGGGTGACCGTCGGGTTAAAGCGCAGGCCGCCCTTGTAGGGTCCAATGGCAGAGTTGAACTCGACGCGGTAACCGCGGTTGACCTGAACCTTGCCCTGGTCGTCGACCCAAGGAACACGGAACATGACGATGCGCTCGGGCTCGACGAGGCGCTCAAGCAGGGCGGCCTCCTCGTACTCGGGATGGGCGTCGAGCGCCGGCTGGATGGTGCCGAGAATCTCGGTCGCGGCCTGGATGAACTCAGGCTGCTCGGGATAGCGGGCCTTGAGCTCTTCGAGAACTTTCTGCGTGTAGCTCATGCTTCCTCCAATTGATGGAAAAGAAAAGTATCGTTCGAGGCGCCCCATGCGCCGCGAGCTTTATCGAGTATGGATAATATCGCACTGTTGCGAGAAAGTTACGCATAAGCCGACGAGCAGATGTTTCGTTTTGATTACGATGCAGGTAGAAGCGTTTTTGAGCACCCAACGTGCAAATCGCGTGTTTCGAAGCTGTTTCGTCCACATGTTCCGAACCACCACATTGGGGACAGGCACCTTTGTGGTGGTTTTGGTGGTTAGAGGACGAGCTGATGGTAGTCGGCGGGGATTACGTGGCCCTCGGTGGCGGCACGGAAGGCGGCGAGGGCATCGCCCGAGAACGGCATAGCCCAGCACAGTCCGCAGCCGGCGGTGTTTTTGTTAGGCAGCGGCATGTTGCGCCCGAGCACACCGGCGGCAAGGCACAGCTGCTCGCATTCCATCACATCGAAGGTGCTATCGAACGAAACGATAATCTTGCGCTCGTGGTCGAGGGCATCACCGGATGGGCCTTCGAGGTGTGCCTCACGATACGCCGCGGCGGCCGCTTCCTCTTCCGCAGTATGCCCACAGCCACCGCAGCCGCAGGTACAGGGCTCGGAACCATCGCAAGTGCAAGGCTCTCCCGTGTCGGGACAAATATCGTGAGACATGGCAACTCCAATCGTCTAGGCAAGCAACTCGGCCGCCGCAAACTCCTCGGGTGTATTGACGTTTTCAAAGCAGAGCGTCGAGCCCGCGGCCTTAACAATCTGCGGCTCATCCATATAACCGGCCTGAACGCGATTGATCAGGCAGCGAATGCGCTGGCGGTCGCAGGCGAGCAGCTCTTGGGCAACCGGCGCACACGCGTCACGGCGCCAGACGGCGCAAAGCGGCTCAATCCCCCGCTCCTCGCGCGGCACGCACACGTCGAGCGCCTCGGCCTCAACACGATCGGCAAGCGCGCCGATGAGTTCCGGCGAGACAAACGGCATATCGCAGGCGACGATAGCCGCATGAGGAAGCCGAGCCGCAGCCAGCGAGCTCGCGATGCCGCGCATGGCGCCCGCCGACCCCTCAAGGTCCGGCACTATTCGCGGCACCAGGCCGCCAAACGTGCGCTCCTCAAGGTAGGCAAGCTCGCTGGGACGCGACGTCGTCACGACCAACTCACCGGCAACTGGCGCCAACCGACCCAGTACGCGCTCGATGAGCGGCTCACCGCAAAACGCCATGCGCGCCTTATCGCAGCCCATGCGCGACGACAACCCGCCCGCCTGGACGACACAAGAAAGATCGGTCCGTCTTACGGTAGTCATACGGCAAACCACCCCCATCGGCATGCTCAAAATCCGGCACACGAAGCCAAATACCGCCACCGAAATAGCGGCGCTACGAAAAGCCCGTGCAAAAACAAAACAGCGCCTTTGCGGCACGCAGCAAGACCGCGAGCACAAAAGCGCTGGTAGCGTATGGCGGGAACGTATGTGAATCGAACACATCCAAGACGTTTTGCACGCCTCGCAACGGTTTTGAGGACCGCGGAGCCCACCGGAGCCCATCCGTTCCCAAGTGCGGAGGTATTTTACCAAACCGAAACGGCTCCATCCCAAAAAGACGAGCAAGAAGTTGCGGTGGAATAGTTCCTGTATGGGGGTGCGGACGATTTCTTGGACCGCGCCTAGGCGTATCCAAGCTTCCTGCGGTACTCCATCGGGCTCAGCCACC